>JBKPCR010000362.1:0-7498 GCA_046727435.1 bacterium | reverse complement strand
GGCTGGTGACGTCGGTCGCCACGCACGGGCGCGCCGGTGGGCGTCACCGGGTGCCCTCTGTCACACCCCTTCCTGGTACCGATCGAGCGCGTAGGTCCAGGCGTCCCAGAGGATGACGATCTGGTCCAAGAATTCGCGCTGGTCCGGTGCGGGGGGTGTCGGCTCAGACCGCGCGATGAGTTCGTCCCGAATGGCACTGCCGGTGAGCGGGGCTGGGCCGGCGGACTGCGCATGGCCCTGCTTATAGGCCTGCAGGAAAAGTTTAAAGAGGTCCCCTCGGTAGGGGTCTTGCCAGGCGAGTCTCCGGGTACCGCCCACATATTGACCGAGGTACTCTTCAAGGGCATCGAGGATTTCTTCTGACTGCATAGGAGCTCCTCTCTCGGGATTACCCGTCATGCATCAACGCATCAGTGATCGACAGCGCACCTCCACCTGCTGGGTGCGTGGGTTCGGCTGCCACGTACACGAGGGCCGTGGGCTCGCGGTGATCATAGTCTGCCACCGGTGCAACGTCGAACTCCAGGTTGAGACCGCCTGCGTGCCGTCGCCGCACGGGTTCTGCAGGGGGGCGAGGGTCTGCTCTGCATAGGTGGGGGAGCGCACCGGGCCGGCCAGGGCAGAGCTGGCCAGGGCGAGCAGCACAGCCAGGATCACGAGGGATCGGATGGAACGAACCGCCTCGCGCACGACAGAAGCCGTGTCACGCCATAGGCGGTAGCCGGCAAGGATGATGAGCAACCGGGCGATCAATGCCGTCACCACCCAGGCGTTCAGCGCATAAGCGAAGACGAGGCCGAGGATAGCGAGGGCCAGGATCACGAGCGCTCTGCGCAGAAAGCGCTGGAGGACCCCCATAACCCGATGCTGGTCGCCCGGTTTGGCCCTCCATCGCTTAAGTGTGGCCTCGATCTTCAGCGCGACTGACCTCAGCGTGTCGTCTTGGCTGTCTCGATATTTGGTAATAAAGTGCTCGGCTGCCCGAATAATGATATCGCGATGCAAGGTATGGACGGTTATGTTTGTGACGCGCGGATCCGAAACGGGAGCGGAAGTAAGTAGCCACCCAACATCCCGCGCCGCCTGGTCGTATTCCTCCCGCAGCCGATTCAGCCGCCACAGGCCCAGAAACCCGATCAGCGCCGCCAGCGCCGCGGCGCCCTGGGCGATAGTGCTGGGGGCGTAGTAGAGGGCTGTAGGGTCCATTGTGTCGGAGTCGTTCTTCGTATTCACAACTCGCCGTCCCCAGGACTACCCGGTGTCGACCCTCGGCGGTCAGGTCCACCGCTTCAGCTTTCCCGCCGGGCGTCCGGGTGATCGTCACCAGCCCCTTCGCCGCCAGGCCCTTGAGCGAGGTGGAGACGTTGCCCTTATCGTAGGCCAGGGCGCTCACGAATTTGGCCTGGCTGGCGGCCATGCTGCCACGGGTCCGTTGGTCTTCGGCGGCCAACCAGACCAGGATACGCCGTTGCAGGCGTGAGAGGCGTGCTGGCCATCGCGGAGGTCACTTCGCACGAGGACGCCGACGGCGCCGCGCACCCCCGTTCGCGCTGGCGTGTGTCGTCTTCACCTCTGCCGGTAAGCTGGGCCGCTCATGAGTTCCCTCGATCATTGCGGCAGCACCGGCCATTCGCGCGGCTCTCGTAACCGCTGCAAGGTGCGCTCCAGTTGCGCGCGGCTGCGCTGCACGGCTTCGTGCAGACACTCGGGTGGGGCTCCCCGAAGCGCCGCACGGTAGCCTGGCGGGCACAGCTTCCCAAAACGAATGACGCTACTCTCAAACGGTTCAAGGCTCTTAAGCACCCGATCTACTGCTTCAGCAAGTTTTACGGTCTCCTCTGCACTTGGTATTCCAATCGATCGAGCAACACAGACCTCTTTTAGGGTCTGTAAGAGTCGGTTGAACGCAGTTTGCGTGATTTTGCCTTTAGACCAAAAGATAAGGGTTTGCCACCAAGAGCCTCGGATGGGATCAAGTTCCCCTTTGAGTTCGAACTCACAAACCTCCATGAGGTTATCAATCGCCATGTGCAACTGCTCAAGATCAATCGCAACGCGAACAGCCCACTGGGCCCTCCCTGGCCCTGGCCATCGCGGCCAATCTGTCAGAGCTCTCCTTAGTCCGCGTCTGCAGCGTCGTCTTCGTCATTCTCAGCGGCTTCTCGCTCCTCATCTGCGACCTGCCTCTCGAATCCCCGATGCGCGCGGTCATACGCGGCCACCCGACGCTTGGCGGCTTTATCGCCATGATGGGCAGCAGCGATATCTTTCGTCACTGCGTTCAAGAGCTGGTGCCGATCGCTGGGGTCGATGCCGAGTTCGAGCCGATACATCTCCGTCCAATCGGGTGGCGTATTCTTGGCGGGCTTCTCCACACTCCTCCTCCAATCTTCCCCTCATCGACTTGTGTTCTATGACATGGATCAGGCCTCCGGCCAGAAGTCTTCATCCAGTACCTGGGCCAGCGGCCACGGGCAGGCCTCAGGGAAGGTGGCGAGCGGCAGGCCGGTCTCGTCGGCGGCGTCCTCGCGGGCGTGCCGATAGGCCGTCGCCAGGCGCTCGGCTGGGTAGCCGTGCAGGCTCCGGTTCTCGGCGAGATCATCGGCAATCTCCCGTCGGGCGTGGCGGATAGTGACGCGCCAGAGGCGACGCGGGTCGGTGGCCGGATCATACTGCCACTTGAGCAGGTGCAGCAGCAGGCGCTCCAACTGACTGCCGATAGCCTTCCGGACCGCACGGCCCAAGTCTTCGACCTCCTCAGCTAAGTGGTCTATGTCCAGCGCGGCCACTGCTTTGGCGCGGATCGCCGCGGCCTGGGCCTGGGTCCAGGCATAGAAATCGGTGTCATAGTCGCTCATCAGTCTCCCTCCGCCGACCGCCACAAGCCCTCAAAGCGCGCCGCGGCCGTGCGCGTGTACCGGACCGTATGCTGTACATTCCGGTGCCCCAGGTAATCTTGCATCAGCCGCGTGTCGCGCCCCTTATTGGCCAACGCATAGCCACAGCTATGGCGCAGCATATGGGGATGCACGTGCGGGAGGAGTCCGGCGCGCGTGCCGATCGCCGCCACCAGGTAGTTGAACATCTGCCGTGTGCACGGCCCCCGCTCGCTCAGGAATATCCAGGGGAGATGGCGCTGGGGATGGCGCTCACGTGCGCGGAACCAGGCACGCAGCGCCCGCAACTCATCGCCATCGAGGGGGTGCTGCGTGCTCAAGCTGCCCTTCCTGAGCGCGACCCACAGATGGGCGGTGTGCCAATCGAGCTGATCCAGGCGCATCTCGACGAGCTCGGAGACGCGCAGGCTATGGCGATAGGCGAGCAGCACCATGGCGTAATCGCGGGCGCCATGGCGGCCGTGCTTCGCCGCTTTGCAGAACAGCTCTATCTCGCGTTCGGTCAGATAATCGCGGGGCGATGCATCGACGGGGTCTAAACTCTGCACAGTACGGTGAGTGGACACGGCGGACGCCTTCGCGACCATGGCGGGTCTTCCTTCTCTCGTGAGGGTGAACTCATGACAAAGCAGCCCTAGTGTCCAGAGTTGGCAGCCGGTTTATAGGTGTGCTTCAGCACTTCGAGCCCCTTTTGCAGGGCGAGCCGTAGCACCAGCGCCCGGCTCATGCGTCCCATCACTGCCAGCTCGGCGTCGCGGGCGAGCACCGGGACCAGGCGCTGGGCTTCCTCCAGCAGGCGCTCAGGCACCTGTAAATGCACGTCTTGAGACATCGACAATCCTCCTGTACGGACGGTTGCAGACATAGCAACCATAGATTAGGCCATATATATGGATATTTCAACGGATATGCAAGGGGTATGTTCGGGGTGGTGAGCGGATCAGGCATGGAGGGCTGGTGAGTCATGTGGAAAGACGATCATGGCTTGTAGGGCTTTCAGGAGCTTTCGCCTGTGCACCTAGGACCCGTTCTATACACTTGATGCCCGTCACCGGCCCTGCGTCCAGGGTCATTGGCGGGCTTACGCGCATGTAACGGTGGGGTCCCGCGGTAACAGCCGCAGGGGCACGGGCCTGGTCAAATTAGTGATTCAAGAGCCAAGGCGAGGGGGGGCGTCGAAGCGAAAGGCGTGTGGTGGCGGGGCACCTCGTGGTAGTATCAGCCAACATTCTATATCCGAGTGGTCTCTACGCACGCTGAGGAGGCACGCGATGGCCACCCCTAAACACGTCGACCTCGTGCAGCAAGGGGCAGAGGCCATCCGCCAATGGCGGGAGAAAAACCCAGATGTGAGGCTGGACGTGTACAGGGTCAACTTGGGCGAGGCCACCCTGGCCAGGGCCGACTTGCACGGGGCCACCCTGGGCGGGGCCGACCTGGGCGGCGCCTACCTGTATGGGGCGCGGGGGACTCACCAGGCTCATGGCCTAGAGAGCGTTCGGTTCACGCAACCGATACAACCCTCGCGGTAAGCGACACCAAGGACGCTCGAGATTTTGATGCCTGCAACCGCCCCTGGCTTGAGCGTTTGACAAACTGGGAGCGCCTGCGGGTCGTGGGGCGTCTGTCCCTATTCGGCCTCTCCTACAGCGCCCTCATCCTCATCCCCATCGTTTTCTACGGGCTGGCGCTCTATAACGACAAAATTAACTTGGTGTGCACCTGGGCCGAGCAGTTCACCGCCCTACCCGACCACCCGCTACGCCGACTCGCGCCGTTCCTTCTTGAGCGTCTACACCCCCACCCCATTCCTAGCCAGTCCTTCCTACTCCTGCTGTCGACGCTGCTCTTGGCTGTGGCCTCGACGCTGTACGCCTTCTTCTGCCCGTCACGCATCAAGGAGTTCAGCCGCGACCAGTGGTGCGACCAGCTCAACCGCTCGCTGTTGCACTACTGGCCATTCGTGTGGAAGCACCGCTACATCCGCCTCGCCTGCGCCGCGTGCTATGCCCTGGGGGGCGCCGGCGCTCTCTGGGTGCTCGGCATAAAGGTATGGCAGACCGCCCTGTTCATCTTGAAGCTCTCGACATTCCCGTGGCCATGGCGGTGATGCCGCAGCACCGCGTCGCAGCCGCCAGTGGGGACCCATAAAGCCAAGATTTGACACGGCCGTCCTTCCCGCCTACACTCGCGCCCGAGATGCGCAGGAGGGCACCAGAGCCCGGACGACGCTGAGCATGTCAGGCAACACTACTGGACATTCCATTCGAGAATAGGAGGCCGCCATGCCAGTCGAGGTGTTCGTCTCCTCCCCCTACGTCGATCTGAAGGAACACCGGCAACGGGTCATCGCCCAACTGCGCAAGGCGGGATATCAGGTCGATCCCATGGAGGATTGGACCTCGGACGCGGACGAGCCGAGGCGGTTTAGCCTGGACCGGCTCGACGGCTGTCAGGCCTGTGTGCTCCTGGTCAGGTTTCGCCATGGGTTCGTCCCCGCAGGGCAAGCGCGCAGTATTACCCAAATGGAGTACGATCACGCCATCGACCGTGGGATCGACGTCCTCCCGTTCCTGCTGGATGATGGGGTAACCGGATGGCCGGAGCCTTACGATGATCGCACGAAAGACCCCCTGCTGAAGGAATGGCGCGAGTATATCGGCCTCCACCACGGCATCGAGCGGTTCACAGCCGACCCGACATCGGTCGATGTTCTCCCGGCTTTCTCGCGCTGGAAAGAGCGACAACACGAGCGAGAGCAGATGGAGGCAGCCGGTCTTACGCCGGCTGCCCAACTCCAGTTTGACCACATCACCGTCGGCGACAATTTCACCCTGCGCGGGGTGACCATTCAGCAATATTTCGGGGAGACGCGCCGCTCCGACCCGGCCAGTCGTAATCGGCGGGCGATGATCGAGAAGGTCTGGGCCATCTGGATCATCGGCGTGCTCCAGCCCTCGCTCCCGCAGGACATCCTGCGGGAGCGAGGGCTGACCGGACACCCCGCCTTGGTGACCCGTGCCTTCGACCTCCTTGTCCAGCGCCCGGACCTCGTCGACCGGGTACAGGCGCCAGGGACACTACTTGTTGGAGTGTTCGATCGTATGGATCGCGCGCTGCTGATTCTTGGCGCGCCGGGGGCGAGCAAGACGACACTACTGCTGACGCTCGCCCGTGCCCTGCTGCAGCGCGCGGCCCAGGACCCGGAGCAGCCGATCCCCGTGGTCTTCCCCCTGTCATCTTGGACCGCGCAGCGGCGCCCCTTGGGTGACTGGCTGGTCGACGAACTCCAACAGCGGTACGACGTACCCAGCAAAATGGGCCAGGCATGGGTCGATGCGGACCAGGTACTGCCGTTACTGGATGGGCTCGATGAAGTGCAGGCCGAGCATCGCGCAGGCTGTGTCGACGCGATCAATACCTTTCGACAGGACTATGGCCTGCTGCCCTTGGTCGTGTGTAGCCGGGTAGGGGACTATGAAGCGCTAGGCCCGCGGCTGCGGCTCCGGGAAGGAGGATGGGCGCGACAGAGTCAGCAAGACCTTGCCGTAGAGTATGACTGGTGAAACGCCAAGTAAACAGGTGCGTCAGCTCATGAATATGCGTGGCGTTTGTACCGCTCATGGCTCCCAAATATACCCTTGGGTTCAGAAAAATAATCGCTCTCGGATCGCTTGGATGTTGGTATCCCCTCCAAACATGGGACACTCCTACGGCATCCGAGACGTAGACGTGCACTTTGGGACTCAGTGTAGCTGTATCCAGCTTCACACCCGTCACGGTCTCTACCTGTTTGTATTCGCTTTCCATTATCCTCAGAAAGGACGGATCAACAGTCACGCCATGCTGATAAATCTCTACGTATGTACCGCTTCCAACTCGCTGCCCCTGGGCGATAATCTGCTCATCCGATACTGCACGGCGGGGAACCTGACCTTGTATGACTGCAGCCTCTACAACTAAGAGGAAAGTTAAGAGCAGGCCTACGGTTTTCATTCCCAGGACCTCCGCCTAGCAGCGCTCTAGATCATCTACTACGGAAATGCCAATATGGTGCATGCCGATGATCTGGATCATATGGCCTCCGCCTTCACAATGCAGACGCCTAGACCCTATGATTTGCCCTGCGTGCAAATCAGAAAGTCTGATGATATGGACAACGCTTGCGCCAAAAGTCTGGTTTTGCAAGTTCTTTTGGCACAATCGTTTGCAATGCAAATCATATCAATGCCCACGCTCAGCGGCGGGCGGCGAACTCACCATTCACCGATGGCTGTGCCAATGACTGTGCACCGCCTCTGTCCCGCTCGTCCGTTGCAGCTGGGTGATCCTGCTTGAGGCCCCCTCCTCCGCAGACCACGGTGGTAGGCTGGGACTGGGACAAACGCACCAGGAGCGGCGGAGACCTCCGGCGCTTCGACCCCACGCCCCAGCCATGTGACGGTGGCATCGACTGACAGGCCCGGACCATGTCCGTCTGCCTCCGCAACCAGGCCACAGCCCACCACCCCCCACTCCTGGCTCCGGACGGGGCCCGCGATCGGCGCGATCCTCCCTCTGGTCCTGCGCTCTGACCGCCCTGGCCGCCACCGCTGCCCGCG
>JBKPCR010000361.1:0-6525 GCA_046727435.1 bacterium | reverse complement strand
CTGCACCATCGCGAGCCGCAATTCCTCGAAACCCTGTCGGAGGTGCGGGAGGGCCTGAAATATCTCTTCCAGACCTCTGGTGAGGTGATCCTTCTGTCAGCCTCTGGCACCGGCGCCATGGAGGCGGCCGTGGCCAATCTGTTCTCCACCGGTGACCGGGCCCTGGTCATCAGTGGTGGCAAGTTCGGCGAGCGCTGGGGGGAGATCTGTCGCGCCTATGGGGTAAAGGCCGTGACTCTGGAAGTCCCCTGGGGCGAGGCGGTTAAGCCGGGTGACGTGGTCGCTGCTTTGGCGCGGGATGACTTGATCCGCGGTGTCTGCGTTCAGGCGTGTGAGACCTCCACCGGCGCGGCCCACGATGTGCGCGCCCTGGGGGAAATCGTCAAGGCGCATCCGCAGGCCCTGCTCCTGGTGGACGCGGTGTCCGCACTTGGTGCCACTGATGTCCGCACAGATGAGTGGGGGCTCGATGCCGTCGTCGCCGGCTCACAAAAGGCCATGATGCTGCCGCCGGGATTGGCCTTTGTGGCTCTGAGCGACAGGGCTTGGCAGCGGGCGGCGGAGACCAATTTGCCACGCTATTATTTCGATCTGCTCAAGATTCGCAGCGAACTTGAGCAAGATGACCATCCCTACACCTTACCCACCCCGGTGGTGGTTGCCCTGCGTGAGGCGCTCAGATCCCTCCGTGCGGAAGGGCTCGACCACATCTTTCGGCGCCATCGACAACTCGCCGAGGCCACACGCGCTGGGATCAAGGCCCTGGGGTTATCGCTTCTGGCGGAGAAATCCCCGAGTGACGCCCTCACGGTCGTCCGTGTGCCGGCAGGGATCGACGGCGCCCGCATCCCCAAGCTGTTCCAGGACCTGTGCAATACCACCATCGTGGGCGGGCAGGACCGCTTGCGTGGTAAAGTATTCCGGCTGGCGCATATGGGCTACGTCGATACCTTTGACGTGATCACCATGGTGTCAGCCGTCGAGATCGTCCTCCATCATCTGGGATATCCTCTCGAATGGGGAGCTGGGGTGCGGGCGGCGCAGGAGGTCTTGGCCACATCCATCCAATAACGCCTGGCTGGGGACCCGCAGGTCATACACAACAGCACCGGAGGGGACATCGTTGATGCGCATTCTGGTCAGTGATACCATCGCAGCGCCAGGACTCGACCTGTTGCGGAAAGCCACGGGACTGCAGGTCGAGCACCGCCCCGATTTGTCTACTGACGAGCTGAAAGCATGCATCGGGGAATATGAGGGCTTGATCGTGCGGAGCCGCACCAAAGTCACCGCTGAGATCCTGGCCAATGCCAGCCGGCTGCGGGTCATCGGCCGCGCCGGCATCGGCGTGGACAATATCGACGTCGCGACGGCGACGACAGCGGGCGTGGTGGTCATGAACACGCCGGAGGGCAATACCAACACAGCCGCAGAGCACACGATCGCCATGCTGTTAGCCCTAGCGCGTAACATCGCGCCAGCGGATGGTGCGATGAAGCGTGGCGAGTGGGAGCGCGACCGCTTCGTCGGCGTGGAGGTTGTGGGGAAAATACTGGGGGTCATCGGTCTAGGCCGGGTTGGCGCCCTGGTGGCCAAGAAGGCCCAGGGCTTGGGGATGGTCATCCTGGCCTACGATCCCTTTGTGTCCAGGGAGCGCGGCCAGAGCATGGGGGTAGAGCTCCTGGAGCTCTCGGAATTGCTCCCCCGGGTGGATTTCATTACCGTCCATACACCCAAGACCAGTGGAACTACACACCTCATTGGCCGTGACGAATTTGCCCTAATGAAGCGCGGCGTGCGTATAGTCAACTGCGCCCGCGGCGGCATCATCGACGAAGCCGCGCTCTATGAGGCTATCCAGTCGGGCACCGTGATGGGTGCCGCCCTCGATGTGTTCGAGAACGAACCTCCAGGCGATGATGAGCTCCCGCTCGTTCACCATCCCGCCGTGCTCTGTACGCCGCACCTGGGAGCCTCCACTGAGGAAGCTCAAGAGCGCGTCGCCGTGGATATCGCCCAGCAGATGATCGATTACCTGCAATCTGGCTCCATTCGCAACGCGGTAAATGTCTATCCCCTCGACGCCGAGATGTTGCGCAAAGTTGAACCCTACATGCACCTTGCGGAGCTACTCGGCAGCTTCGTCGTGCAGATGGTCGAGGGGGGATTAACGGAAATAGCAGTGCGGTACAGCGGCGATGCCGGCGTATTGGAGTTTAAGCCGATCACCGCTGCCCTGCTCACCGGGCTCCTAAAAAAATCCCTGCCCGAACACGTCAACGTGGTCAACGCCCCGCACCTGGCAAAGGAGCGTGGGATTCGTGTCAGCGAGACGATTAGCAGTAACGTGGAGGACTACAGCAGCCTGATTACCGTCGAGTTGACGACGGACAAGTCCAAACGACAGGTGGCCGGCACGCTCTTCGGCCGCAAGGAGCCACGCATCGTGAGAGTCGATGACTACCGCCTGGAGGCAGTGCCGAGCGGCTACATGCTGGTGTTCTCGAACCACGATACGCCGGGGGTCATCGGCAAGATCGGCACAATCCTGGGCAGCAATCAGATCAACATTGCTGGTATGCAACTGGGTCGAGTCGCCCCACATGGCATGGCGGTGGCGGTGGTCAACGTCGACTCCGCAATTCCAGTCGCGATCATGCAGGAAATTCGTCGGCTGCCTAACATCTTCTATGCGATGCTGGTGGAACTGTAGGTATGGAGACAAAATCCCCCCTGAGAGCAGTGAAGCGATGATCTACTTGGCCATGAGCCGGCTGATGCTGCGCCGGTTGGCTCGGCAGGCCTCATACGGCGTGCCCATGCCCCAGCGACAGGGGCCGAGAGGGCTCACACGGGGGTTCTAGACAGCCTTTAGATGCCATGCGGGGAGACCATGTAACGCTCACGTTGTATTGGGATCTCAGGCAGCCGACTCTGCTCTTGACAAGACCCAGCCTCGTTCATACTATCGCTGCCACAATTCCTATATCTTGACTTAACAATCCGAAACTACAACCAATCGTCGCGTCGAAGGGGAAGGAGCGATGACCTGCGCTTTTCGACCAACGGCTAGAATCAACCCAGCGGTGGCCTCCATCATTGCGCTGAACACCGCGCGGTTGAGTCGGCGGGACTCAATCTGCTGTGCTCCGCAAGACCTCCGTTCGGCGCCCTGTTTGGCTTTAGGACCTCTCCCTCCCAGAAATCCAGATCTGCCCTTCCACTACCTTTCCAGTACCTTCACATCGCCCGTCATCGCGTAAGCTGAAAAGATGCATTCGGCGCTAATACGGATACTACTCATGGTCGTAGTGCTCGACTGCGCAACAGCAGGGCGGATGTTTCCATGGCCAATGCCGAGGAACTTCTGGCGGGTTTGCAGCATACTTGATATTGGCTGCGCGGCTGGCATGTTGACTGGACGCGGACGCCGCAGATACATCGGTCCACTGGATGGCCGCGTAGCGCTGGCGGTTGCAGCCGGTTTCGTGGTGCGTGGCGCCTAAGGTGCTGATATGTCTCACCCGTTGAAATGGCTCAAGGAGCGGTTTATGGAGGCTTGGGCTGGACCCGTGCGATGGGCGAAAAGGCTCACGGAGCGGTTTATGGCGAATCCGGCTGGACCCATGCAGTGGTGGAAGCGGGTTATCCTTTTTTTCTGGTTTCTGATCATCGGGGGTTTGAGTGTGTACTTCGTGTATGGGCTGTGGGCGGCAGAACCGAAGACGGTTCAAGTGAGACCGGCGGCAGAGCCGGAATACAAGGTTGAGGAAAAACCAACGGACGACAAGCCGAAGATCAAGCTCATCGATCCCCAGACAGTTACCATTGGCATCGGTCAGGCCAGCATCCGAATCTTCGGCTACAACTTTAAGAAGGAGTCGAACGTGAAGTTCAACGAGGCAACCCGCCTGTCGCAGTATGTTAACGACCACCAACTCGTGGTTCCGCTGGCTAGATCGAATTTCGTCGCGTCGGGGGTGCTTGCCACGCCAGGGGCGGTTGCGGTGAAAGTGGTGAACGGCGATAAAAGCTCCGATGCGGTGACCCTGATGGTCGAAGCGGCGGCGAGTACCATAGGGGAATGGTACGTGTTCGGGCGGCTGATAAACATTCGGCAGGAACCCCGGCTAATCCTGATCGTTCTCTTCACTGGCGCGCTTGGTGCGTGTATGTATGCGCTCAAGTCATTGGCCGATTACATCGGGGAAAGGAAGCTCACAGAGAGTTGGTTCATCTTCTACATGGTCCGGCCGCTACTTGGCGCCGGGATCGCATTTGTCTTTTACCTGGTCATCTGCGGCGGATTTCTGGGCGGTACGAATTTCGATGCTGCGACAGTGAACCCGTTCGGCCTGGCGGCGGCAGCCGCCCTCGTGGGAATGTTTTCCGATAGGGCATTTGCGAAGCTACGCGAGGTCTTCTTAGCGCTGTTTAGACCCGATGACACGCGGTCGGACATACTCAGCACACTGGCCATCACCACAGGACGCAAGCTGCCAGACGCCACCGCCGGCGACTTGTACAAGGAGACGCTGACAGCCGGCGGTGGCACGCCCCTCTAAAATGGACCAAGGTCACCGAACCTCCGGACTGGCTTGCGCTCGATGAGGGAACAGGCCAGCTAACTGGGACCCCTCCCTTCGGATCCCCTCCTGCTGGCGCACAAACCGCCCGCTTTATCGTGCGGGTGACCGACAGCGCTGGCGCCACTGCGCTCGCCGAGCTGGAACTGACCGTACGCAATGCGTAAGTCTTTGAGTAGTGTTTTAAACGTGGATACTTGCTGAGATGCCTGTCATGATGAGCCATCGTCAAGGGTGCACTTTTTCCTATGCTCAGCATCGCGTTCATTGGTACTACTTCCTGGTCATTGCCCCCGCTGTCACAGCACTGCCGTCGTCAAGCGAGGCAAGAGCCATGCTAGAAAACAGCGGTTTCTTTCGCTCTGAATTCAAGCTGGCCGTGTCAAGTGACTCATCGCCACATCTGAGACACCACTCCTGGGGCTAGCGCGTTCAGTCGAAACCGCAATGTCGTAAAACTCGAGGACAACCCATGAGACTCGACGACAAAGACTAGAACATAGTGCTCTATAGAATCAAAAGTCGAGACAAGCAGAAGGGCTGAACGGACTCGCAGCTTGAGACTTCTATTCCTCATCGCAGTATCCCTACTGGCAATTATCGTCGTGTTCAACGACTGGTGCGTTTGGCATGTGCCTGTCAAAGGGCGAATAGTCTTCTTTCGTGCCCTTCTATACGGCTCTTGAATCGATAGGCAGGCGGATGATGAAGGTGGTGCCACAACCAGCTTCACCGTGGGCCGTGAGTGTGCCGTGGTGCCCCCTGATGAGTGCCTGAGAGACGCTTAGGCCAAGCCCTGTACCGCGCACCCCTTTGGTGGTGAAAAATGGATCGAACAGGCGGCGTTGCACCTCTGGCGTCATGCCCACGCCCGTGTCGCTCACCCCCACGCAGACCGCTTGACCTTCGCTCCAACTCCGCAGGGTGAGCTGACCTCCTTGCGGCATGGCCTCCACAGCGTTGAGCAAGAGGTTCGTCAACACCTCGCGCAACTCCGCCGCTCGGCCGACGATCTGCGGCAGCGGCATGAGCTCCAAGCGCACTTCCACCGGCCGCCCTTCACGCCTGGCGTGATCGTGCCAGACGGGCTGGGTGGTCTCCACGACCTCCTGCACCACGGTATTCAGGTCGAGCGCAGCCATCTCGGAGGTTCCGGAGCCGCGCGCTAATTGTTGCAAGCGGCGAACGATCGTGGCACCATCGGACGCTGCCTGGGCAATCAGGTTTAGGCCGCGCTGCAGCGCGGTCGCGTCTGTTCCCTGGAGGGCAAGTAGCTGTGCCCGTGTCAGAATGGTGGTTAAGACATTGTTGAAATTGTGCGCGATGCCGGCGGCCATCTCCCCAACCATGCGTAATTTCTCGGCCTGCAGCACCTGCTCACGAAGCTGACGCTCCTCGGTCACATCTTTACAGATGGCCGACAGACCAGCCAGCGTGTTGTGGGGGCCGCGCAACGGGGACAGCGTCAGCAACACATCGCGGGGCGTCCCGCCGCTGGGGCTCAAACGGGTATAGACCTGCAGGCTCTTGCCGCGGCGTTCGATCTCGGCGCGCCATTGCCTATACGATTCACGTGGTAGAAGTGTCCAGATCGGTTGCTGCAGCGTTGCTGCTGCGGGCGCCTGAAACATGTGCTCCGCACTGGCATTCCAGGACGTGATCCGATCGGAGATGTCCACGGTGAAGATGGCATCGCCTGCCCCCTGGACGAGATTTTCCAGGAAGCTTTTGGTGGATGCGACCTCGCCGTAGAGACGGGAGTTATGCACGGCCAGGGTAATGGAGTCAAGTAGCAGGCGGAGCAAGTCGAGCTCAACCGACGTGAGGGCTTCTTGCGGGGCATCACGCACCAGTTTTAAGACGCCGACGACCTGCTCTTGCAACACGATCGGTGCCAATACCACCTGGGCATTGGGGAGGTGGAGGACCTCAAGGGCGG
>JBKPCR010000360.1:0-6046 GCA_046727435.1 bacterium | reverse complement strand
AGCCCTTCAACCCCCTCCTCGAGTTCCACGAAGGCCCCAAAATTCGTCAGCTTCACAACGCGCCCTTTGACATTTTCCCCCACATGATACTTCGCGGCTACACCCTCCCAGGGATCGGGGGTCATCTGCTTGATACCAAGGGAGAGGCGCTCGTTTTCTTTATCGATGCTGAGAACCTTGGCTGTGACCTTTTGGCTTTTCTTCAGGATGTCAGAAGGATGCCGCACACGCTGGCTCCAGGAGAGGTCGGAGATGTGGATCAACCCATCAATCCCCTCTTCCAGCGTCACGAAAGCGCCGAAGTCGGTCAGATTGCGCACTTTACCTTCGACGATAGTGCCGACGGGATAGCGTTCGTCAGCGGTAGCCCACGGACTGGGTTCCATCTGCTTCATGCCGAGCGAGATGCGCTTTTTCTCCTTGTCGACGCTGAGGACTATGGCCTCAACTGTATCCCCGATATTGACGATTTTCGAGGGATGCTTGACGCGCTTCGTCCATGACATCTGAGAGACATGGACCAATCCCTCAACACCTTGCTCTAACTCCACAAAAGCACCATAATCGGTGATGCTGACAACCTTACCATGCACCTGTGTGCCTTCGGGATACTTCTTGTCGACCTCGCTCCATGGATCGGGGGTGATCTGCTTCAACCCGAGCGAAATGCGCTCGTTATCCCGATCATACTTCAGCACCATCACCTTAATTTTGTCCCCGACGGCGAACAATTCTGACGGATGCCCCGTACGTCCCCAGGACATATCCGTGATGTGGAGTAAGCCATCGATGCCGCCCAGGTCTACGAAGGCGCCATACTCGGTGATATTCTTGACCACTCCCTCGACCACTTGACCTTCCTGGAGGTTCGCCAGCGTCTCCTGTTTGGCTTTTTCCCGCTCTTTTTCCAAGAGCAATCGTCGCGACAGCACAATATTGCCGCGGCGACGATTGAGTTTGATGATTTTCATCGGGAACCGTTGGCCGATCAGCTTGTCAAGGTTGCGAACTGGACGCAGGTCGACTTGGGAGCCAGGCAGAAAGGCCTTCAGCCCGATGTCGACCATCAGTCCACCTTTGATCCGCCCAATAATTTCCCCGTCAACGACTCCGTCACTATCATAGACATGACTGATCTCATCCCACACCTTGATCTTGTTGGCCTTCTCCTTGGAAAGGACCACAAGACCTTCACTATCCTCCTTACTCTCGAGGAGGACATCGACCTCGTCGCCGACCTTGAGGTCCCTGGCCCCCTCCTTAAACTCGCTCAGTGGAATCAGGCCCTCAGACTTGTAGCCGACGTCCACCAGGACCGAATCGCGCTCGATCTGCACAATCCGACCCTTAATGATCTCGCCTTCCTGGATGTGATCGAGACTTTCCCGGTAAAGTTCTTCCATGTCCACTTGTTCATCGTCGTCAGGCCTGCTGTCGCCGATATCTGCCTCGGCCGGAGTCCTCCAACCCGCCTCTAGCTCGCTCTCGGCGTCAAACCCGTCGACTTCGCCCTGGAAAGATGTGTCTTGTGGGGTCTTCTGTTCATCCGTCATACAAACAACATCCTCCTCGTTGCCGTCGCATTAAGTCGATTGTGGGCATCTCATTCCCTGGCGGGGATCAAGAGGGCGGAAGGAGACGCCGAAAAATTTTATCTTATCTACCATAAGCTGAAAGACCTCGTCAACGGATAAATTCGTGGTATCGATAGAGCACGCGCCCCTTGGTACCCGTAAGGGAGAAGCCTGGCGCGTGCGATCTTCCTGGTCGCGGCGACCGATCGCATCGATAACCTCCGAGAGCGTCGTCAGCTCCCCCCGCTCTTGAAGCTCCAACCAGCGTCGCCGTCCACGTGCCTCTGGTGTGGCATCAAGATAGAATTTGACGTCAGCCTCAGGAAAAACCACCGTGCCGATATCGCGGCCGTCCATCACCACGCCACCGGCGCATCCAAGTTGTCGCTGCTTGCCAACGAGGATGGCGCGTATACTTGGGAACGTGGCTACTAGAGAAGCTCCCTCGCCCACGGCTTGACTCCGAATGGCCTGCGTGACGTTACGGCCGTCGACATGGACGGCGAGTTGCCCATCGCAGATGGGGAACTCGAACATGAGTGACGTGCAGAGACACACCAGTGCCGGTTCGTCGGTCCAGGGAATTCCCTGTTCAGCAGCACATAGCGCGACGGCACGGTACATCGCACCAGAATCGATGTACTGCCATCCGAAGTATCTCGCCAGACGAAGCGCCAGAGTGCTCTTCCCTGTCCCTGCTGGACCGTCGATCGCGATGATCGGCGCATGCCTTTGACCGGTGATCTGCCCTTGATGAGCGATCGGTGGTGTGCCAAAAGTTTGATGTTCCATCACCTTTCCCAATGACTGGCGATCCGCCCGAGTAGAGGGAATCCTAATCATAGCCACGCAATCGTTCCGCTGCAAGAGGTTTTTCAGCTCATGCAGTGGGCGACGGGGTATCCGGAATTCTCCGATCCGGGTGGCCTAGGTCGCGCATGGAGAGCCCCACGGCCCACAAGTAAACCGCACCTATGGCGATGGTCAAGAAGTATCCGATGGCATGCATCACCAGCGCCACGCTTAGCGCCGCCTCGGGAGTAACCCCCCAAAGACTCAGGCAGGCCACACTGGCCGCGTGATGCGTGCCGACAAAGCCAGGCGATGCAGGGAGCATAACTGCGGCAGCCTGCGCCACGAGCAAGATGAAGCCAACCGTCGGTGGCAAGTGAAGCTGGAAGGCCGAAACAATGAGGAAATTATAGGCGCCCATTAAGCCCCAGAGGACGAGCGAGGTGGCGATGATTTGACCAAGATATTCTCGGCGGTCGAGGGTATACAACCCTTCACTAAAGGACTCCAAGAACCGGCAGAATCTGTCCACCCAGCGAGTTGGCAGCCGCGAGCAGAGACGACGCACAGCCTGGAGCACCTGAGTCGGCGCACGGTGCAGGTAGAAGAGCAAAGCAAACACGCCACCATAGAGCAGGAAGAATGCCATGCCCCCCCAGCGCAATCGCTGTTGCCACCCTTGATCAAAGGGCAGCGGCGCAGCCATGAGCAGGACAAGGAGAATGAATAAGATCGTGAAGCCATCCAGCAGGCGGTCAACGACGACCGTCGCGAAAGAAGCGCTCTTATCAATCCGTTCACGCTGCCCAAGAACGACTGCCCTAACGATCTCACCGAGCCTCACTGGAAGAATCATATTGGCCATCAATCCGATCGCCGTAGCTGACATCGAGTTCGAGAATTTTACGCTTTTGAGGGGTTTAAGCAGGTATTGCCAGCGCCACGCGCGCATCACCAGAGTCCCCACCAGTAAGACTGAGGCGATCAGCAATAAGGATGGATCTGCCGATGCCAGCGAGAGCCACAGTTGGCCATAATCAACCCGAGCGAAGAGATAGATGAGCAATGCGAGACTGATGCTAGTACCGATCCAGATATGACCGTGTTTCACGGGTATCCTCTCGAGCCGACCGAGTCGGGGGAGTGCCTACGTGGAACCGAGAGCAGCATGATGACGGTAGGTTGCTAGTAGGGTATGGGCTGTTTCCACATCTTGACCGATCTGCTTGACCAGGTCGGCAACCGAAGGGAAGGCTCGTTCATCGCGGATTTTCTTCACGAAGGAGACCTCAACAGCCTCTCCGTATAATTGTTCGGAGAAATTAAACAGGTGGATTTCGACACTCAATTGGGTCCGTCCAAAGGTCGGGTTGAAACCGATGTTCGCCACCCCTTCATAACACCGTTCACGCCAATCGACCATGACAGCATAGACACCACGGCTGGGGATCAACTCATCGGTGGAGCGTACATTGGCGGTAGGAAAACCCAGTTCACGCCCCTTCTGATAGCCCTCAACCACGGTGCCCGTGATCGAATAGAGACGACCGAGAAGGAGAGCCGCTTCGTCCACACTACCTTGCTGAATCCATTGCCGGATTATTGAGCTACTGATCACACGCCCTTCGATGGCGATTGGCTCGATAATGTGCACACGGAACCCGTGGTACTGCCCCAGTTCTTGGAGAAGCGCGATCGAACCTTGCCGCCCCTTGCCGAAAGCGAAGTTGTATCCGACATAGATCTCTCGAATCCCGATTGTCCCAACCAACACTTCCTCAACGAACGCAACGGGGGTCAGATCTGCTAACGCCTGCGTGAAAGGCAAGCAGATGATCGCATCGAGCCTGCATTCCTGTATGATCGACAGTTTTTTGGCCGTTGGGGTAATCAAGACCGGGCAGCGCTCGGGTGCCAAGACCTTCAAGGGGTGAGGATCGAAGGTCAGTACGAGCGACGTGCCACCGATCTCGCGCGCACGCTGGCACAGAGTGCGAAAGATCATCTGATGGCCGAGATGGACCCCATCGAAATTTCCGATCGTCATGATCGGCAGCGGAAAAGATCTCGGATATACCCCTAGGTCAGTGATTACGTCCATGTCGCGAAGCCCTGTCTCAGTCGAAGCGGATAGCGTTCCTAAGACATGCACCTTACCATTGGGTGTGTCGTCGTGCAAGAGAAAACTCCGCCGTCAGGAGTCGCGGAGAGCCACAGGAACCGCGCGGCGCGGCGAAATCAGTTGACAAGGCCCTGACCCCAGTGATATGTCGTGCACGCACAGTACTCGTTGGCGCAGGGCAGGCAACTGCACATCTGGGTGGAGGCTGGATGGTGAGGAAAGACGCATCACTGCCTGTGATCGGGTTGATGATCGTGCTGATCGTGTTCAGTGGTCGTTGGTTGGTGCAGGCTGCCAATCGTCAGCCGGCAGGCTCCGCCAAGCAGACGGCGCAGCGGGTGCTGTCCCTCGCTGCCCAGGCTGTGCGGCCCTCTGAAACGCTCCCCTTGTCCCTCATGGAAAGCATTGCGCTTGCTCTCGAGCGCAATTTCGACATTATGATCGAAGGGTTTAACCCGAAGATTCGGGCTTCAGAGGTCATCAATGAGCAGGCCGAATTCGATCCGACCACCGTCGCAGGCTTCAGCTACATTGGCGGGAAAGAGCAAGTGCCCGGTGCTCCCAACCGCTGGCCACCCGACGGGACGGCAAAGGTTCAGACCGCCACCCCGTTGGCGGGCGTTGAGCAACGCCTACAGCTCGGCACTCGGCTGGGCTTGCAAGTATCCCAGCAGCACATTAACTCGAACGAAACAGGCAGCTCCTCCCGCGTTATCAACCCTTCTGATGAGCTGCGAGCCAGTTTGACCTTTGTTCAACCGGTGTTGCGCAATTTCGGTTTCGACGTGAACCGCACACGCATTCGCATCGCCGAGACCAATCAAGAGATTTCCGAAAGCTCGCTGAGAGATCGTGTCATTCGAGTGGTAACCCTCGTTCAAGAACTCTATTGGGAGTTAGTCTTTCGCATTCAAGAGCTGGAGGTGCGTCGGTTATCCCTCAAGTTAGCGCAGGATCTACTGGCGCAAACGCGCGTGCAAGTCGCAGTCGGCACCCAGCCGCAGCTCTCCATTTTAGAAGGAGAAGCGGGTGTGGCAGCGCGTGAGGAAGCCGTCATTGTGGGCGAAAATAACGTCCGGAATGTCCAAGATCGGCTGAAGGAATTGCTCAGCTTATTTGAAGATCGATATAGAGGGGTGGTCGAAATCGTTCCCACCGATGCCCCACCGTTTACCATTGAGGCCATCGATCTTGGAAAGGCGCTAGAGGCTGCCTTCGAACATCGTCCCGATTATCGCCAGGCCAGCTTGGAGATCGAGTCCCGCACTCTGAATGAGCGCTTTACCCGGAATCAACTGTTGCCCGCACTGGACCTCGAAGGGCGTGTCGGCCCCAACGGCGTGGACAATAATTTCGGAGATACGCTGAGCAATTTTACCTCAGGCAATTGGGTCCAGTACCGCGTTGGCTTCACCCTGCGGTATCCCCTTGGAAATCAAGCGGCGAAAAGTCGCTTCACCCGTGCTCGCCTAGAGGTTGAACAGGCCAAGACTGTGCTTGAACGCACCGAACAGCGCATTCTCGTCGAAGTCCGCGAAGCGGTCCGCAACGTGGAGAC
>JBKPCR010000359.1:0-22604 GCA_046727435.1 bacterium | reverse complement strand
GGTCTAGGCTTGCTGATGCGGGTCGAAGGGGAGCGCAAACCGATCGCCTTCGTCGAGGATACCGCCGTCGACCCCCTGAAGCTCCCAGAATTTCTCCGTCGCTTTAAAAAGGTCATCGACGATCACGGCACCAGCGCCGGCTACTATGGCCATGTCAGCGTGGGCTGTATGCACATTCGGCCCCTGGTCAACCTCAAAGAGCAGCACGAAATCGACCTCATGACCTCCATCGCCAAGGAGATCAGCGACCTGGTGCTGGAGTTCGGCGGCGCCATGAGCGGCGAGCACGGTGATGGGCTAGCGCGTAGCCATTTGAATAGAAAATTGTTTGGGCCTCAGCTCTATCGCGCCTTCCAGGACGTCAAGCAGGCGTTCGATCCGCTCAATATCATGAATCCAGGGAAGATCGTCGATGCCCCACCGATGACCGAGAATCTGCGCTACGGCACCGAGTATCGGACCCGCGAGATCAAGACGCACTTTAGCTTCGAGAAGGAAGGCGGGTTTGCCAGCGCCGTCGAGCGCTGCATCGGCGTCGGCGAGTGTCGCAAGAAACTCGATGGCACGATGTGTCCATCGTACATGGTGACACTGGAAGAGGAGCATTCCACACGCGGGCGGGCCAACGCACTGCGTGAGGCGCTTTCGGGACGACTCCCCAAGGAAGAGCTGACCAGCCCGCGGATGTATGAGGTGTTGGATCTCTGTCTGGAATGTAAAGGCTGCAAAGGAGAGTGTCCGATTAACGTCGATATGGCCAAGCTCAAGTACGAGTTTCTGGCGCATTACCACGAAGCCCATGGTACCCCCCTGCGCGCCCGATTGTTTGCCAACATCGAGCGCCTGAATCAGGTCGGCTGGGCACTGGCGCCGCTGTCCACAACCATCGCGAGCCTGGGTGTATCGCGCTGGATATTGGAAAAAATCGCCGGCATCGACCGTCGACGCTCGCTGCCGCCATTTGCACGTCAGACGTTCGACCGGTGGTTCCGCAAGCACAGGCCGACCGTGGCGGCTACCTCTAAGCGCAAGGTGATCCTGTTCCACGATACCTTCATGAACTACAACTACCCGGAGATCGGCAAAGCCGCTGTCACCGTTCTGGAACATGCAGGCTATGAGGTTATGCTAGTGGCGAAACGTTGCTGTGGGCGACCGATGATCTCCAAGGGCATGCTGGAAGAGGCCCGCGCTCATGCCATCTACAATGTGAATTTGCTGGCACCCTACGCTGAACAGGGCATCCCGATCATCGGCTGTGAGCCGTCCTGCATCCTGACGCTGCGCGATGAATACCCTGATCTCGTGTCCGATAAGCGTGTCGAGACCG
Source organism: bacterium (assembly GCA_046727435.1). Taxonomy (GTDB): domain Bacteria; phylum Tectomicrobia; class Entotheonellia; order J063; family CAVPRW01; genus CAVPRW01. The sequence goes on along the minus strand of JBKPCR010000359.1, from coordinate 21,274 downwards.
TGGCCGCCAACAGCTTCATGATTGAAGAATTCTTGGCCACACTACACGGCCGTGGTGAGCTGCACCTGGCGTTTAAGGACATTAGGCGCAACCTCCTACTGCACGGTCACTGTCACCAGAAAGCGCTGATCGGTACGGGGCCATCGCTCGCTGTCCTACGATTGCCGCCGGGCTTCGAGGTCGAGGAAGTGGATTCCGGCTGCTGCGGCATGGCGGGATCGTTCGGCTTCGAGCAAGAGCATTACGACCTGTCGCGGGCTATTGGCTCGCGTCGGCTGTTCCCGGCAGTGCAGGCCAAGCTACGGGCCACCAATGGCGACTTCGACGTCGTTGCCGCGGGCGTCTCCTGCCGTCAGCAGGTCGAGCACTTCACTGGCAAACGCCCCAAGCATCTGGTCGAGGTGCTGGCAGAAGCGTTGTGATGTGCGAACGATCACGGCACTGTAGAGGAGAAGCTCATGTCAGACACCGATCTCTGTTATATGCCAGCCACCGACCTTGCCGCCGCCATTCGCACGAAACAAGTGTCGCCGGTGGCAGTAGTGAACGCTATTCTGGCCCGCATTGAGCAGCTCAATCCTCGGCTGAACGCCTTCTGCCTGGTAACTGCCGATGCAGCTCGCCAGGCAGCACAGGCTGCCGCACAGGCGGTGATGCGTGGGGAACCGCTGGGGCCGCTGCATGGCGTGCCGGTCTCGATCAAAGACCTGGTGATCACCAAGGGCGTGCGCACGATGCGGGGCTCGAAGCTGTACGAACATGATGTTCCCGCCGAAGATGCCCCGGTGGTCGAACGCCTGAAGGCCGCAGGCGCCATCATCCTGGGCAAAACCACCACGCCTGAGTTCGGTTTCAAAGGTGTGACGGATAGCCCAGTAACCGGCATCACACGCAATCCGTGGCACCTCGACCGGACCCCTGGCGGCTCCAGCGGCGGTGCTGGGGTGGCCGTGGCCACCGGCATGGGCCCATTGGCGGTGGGCACCGATGGCGGTGGGTCGATTCGGATCCCCAGCAGCTTCTGCGGCATCTACGGCTTGAAAGCCCATGCGGGCAGAGTGCCAGTGTATCCGGCCAGTACCATTGGCGATATATCTCATGTGGGTCCGATGACTCGAACAGTGCGGGACGCGGCCTTGATGCTGAACGCAATCGCCGGGGCCGATGATCGCGACCGCCTGTCCTTGCCGACCAGCCATCCCGACTATCTACAGGCCATCGAGGGAGATATTCACGGGCTACGGGTGGCGTGGAGCGCTGACTTGGGGTTTGCGGTCGTCGATCCGCAGGTCAAGCAAATCACCGCCGCAGCGGTGGCAGCGTTCTCCGAATTGGGCTGCCACGTCGAGGAGGTTAACCCCAGCTTTGACAATCCAGGAGAACTCTTCCAGTACTTTTTTTATGTGAATATCGGCACGATGCTGCAGGACTATCCAGGGTATGAACGCCAGATTGATCCGCAATTGCTGGCCAATATCGCCGAGGTGCAGGGCGTCTCGGGCCAAGACTATGCGCGCGTGATCCTGCGCCGCAGTGCCATCTTTGATAAGATTCAACGCCTGTTCGCCACCTATGATGTGCTGCTCTGTCCTACGGTGGCCGTACCGCCCTTTGAGGTGGGCATCGAAGGCCCAACGCAGATCGCCGGTCGAGCGGTTGACCGCAGGAACTGGATCGCAATGACGCCCCTGTTTAATCTCACCGGGCAGCCAGCGGCGACGGTACCTTGCGGCTTCACCAACGATGGACTGCCGATCGGCTTGCAGATCGTCGGCCGCCGCTTCGATGAGGTCACAGTGCTCCGCGCCTCCGCCGCTTTTGAAGCCATACGGCCCTGGGCTCAGAAGCGTCCACCACTGGGCTAAGGCGGTCACCGGCAGGCATGGCCCCCCGCGGCGAGGTCCGCCATACAAGTATCCAAACGTTCATGCATGTAGGGCGAATGGATGATGCGCCATCCAATGGCGGGCGATCTCTTCCCGGCGGCAAATCCACACGCCGTCGTGGGCCAGAATGTAGTCCAGCAACCGTTCCAGCCCCACTGATCGACCTGGATGCCCACTCACGCGCATATGCAGCCCCACCGACATCATCTTCGGCTGACGAGTGCCTTCCCGATACAGCACATCGAAGCTATCCTTGACGAATATATAAAAATCATCTGCGGTCGCAAAAACTCCACGACCGAATTTCGAGTCGTTAATCGCCAGGCTGTATGGAATCACCAGATGTGGGCGACCACCGACCTCGACCCAGTACGGTAGCTCGTCGTTATAGGCATCGGAATCGTACAGGAATCCTCCTTCTTCCATGATGAGCCGTCGGGTATTCACGCTTGGGCCATAGCGGCAATACCATCCGAGCGGGCGCGTGCCGACCGTAGTTTGCAACGAGGCAATAGCTTTGCGGATATGCTCCCGCTCCTCGGCTTCCTCGAGGTTGTAATACTGCACCCACCGCCACCCATGGCAGCACACGTCGTATCCGGACTCGGCGATGGTGCGGGCAGCCAACGGATGGCGTTCGAGGGCTAAAGCGCAGCCGAACACGGTCAGCGGTAACTGACGCTCCTGAAAGAGCCGAACGATGCGCCAAAAGCCGACGCGGCTGCCATATTCAAACATCGATTCGGCCGCGAGATCGCGGCCCCTCACCCCCTGACCTTGACCGGCCGACTCAGTTAACCCCGCCTCCGACTGGCCATCTCCATCGGCAAAGGATGGCTCTGAGCCCTCCTCATAATTGAGCACGAAATTCACGGCCAGCCGCGCCCCATGAGGCCATTGCGGGTCGGGCGGGTTGGGACCATACCCGATCATATCGCGAGAGTAGGATGGTGTCATCATTCGCCTCACTCCAGAAGACAACTCACGGGAAGTCTCATGCATGCCTATGAGCGCAATGAAATCACACCTTCTCACCTAGTCCATTATATCTGAAACACCAATGCAGCCATAGCTGAAACGCAACGGGTGTCCCATCTCTAGCCATGCTGAGAGGCCGTGCAGACGATACAGCAGTGCTTTTAGATGGATATGATGGTCACACGCATCGAGCGCTCATCGCTGTTGGAAACCAATGCTGGTGCCATCCAGGTGAGTGCTTCGAGATCCCTTGCGGTGAATACGGGAGCGGTGGCGAGGTGAGTCACTCCAGCCAAAGACATGCTGGAGGAAGCTGTTGCGTTAGAGGCCAAGTCTTCCGCGCTGGCGGATCTCGGCGACGTTCTTACACAAGGGCAATGCTTGGGTTTGCTGTCATGTGTGGTTGCAACTGGGGACACTTCTTACCTGGCACGGGCGACAATGGCTTCCCTGAAAGGCAGGGTGCCACCTTGACAGCCGGAGCCTAACGCTATAATCTCAGCGCTACTCGCCCACGACCGTGCGGAGAGAGGCAACACATGGAAAAGCTGCACATCCAAAGGTGGAGAGACGTGCCACCCACGTTTGCTCTGAGGCGGCGGCCAAGGCAGTCGGCAAACCGCCAGACTTGAGACCTGCACACACCTGGGTACGGAGCTTACCAACCAGGTGAGCTTTTGAAAGGATCAACTCATGGAGCCTGTCGACATTTTTGCGCATAAAGGCGGATTTTTCCGTGTCCTACAACGTACCTCCCGGAGCCAGGCCGCCGTGATGACGATCGCGCCCGGCGGTGACGCCGGCCCCGAGGAAGAACACAGTGGCGATCAGATCATCTACATTGTGGAGGGCGAAGCCCTGGTACGAGTGCAGGACCAAGAGTATCATGCCAGACCGGGCACGCTGCTGACCATTCCCGCCCGGACACGGCACTACGTCGAAAACCTTGGCGCCATACCTGTGTTCTTTCTCACCGTTTACGCACCCCCAGTATATTGACGCATTCAGTGCTTCATCTGCGTATCTCGGAAGCCCAGCCGTCGTTTCAAACGTTCCAGCACGTTGAAGACAATCGGGCAGGTCTCGGCGTTATCGATCGTTTGCCAGAGCCGATTGCGAAAGTTGCGGTGGAGGTGGGGATAGCCAGCACACACAGAGGGACGGACGTCGTAGATCGTGCAAAGATTATCCTTGAGAAATGGGCAGGGGAGCTCTCTGGTGACATATTTCGCCGCCTCCTGGTCTATTTCAAGGTAGCGGGCGCGCAGTTCCACAGCCGTCATCCCCAGATAATCGGCGATACGTTGCACCTCAACGCGACTGAACAGAGGATGTCGAGTTTTACAACAATTGGCGCAGGTGCGACAATCGATGTTCGCCCAGACTTCTTGGGTGGCCTGTTTCACGATGCCCTTCAGCCGGTAATCGGACAGATCCAGGTCGGCTTTGACAAAAGCACGAAAATCAAGATTCTCCTGCTCATTGGCTTTGGATGTTTGCTCGATGTAAATTAGATCGGTGATCGGGTCGTCAGCCATGGTGATGCCTTAGCGAAGCCATCTCGTAGTGCAATGGCAACAGCGTTTCAAGGTTAAGATGCTTCGACGCATTAATAATTTCCATGCCCACAATCTTATCATCCTCACCAATATCTAACACAATATCTTCTGACAGTCTTTTGTTAATGATCTGCTGTTTTCGTTCATCGAGGCGAAGGTATAGTAAATCGGTTTTGCTATCATAAAGAATCTGCATTCTTTTCCTCCCATTGCCCGTAGAAAACATATACGGTTACAGTAATCATTGTATTTCGCTGAATTGTATAGAATACCTCCACTCGCCTCTGCTCATAGTATCTACCATGTCTCGTCTGCTGAAAATCATAAACTTTGCATTTCCCCACTCGACCATATTTCCCAGGTATGGAGAACCCCGTATTGATTACATCTCGGATTTCCTCCTCAGACGTTCCCCGCTCAATGGCACGTGCGAGGGTATGTGGATCAATTTGTATCTTCACCACACAGCCACTCCAATTCCCGTCCTAGCATTTGTGGATTACGACACACGTGGAAGTCCCAGGGACCTAATTGCCCCCAGCGATTCACCGCAGCCTTCCACCGTTGCGCAGCTTGATGCTTGGCTCGGTCCTGATCGTCTTCGTACCCCTTGATCTCTAAAATGAGCGTTACACCGCTGGACAGCCGCACTAGATAATCGGGGGTGTAGCCATGACTGATACCCTGGTATTCGTAGGGGATGACGAACTCCAGATGGTCATTACGGGTATAGAAGGCTACTACGTCTGACTGCTCCAGCCGAAATGCCGCCGACTGCTCCCATGTGGTCGTGTCCAGCACCACCTGGTTGGTGTGGCTCTTGATAGTAGCATAGCATGGACGTGTGGTCTTGAAATCCACCTCGGCGGTCGAGCCAATGGGCTTGTAGCGGTTGAGAATCGGGAGAAGCGGTGGCTCGCCTTGGTCGTCGTCGGGTTCGATGGCATCATACAATCGCTCAACAGCCCGTTCAACGTAGGTGGACAACCCGAGTTCGCACGGATGACAGTTCTGCCAACGCACTTTGCGTCTGACGTAGGCATCTACCACCGCATAAACTTGCGGAAAGAGTTGGTGTCGCGAGCGCAGCCGCAACTTTGCGTCTCCATTACCAGTCCCCTCCGTCAGCTTTCGCACGACCAGGCGCGCAATCTCAAACGTGATGGTCTGCAAATGAACGCTCTCGTAGTAGGCCGTCCGATCCTGCTCTGCAAATGGAAAATCACCGCCTGCTGTGGGGTGTCCATATTGATAGCCTACCTGGGGTTTGACGAAGACAGCGGTCGGCGTGCGTCCTGGCTCGATGATCAGCGGCTCCATCTGGTCTATATTGGCCTTGATGAGATTCCTTTGCAAGGCAAAGGCATAGCCTTCAACGACGGGAAAGCGGATTTCGTAGGCTCGCCGTTCTGGCAGCGCCCGCACATGGCTTTTCGGTCTATCTTCGGGGGCAGCCTTCTTGGTCTCGCGCCCTTTGAACGGGATGATGGAGAAGGGAATCCCGTAGACATCGACGTATTCCTCCGTCAGCAAGCCTGTCTCGGGATCTGGGGTATAGTCCATACGACGCAGACCGCGTCCGACCACTTGTTCACAGAGTAACTGGCTGCCAAAGGTTCGCAACCCCAGAATATGTGTGACGTTGTTAGCGTCCCAGCCTTCCGTCAGCATTTGCACCGAAACGACACAACGGACCTGCTCGCCAGGCTTGCCAGGCTTGCCCACCGTCGCGACGGTCTCCCGCAAGGTCTCAGCTGCATCACGGCGTGAGGCACCTGGATCGTCGCTTTCAGCTTCCGCCAGCAGTTTGGAATCGATGCGCAAGGTTGGGCGGAAGCCGTTGCGATTGGAAAAGAACTCCGGGAACAGGCGACCTGTCCCATAGACGGTTCTAACTTTGGCCTTCTTTCTCTTGCGTGGTGCGCCTTCATCATCGGCATCGTCTTCATCGTCGGCAATGCTCTCAGCCATTTCTTCACCGGAGATATTCCTGTAAAAGACTTCGGCGATATCGGTATTATCGCAGACAATGATCATCACAGGCGGGGTGCGTTCCTTGCCAGGCGTGGCCTGTTGGATGTAGGTATATCGTTCCTGCCATTGGCTCGCCAGAGTGATAAGTGCGTCCTCCGCTTCACGCCATATAACATCGGGTTTGGGTTTTCGACCGGGAAGGCGCTCTCCTGGTTGAAGGCGCTCGGTGACGTGCTTCCAGAGCGCGAAGTATTTAGGTTCAGGCCGTCCTGTTGTGTCACTGACGGGCAGGCGCGGGATCTTCACGATGCCGGACTCGATGGCATCGACCAAACCAAAATCGCTCACCAGCCATGGAAAGGGCGAGCCCTCGATGTATCCGCTGCCTTGCAAATAGAATGGTGTCGCCGACAGATCAATACAGCACTTGATGCCGCAGGCCTGATTGATCCGATCAAGGCCAGCGATCCACACGGTTGCTTCCTCACGCTCGGCCTTTTCGACAGCACTCAGCCGTGCCGTTTCCTCTACGGGGGCAGGGCGATAGGCATGGTGCGCTTCATCGTTCAACACCATGATCGGTGCGCGGTCGTAAAGATCACCCAATACTCGACGGGCGAATGCTTCATGACTTTCTTCACCTTTGTTGACGACGACATAGCTCCTCCCGCCTTCACTGTGCGGTGATTCGGGGGCAAATCAATGCCAATTCGTCACCAGGACTTTACCGGCGCTGAGCAGCGGACGGAGCTGTGAAGGGACCAGGTCGAACTCGTCATAGTAGGTACCGTCCTGGTTGTCGGGACGGAGCACTTGCAAACGCTCTTTAATGGTCAGATTGGGGCAGACGACCAACGCCGCAGAGGGAAACCGGTCGTCCGCCGGGACTCGCCCGCGATTGCATAAAGCCCAGGCGATGAGCATCGCCATGACCACGGTCTTGCCGCTTCCTGTGGCCATTTTGCAGCCATACCGGGTCAAAGACGGCAAGCCAAGCTCATGAGGAGTGTCGACAAGGGTTGGAAAAGTGTTCCCACGCGTTTGTGTTACGAAGGATGGCTTTTCACCTGTCAGTAGTCGACGGTAATCGTCTACATCGAACGTAGGATTCCAACGTGTCCTCCGGCCTGAGGCCCAGATTTCTGTAAGATAAATGATAGTCTCTACGGCCTCGCGTTGGCAGAAAAACAGCCTCCGTGCCCGGTCTGTGCGTGTCCAGTAGGTCAGGAGCTGTTTGGTTACAGGCGTCGCATTCTCATAATTCGCCTGCCGCCAGCGTTTGACATCTTCACGCAACGCATTGACCAGCGGCAAGTCGTCGCGCTCCTCCTCAGCAAACAACTCTGCCTGGGCGCTCCCCGTGCGCTGCGTTTTGTACCAATAGCTGGCAGGACGACGCCCCGACATGCGGGACGGCTCACCAGTCGCTCTATCGTAAACCCAGTGCTCGCTTGGCTCTTCATACGGACTGCAGAGAATAGGTTTATTAACGGGTTGGATAGGAAGGTAGGGTTGATTAGGCGTCAGCATAGGCCGTTCCTCCGTTCCCTAGCAACCGATGCACGCGCATCACTTCATTGCCGCGCGGATCAATCACCTTGACGGCCGCTCGCTTGTGCAGACCAACAGGGAATGGCAATGAAACGGTCCCGCCGAGTGTAACGAATTGATCTTCGTCGATCACACCCCTGAGCGCCCGCGCCAGCTTCTCCCACGCCTTCTTGTCGGGGAAAAACGCCTGCGTGATGCAGAACGTGCGCCCATCGTAATCCGTATCGACGAACCACGCCGCCACCTTGTCAGCGTTGGTCGGCAGAATCGTATTGTCGACGGGATTATAGATATCGACGCCCTGCATGTCGATGACGAACAATCCGTTCTCGGTTGACCGCAGCTCGGTGCGTGGGTGTCCGAAGACGGTGAAAATCTGACTGGTCGGCGTCTCCTTGAGCAGGTCGCCCATATTCACGTCGGGGCGGATGTGGGCCATGTGCGCACGCACCCTGGCATAGGAGTCCTCTTCATTCGCTTGAATGGCCGCCTGCGCGGCATCGTCGAAGGAAAACGCGGCGAACACCACATCATCATACCCACGCCGATACGCCACTCGCAGGCACTCCTCCACCTGCTTGCTGGTTACCGCTCCGAACTGTGGGCCAAAGGATATCGCCACCGTATGGGTCTGCCCATCCTCCGTCTGCCATTCCCCTTCAGCGTGCAGATAATCGCCGCCTCGTGGTTCAAGACGTGCAAAATGGATCACCTTGTTATTGGGAAAGCGTACGCCATCCACGCGCAGCAGTCGCAGCATCTTGTCAAGGTAGGCCTCAGCGTTGGTCGATTCATCGGGGCGACCATGCAGGGGCTCCGATCTAGAGGCATCTGAGTCAAATGTCTCCAGTTCCTCCGGAGTCCCGCCAATCGGTGACTCCCCGTCCAATGATTCCTCGGCGGGCATAACCGCCTCCACCGTGAACGGCCCAGACACGCGCACGATATCCTTGTCGATGGCCGGTTGATCAACCAACTCCTCCTGCTCGGCACTGGCAGTAATACAGGCATTGACCTCGTCCATCTTGGCCCGCCAGGCAGCGCGGTATGCAGTGAGCCCGGCTTGGAGTTCTGGAGTCCATTCTTCGTCTACGTCGAAGGGAACTTCCCATTCTTTCCAACCCTCTTTAGGGAGCAGCCATCGCCGTCGGTCTGCGTCTGTGATCGCCTTCTTGCCATCGCGCCGCTCTTTCTCTCGGAGTTTCGCCGCCAGTCGCTGACGTAGATCGGGAGGGACCGTTTTCAAAGCAGCATTCAGCGCAGCAAGCTTGTCGTCAAGGATTAGCTGATGCTTGGCAAAGATGGGATCGAGTGCAACGTTCTGCGCGATGCTCTTGAGGGTAATATGGGGGACGATTTTGTAGATGAAGCCTTGCGACGGATTTGCGGATTGATCTGTAGGGGCAACGCTATGTGATTGCCCGGTTTCAGCGTGGATCTGCGTGTCTACCTCAGCTTCTTTAACCTTGTAGAATGGGAACGTTGCCGTCAGCAACCGCTGTCGTGCAAGCGCCAATGCGACGCGGCTGGTATCGATAGTAATCCACCGGCGTCCCCACTGTTCAGCCACATAGGCCGTGGTGCCACTTCCACATGTTGGGTCTAGCACGAGGTCCCTTGGATCGGTGGTCATGAGGAGACAGCGTTCGATGACTTTGGCAACTGTCTGAACGGCATACAGCTTCGTATCAACAAATCCGGCTTGTGTCGTATCTGTCCATAAATTGGTCAAAGGCTGAACTGCAAAGTCATCGAAAAAACGGACATACTGCATTTGATTTAACGACTCTTGGACGCGCTGTGCCTTCCCCAATGACTCCAGGCCGGTGATTGTAGTTTTCCAATGGTTTCTCGGACCAGGATGATACTTCCTGCCGTTGAACATGAAATCAACCGTACCTGTAGGTGTCGGTCCCTGAGAGGTCAAGTTGTCCAATCGATAAAGGCGACCATCAGTAGGCAACGCGACTTCCCCTCGCCGCTCCTCCTTTGTGAGGGGTCTTCTCGTCCCCTCCTTCTCCTCGATGTAATTGAATCCCCATCCACCGGTTGCTCGCGGTTCCTTAGGCAAGTATAACTGACGGTACTTCATCTGCTCCAGATTCTTCGCGAACCAAACGAGGTAATCGGCGACAGAACCGATCCCATCAGCCGTTTGTGAATTCGTTGTAAGGAATGGAATCATTCCTACGAAATTCCCTGCACCGAATACCTCGTCCATCAGACACCGCACTCGATGCAAGTTCTCATCGCCAATCTGCAGGAAGATGCTGCCCGAATCTGCCAGCAGCTCTCGGCATAAAACGAGCCGATCGCGCAAATATGCCAGATATGAGTGCACACCAAGCGTCCAGGTGTCGCGGTAGGCCTTGACCATTTCCGGTTCGCGGGTAAGATCGCTCTCCCTGTCCTTCACATCCCGCTTGCCAATCTCAGGCTGGAAGTTGGAGGCGAATTTGATGCCGTAGGGTGGGTCCATATAGATCATCCGCATCTTGCCCGCCAGTCCTTCACGGTGTGCCAGGCTGCCCATGACCTGGAGGGAATCGCCCAGAATCATGCGGTTGGCCCAGTCTACATCATGTTGGTAGAACTGGACAGCTTCGCGATACTCCTGCTGGGGATCGGCGAACAGCGAACGCTGGATGCTTTCATCCGCAGCGACCTTGAGAATCGCTTGGGCCGAAACCCGCTCATGGATGTGCAGCGCCACCGGGTCGACCTCGAAGCCATTTTTCTCACGTTTTCCCGCCCATTCCAGCCATGGCTCGCGCTGGCGCAACGCCTTGGCCAACAATTGCACCTCATCCACTGTCAACGGACGGGTCCTGGCGATTTCCAGGAGCTCTGGTAGGTTATCTGTCACACCAGTCTGGTCGAAACGCAAGGCAGGAGGTAGGTGCGGATCGTATGAGAATGACATTCGCGGCGCCTCGCGCACCCTCCCCTGCGCCGCCAGCCCTGCCAGCGGGATATTTGTTCGCTTCGCGTCATAGCGATAATCCACCACCGACGCCTCTGAACCCTTTGTGGCTTTCTTTCGTGCCATAAATGAGACCTCTGCTCTTCCCGTCTATACGTCTATAAATGAGTGGGGTACCTTACTGGGGAACCCGACATCAACACGGGCATTTCGTATCGCAATCACTAGATACAGCTCAATTGAACTGCACTATGCCCGCTGCAGCGAGCAGCCTTTGCTCCTCATCCGCCCGTTTCCTCCGTTCATTCCTTAGACGGTCATTAACGTCGCTGGCCAATTGTCGCAAAAAAGTATGGGCCAAATCAGTCTCATGAACAGCATCATGTAAAGCCCAAATGGTTTGTTCATCGCCCTGTTCCTTAACGGCCAGATAAGCGGACAAACGGGTTGGATCATTCGCTGATCGATATTGCTCAACCAGTTGCTGCAATCCACGATGCCTGCGGCGCATTTCCAACGCAGCGTCGCCAGCGTAGCGAATCAGGAACGTTTGAGCATATCGAGCAGACCGGATCTCACGTTCATCGCTTTCCCAAAAGCCCAGCATATAGACTGCACAGGCCTGCTCCCAATCGTCGGGCGTCTGGCGAAGTTCATTGTATATCTGGAGGCAAAGAGTCGCGTCGATGCGACTGAACTGCTGGGCCATCTGCTCTCGAACCGGCAGGTAATGATCACTGACCAACAGCTTTATGATTTCGAGTAAGGCCGTCTTTTCGACTCGATCCTGTCGCGCCAGGGGAGGAATCCAGTGCGTTAGCTCTTCGCGAGCACTGTTATCAAGTCGTCCCGCATGATAGAGTTTCTTGATGGACGTCAAGAGCAGGTTTGGATCATGCCGAGCTAAAGCCCGAATCGGTGGACGTTGTTCACCGACGTCAATACGTCCTCCGCCCCACGCTTCTAGCTGTCTAAGAATCTCTGCCTTGGCTTGAGGATTTGGCAGGAATGCGCCAAGAGCCTCTATAATCTCGGCACTACCATGGAGGAACCGGCTTCTCAGCAGGGGATCTCTCAACACAGGGAGAGAGGAGGGTTGCCGTAGATGCTTAAGAGCATTGATGAAATCGACTGCATACTCTGTTGCGGCAAACTCCTCCAAAGCTTGCTCGATATCACTTACTGCCTGACATGCATTCATTTGAGCCAACGCCCATGCTGCCCGAGCTGCCACGAAGGCATTTCGAGTCCTGCGGAGACGGCTTTGCAGTTCAACGATGTACGTGTGGTCCTGTGCCATACCAAGCATACGAATGGCATATCCGCGCAGCGTTTCATCCTCAGCCTGAGCGATGATCTCTCGGAACAAGTCTCTGTTGCCCCGTGCACCCAGGAGGGATAATGCCACCATGCTCGTATTCCGCCCTTGGATCGATGCGTTATGATCTCGCACGATCTCAATCAATTGAGCCTGATTCAGCACGCCCCGTTGTACGAGCGGGTAGATTGCTTCCCGTGGGATGTTAGTCGAGATCTTCGGCTCGGAGCGCAGATAGGCGAGCACAGCCGCACCTCCCCGTTTTGTGCCGCAGGTTCCAAGGGCGCGGATAATGCGATTTCGCTCAAACCAGGCTGACTGCCCCTGAGAGGCAGGCTGCTCTAGCTTATGCAACAATGCTTCTTCGGCCTTCGGATCTCCGATGACCCACAAAGCTTCGCAAATGCCCAGAACAAATGGCCCATCCGCATACGGTAGCAGTCGGCTCACTTCCGCCGCGAAGCCATCTGCCTGGCACTTCGCAAGCGCGCGCAGAGCATAAGCCTGGGCGTGCTCCTGGTGTAGGGGACGATCGTCGGTTGCCTGCAAGCCCTGGATGATTCCATCCACAATCCGCTGGGCCACATCGATACCTTGATCTGCAAACTGCTGCGTCGCCTCGCCCAGTGCTGTCAAGTGATCTGGCTGCCAGGTCGTGCTGAGCCGGTCGAAGCTATGCCAGAGGAGGTGATCCTGCGGTGCCTGATCGAGCCGCTGGATTATATCTTCGAAGATGAGTAGACGGGTTTCGGATAAACCCAAGCCATCTGCCGCCCAAATAGCCCAGACCGGCGATGAGTCTCCGGAACTCTGCAAACTTGCTCGGAGGAACTCGATGGCAGCCCTGGTTGCTTCAAGTCTTTCCATTTCAATCAGCGCTGCAAGTAACTGTCGTAGCACCAAGCTTTGTGCCATAGAGCCACGTTCGAGAGCACTCCACCGCCCTAGCGTCTCTCGCAGCGCTGAAAAGGCGGATGGCTCAGGTCTTTCGGTGAGGAGTTGGGCTGCGGCCAGCACAATCTGCCAATCATCAGACCAAAGTGCACCGACGGCATGAGAAGTCTGCTTCACATCGCGCAGATGGACCGCCGCCAGCAATGCACTGTGTAACAAGCCTATATCACTAGCCTGCCCATCGAGCAGACAGCTTGTCAACACTACAGAGACCTCGCCATCTCGAAATCCAATTCTACCCAAAGCCTCCACACAACGGCTTCGAAATTTCGCTGATTGTGACGCGTCGTGAATGACTCCGAGAAGTGGCCGCACCGCAGGTTTGCCGATACGACCAAGTGCTTCATACGCTGCTTCTTCTACGTCTCTCTCGTCATCCTGCAGTAGTTCAAGCAGTCCCAGGATCGCCTGAATATCGCGATGAAGTCCAGCCAGTTGGGCAGCTAACCGGCGCGCCTGAGAGTAACAGTCATAGAGATGGCGTCGAATCTCCTCCAACGCCTCCGACAAAGGTCTGACGGCTTTGGCTGCCTCTCCATAAGCATAGAAATCATGGGAATCCTTCCGCCTGATTGCTGCGAACAGCGATTTCATAACGGTCGGTCGTACCAGGCGAAAAACGACCTCTGTCCGAAAGGGTTCTTCCACCAGGGCGTCAAGGAGAAGGAGCAGGCTTGGATTCTGCGGCGTGTCGGCCAAACGGTCTATCCAGGCTAAGATGGCATCCAACAGAGGGGGGTAGCCGTAGGCCCCACGTAACCACGTTGTGAGCTTTGTATGCAGTTCGCTCTCCGAAAGGCCGTGAGCCTCTCGTTCCAACGCGAGAGAAAGGAGGTAGCTCCCGACATCGGCGATATGAAAGCCTACCAGCCGCCTTCCGACGGTCGCAGGACGCTCGTGCAGAACTCCATGCCTCAATAAAGCTGCATATCGTGACAGAGTTGGGTCGGACCGGTCAAGGTCTAGATCGGGGATGGCTTCCTCGACCCTATCCACAGACAAGTACATATCCCTCGATTTCTCCTGTCTGGCCAGCTTTGCCAAGTTGATGAGCTGCTCCTTCAAAGATTCGGGGTTGATGCTGCATTGCGCTCCAGCCTCGGTCAGTGCCTCCCCCAGATACTGTTCAACCAGTCGACTCCAGGTCAGATTCTGAATAGAGGGTACATCACCAGAGCTATGCAAGGTCGCATAAAGGCCAAACGTGCCTGGATGCTGGAGGAGATTGCGGATTGCCTCAACGTGCGGATCAGCCCATTCACCAGGTCTCCGATGGGTGAGTAACTCTCGCGCATTAATTGCCTGCAGAGCACTGTCTAATTCCTCTGCTTCAAAATCGGTGATCGTGATAACCTCGACACCAGAGCCAGTCTGGTGGGAAAATGTCCCCGCATCTTGCCAGAACGGTACTTGCTGGCTTAGCCTATCCCATGTGAAGTCGTGGCAAGACAGGATGACTTTGAGGCGATCGGAAGACACTCCGCCGATCCCATCATGCAGTTTCAGTAGCTCGGGCACCATCTTGCTGAGGTCTGCTTTGTCTAGCGCATCTATCAGTAGAGCGAACCCCCGCAAATTAGGAGGTAAGTCCCCCTCCCACGGTTCAACCACGACCTGACGCCAGTCTGGTGTTGTTCGCCACCTTAAACCGTCCTGAGCGACCCTTTCAGCCAGATATTGAAGTGAGAAATCTTGTGCACGCATCAAAAGCGCAGCCCAACCGCTTTCGAGAATGCGAAGGGCTTCTCCGGCCATCATGACCGATTTGCCAACCCCTGAAGGGCCTCGGAGGAGGCAGTATCTCACATGAGCAGTGAGAAACCTATCCAATAGGGTCTGGATATTCTTGCGAGGAATAACAGTTTGGCCCCTGAGCAGGTCCTTGGCTAGGAAGGGCGTGGCAAGTTTACATGCAGAATAAATCTGCGCTGGAGTTAATTGCTGTATAAGTTTCCGAAGAGCCTCGGCGTCAGCGCCTTTAAAAATACATACCAGGTTACCGTTGCCTGTGATGATGACGGTATCGTTCACGTCCCCACCAAGGGCTACAGCTCGCTCACCACTAGCTAGAACAATCTGCCCGGCCTGTAAACTGTCTAGTAGCATCTGAATGTCGGTATCAGAGTTGGTGCTGGCTGCCATACGTTCCAGGATTGAGCGAAGATCATGAGATTCAGGCATAGGTTGCTATCCCCCGGCCTCCTCGCTCGCCCTCATCATGTTTCTCCAACGGATATCTGTGGCCAATGGCGGGGCCGTATGCAAATGCATACTTGATCTCATGGCTTTGCGGACAATGGCTGCCTACATCTCGGACAGCTCGGACGGTTATGCTAGCCCTGCACAATGTTCTGGTTACCGGTGGTGATGATGCTACCTTGGATATTCTGCGCTGCTACACTGCGTTTGCCAGCCGCAATAATCGTCACACCATTAGCTTTGGCCTCCGCCCATAACTGTGCTATTTCCATGGCCAGTGCTTCATCGTCAGCGAATAGCTTCCGCAATTGCAGACGCAGGGCAGCCTCTGCGTATGCGTCATCCGGCGCAGCGGCCGCATACTCCACGGCTTCACGAATAGATGGTTTGGCCTTCACTTTGGGACGCAATTTGCCCCACAAGGTCTTGGCCCACTCCCAAGCATCAGCACCTAGTTTTTTCCCGGCTTCCTCGGCTGCCTTTTCTCCGGCTTTCAGCAGGTAGGGGAGGAAGGGCAGAAGAAAGACGACCAGATCTCTTGGCAGAGTCGCCTCGTTCATTGTCGGTCCTTTCATTCGTTGGTCCACCCTAAATGTGGAGCCCTTGAACCATTTCCATGCTGGCCCATACTAACGAAGTTTGAGATTATCGTAGTGTTCGCGATGGCACTCATGGTTGAGCCTGGAAATGATCTCGTAAGGTTTGTACTTCCGCCTTGGCCTCTTCCCAAGTTTCCGAGCCTAGTCGAGGCTGGATGTCCCGCCCTCCCCGAATGTCTTTCATCTGAGCCCAGCTAACGCTGGCCAGGCTGGCGGCCTTCGGCAGGCAAATTCCTTCAATTCGATAGCGATGTATAGCCAGCTAAATGCGCGGCTCAGGACGTGCGCGTAGTAGATGGCGCAGGGCATCCTGAATGACATCCACTCCGCTATCGTAGAGCCTGGCCTCTACAAAGTCTTGGGGTCGTGGCATGAAGGGCATCCTTTTGCCATCTATCAGGTAGGCCGGTTCATCAGAGTTATGTTGCTCCAGGAGTTTTACCTACATTATCCCATCGGTGCAAGACTTTTATTATCTCCCCCCACCTCGGCCAGCTACTTCCTTGTAGTCTATGAATGCCATTCATCCCTTCTCCTCGTTAGAATCTAAGGCAGAGCTCGACAGAGACTATAGCAATCGATTGATGTCCCATCCATGCATGGCGTTTGACAAAACGTGACAGGCATGTCTATGCTACGCGCCAGTTAAACGATAGAGGGAAGGAGGCAAGCAATGGCAGCTCGGTCTAGCACGGATGTCACCGTAAGTCCGGAGTCCTCGACGCATGGGGATACCTCCTGCGGGGCAGTCTGGCGTAGGGTCGATCTGCACCTGCACTCGCCAGGGGTCGATTCATTCCGCTGTCCAAATGGCGCAGACATCCAGACGGAGGCAGGGCGCCAGAAGATTATCGAGACTTATGTCCGCCAAATGCAAGACGCACATATCCAGGTTGGGGCGATTACCGATTACAATGGCATTCGCCAGGAATGGTTTATTCCAATACGTGAGCAGGCCCGCAACTACGGCATTACCTTGCTGCCCGGAGTCGAAATCTCCTTCTCAGTGGTAAGAGGCCTTCATGTGCTAGCCGTGTTCGACGAGGCCACGGACATCGAGCAAGTCAACTCATTTCTGCTAACGCTGGATCGTGATGGGGCAAGGCCCCTATTCACTCCAAATAGAAAGCACCGCGATATCGAGCCAAAGGAGCACGTGACGGATACGCTGAAGCGGCTTTGTGCACGTTTCGGATGCCTCTTGATCTTTCCCCATCCCGACCAGCCAAATGGACTCTGTAAGAGCTTCCAACCTGGTGAAGCAGCCAAACTCCTGAAGGAGATATCTCCTGATGCCCTGGAGCATTGTCCAGAAGCGGAGGTGCGAAAGCTCCAATCCACGGGTGTCCCAAGCTCGAAATTCTTCGAACGTCTATCCCTTGTCGAGTTTTCTGATCCGAAGTGCATCGACGAGATCGGAACCAAAAGGCGAGCCGATGGAAGGCTGCGTGCAACCTACCTGAAACTCAGCGCCATCGATCTGGAAGCGCTGCGGCTTGCCCTGCATGACCCGGAAACACGACTGAGTATTGGAGAGGTTCCTGCTGCTGTCCACGCCAAGATTCAGCGGATTGTGGTGACTGGCTCAGGCTTTCTTGGCAATCTCGCCATTGCCTGGAATGACGATCTAAATGTCATCATTGGGGGGAGAGGGGTTGGCAAGTCCGCTATCATCGAGACCCTCCGCTATGCCCTCTCGATGGAGCCCTACACCGATCAGTCCTACCGTGAAGAGCTTGTGCGGCACGCACTCGGGAGCGGAGGTAAAGTGGAAGTGGTTTTGGAGCGCCCCATTGGTAATGGCAACACCCGACGCTACAGGATCACGCGCGTATGGGGCGAGGAACCACGAGTGGTGGACGCGGACTCTGAGAAGCCTGTGACCATCGATCCATCCGATTTGCTCGGCCCCAGCGGTGGACCGACGATCCTTGGGCAACGGGAAATCTACGCCGTCTCCGCGAGTGAAGAATATCGCCTGGCCCTTCTCGACGAATTAATCGGCGAAGAGGCGCGCACGCGTGCGAACGCCGTCCAACAGGCGATCGAGCGCTTACGCACTAATGGGCGCACGATTCTGGAGGTTCGTGGCAGGCTCACAAAACGCGACGAATATCAACAGCGACTCAAAGCGGTCGAGCATGAAATCGAAGTGTACGAAAGGCATGGAGCTGCAGAGAAGCTTCGTGACGCCACCCAACTACGCAGCGACGGCCAGCAGTTGCGCGGGGCAACGGAGACGGTCAGAAACGTACACCAAGACTGGTCGGAGCGGTGTCATAATCTTCTGGCTCCGTTGGAAACAGCTCACCGGAGTTTGTTGCGCGGGAAAAGCCAACAGAAAGCCATTCTTGAGGAAGCTGCGCAGATCGTCGAGCGACTGCGGCATGGCCTGGCAAGCGTGCTTGAACAGGCAGAATCACTATTTAACGACTCTGAGAGCGCCCTGAAGGAGTTGGGTGCCCGCTGGCAGACGACAATCCGCCCTTTACAAGAAGAGATCAATCGCATCAAACAAGAGACTCAGACCGAGGCCCTAGACCCAGACCGGCTCCTAAGATTGGCTGAAGAGCGAACGGCTCTGACACCCCTGATCGAAGAATTGGACCGGGGCGAAACTCAACTCAAAGAGCTTCAAGAAGTTCGACTTGTTCTCCTCGCTGAAGTCAGAGATTGCAGGCTTGCTGAACATCAGTTGCGGCGGGAAAGAGCCGAGGCGATCGAGAGGCTTCTCCAAAGCCGGATTCGGCTCGAAGTCGAGTTCAAGGGCCAGAAACACGACTACAAAGATCGGTTGGCTGCCCTGTTACGGGGATCAGGGGTGTCCCAGGATGCGCTCGATCAATTGACGGCACCGGAGGCGACGGATGGTATCGCGCTCGGCGAGGCAATACAGTCTGGGATCGAAGAAATTCGAAGGAGATTTGGCCTCACGCCCGCTATGGCTGACCGGCTTGTGAAGTGGCTTACCGCTGAGGAGTCTCGACTCTTCGACCTGGAAACCCTCATCCCGCCCGATGCTCTGCGGGTTGACCTCAAGGTCAACGGCCAGTATCGCTCGCTTGATCACTTGTCGGTGGGCCAACGGGCAACGGTCATCTTACTTCTGTTGTTTGCGCTTGAGGGTCGTGTGCTTATACTCGATCAGCCGGAGGACGATCTGGACAACCGCTTCGTCTACGAAGATGTCGTGCAGATCTTACGGGAGCAGAAGGGACTCAAGGATCAGACAAAACGACGCCAGATCATTGCGGCAACCCATAACGCGAATATTCCTGTGCTCGGCGATGCCGAACTTGTGCTTGCCCTTGAGACACGTGAAGGCCGCGCCCAGATCGTCGGCTGTACCTCTATCGACGATCCTGCCACTCGAGAGTTAGTGAAGGCCATCATGGAAGGCGGCGAGGAAGCCTTCCAGCGGCGGGCAGAAAAATATGGCGGATTGCGAGTACGGTCATGAATCTCTCCGAATTGCATGAACGCGTCGCCCGCTGGGAGGACCTTCACACCGAATTCAAGGAAGGGCCGGTTCGCCCCGACGACTTGGCGGCCAGCCTCGTGGCTTTCGCCAACACAGATGGGGGGCAGCTCATCTTTGGAGTTGCTAACAATCGAGCAATCGTGGGAGTCGAAGACTCGGACCGCGTGACTCACGATGTCGACAACGTGGCCGTCAATAATTGCGAGCCACCCATCACCGTGGTCCAGGAGGTCCTCTATCCCGGTGCCTCGCCGCACTCCAGACCCGTTGTCGTGGTCAATATCCCCAAAGGCGATATGCGCCCCTATCGCACCAATCGCGGTGTCTACTACATCCGCACGACCTCTGGGCGCCGCCAGGCCTCGCGTGAGGAGCTGCTCCGGCTGTTCCAGGCCGCTGAGAGCCTATACTACGATGAGACTCCCCTGCCTCGGCTGGACTTGACCGATCTCGACCTCGACGCCTTGGATCGTTATCTTGAGGCAACCGGACAGGAGGAGTTAAAAAGCGGCCGAGAGCGCTTGCTCGTCAACTGGGGACTGCTCTCAGGCGGACATCCCACGATTGCTGGTACCATCCTCTTCGGTCGAGAGCCACAGCGCCACCTGCCGTTTGCCCAGATCAATGCAGCGCGATTCCCCGGCACGGAGAGTTCTGTGGAACCGTCGGATAGAAAAGACCTCACTGGGCGCCTCCTGGATGTGATCGATCAGGCCGAGCGCTTCCTGGACCTGCACCTCAGGGTTCCCCACGTCATTCATGGGTTTGAGCCTGAGCCTAGGCCAGAGCTACCCAAGGAGGCTTTGCGAGAAGCCATCGTCAATGCGGTGGCCCATCGGGACTATACCGTCCGTGGTGCTGTGCGACTGTTTATCTTCGATGATCGGGTTGAAGTGCACACCCCTGGCAGGCCGCCTAGCACCGTAGATGAGGAAGCGATGCGCGCGGGGGTGCATGTGGTTCGTAACCCACGGATCTATGCCCGGCTCTCTGATGCGGGCCTGGTCACACGGGCCGGGACCGGGGTGCGTCGGATCATTCGGCTAGTCCGAGAGGCAATCGGCAGGGACATTGGCATAGCGATCCGGGACTTTGAAGTGCTATTGACGATTCCGAGGAAACCCTGACTTCCATAGAAGAAAGATCGATGAAGACGGTGGGAAAGAACGTTAAACTAAAACCTATCAAGGGGGGATTTTATACGCCGGAGGGCTACATACCACCCCCGGAGATCACACCCACAAAGCTGCGCCGGATTACAAAACTCCTCCTGCGGAAGGTCAAGCCGCCTGCGAAAGCCTCGTGAACCATAGAAGCAGGAAGAGCCGTTATGCTCGCCCTGTTTCTTTCAGTTCCTCTCCCTAACCCTCTCCGCAGGGAAGACAGGCACTGTACAAGCTGTCTCCATCCTTATCCTAGCGTCTGTGCTCTCCCAGGACGAGGGGGGTACATTTACCATCCCAGCGCATCTGCAATGCGGCGGCGGTGAAAGCGTGCATCGCCGAGCAGAGGATAGAGTGTGCGTGAGCGCTGCGTATGCAGCGTCAGGCCATATTCACGGATGACGCCCACGCCAGCGTGCACTTCATGGGCGCCGTCGCAGACCTTGAGATGGGCTTCGCTGGTCACTGCCTTAGCGAGATGCACGCTGGAGGCCGCTGGACGCCCGGAGTCAAGCTTCCACAGGGCCTCATAGGTAGTCCAGCGCGCGGCGTCCAGGTGATTGACCATGCCGATGATGTGGTCCTGCACGCGCTGGAAACGCCCGATCGGCTGGCCAAACTGGATACGCGTGCGGCTATACGCCACGGCCATCTCGAAGACCGCCTGGCAGGAACCGACCTGATAGGCG
>JBKPCR010000358.1:0-9084 GCA_046727435.1 bacterium | reverse complement strand
CATAGTCATCGCCATGCTCGACCACGCACGCATCCCCCAATCGCAGCCATTTCCCCTCGACACAATAGCTCGACGACTTGCTCGCCAGTCGCTTCGATAACTGCACGCCGACGACGTACAGCTGGGAGTCAGGCGAGGAAGGGCCGCTGTCACTGGCGATCACGTTGACGAGCTCGCTCATACGCGTCTCCGATCTTGAAGAGCATCACCTCGAAGGCGAGCTGTGGATTGACATTGTGCGCAATGGATTCCTGAGTCGAGTGTACGATCTCGAATACTTCCCACAGTGTGGCGGATGGAACCCCCGTTGCCAGGGGCGACAGTGCCTCGCGGATATCTGCGTGCATGAGCAGGGTCTCCTTCGCACCCGCCTGGGACACTGCCACATCACGGACAAGCGAGAGGAGCATCTCAAAGAGCAAGTCGAGATCGCTCTTGCGCTTTGCCCACTGCTCGGCGCTGGCCAACAGCACGCTGGCATCGCCCGACCATCCCTGAGTCCACAGGTGTAGCGCATCCGCCCGGCGCGCCAGCATGGCGGGGAGATCGAGCGCCAAGGCCGCTCCCGGTCTGCCACCGCTGAGACAAGTGATGCGTTCAGCTGCACCAGGCTCACGCCCATGCTGCCGCAATAACGCCACGATCTGGTCATGCGCCAGCAGGCCGAAGCGCAAGATTTGGGCGCGGGAAGTCACCGTCGCCGGAAGGTTCCCCAGATGTTGGCAGATGAGCACAAACAACGTCTGAACCGGGGGTTCCTCGAGCACTTTCAGTAGGGCATTACCGGCCTCGACCGTCAACTTGCCCACATCGTCGAGGATAGCCACTTTCACCCGCCCCTCGTAGGCCTGCAGCGCCAAGACCTCCCGCAATTGCCGGACTTGATCGATCTTAATGACTTGCCCCTGGGGCTCGACGAGGTGGATATCAGGGTGCAGATGGCGCTCAATGCGCAAGCAGACCGCACATTGCTCGCACGCATCGCCGTTTTGGGCTGGGCAATTGAGCGCCTTCGCTAGGGCCATGGCCGTGGTCCGTTTGCCCACCCCTGCCGGGCCAACGAACAGATAGGCCGGCGGCAGACGCTGATGCTTGATACTCTGCAACAGCACCCGCTTCACCCGTTCAGGGATGGCCAAGCCATCAAACCCCATGTCACGTCCATCCATGCCCTTGCTACATAATTGAAAGATTGGCAGCATGCTAGCATAGGCCCCGCCTTTTTTCTACTGATTTCCGCGCCCAACCGATGGGGTATGAGCCTGGGCGTAACGCTTCGACCCGCCTCCACGCCTGTGGATTGACTTTTCGCGCAACCACCAGTAATATCAAGCTGCAGCTGCGCTGCGAGGCAGGCGCTACGCCAGGTTTCAGATGCGAGGCGCAATTGAAGCCCAGGGCAGTCGATGTTACAATAGATCGTACCAGATATCAGAGGGTGCCGAGGGGCTCACATTCAGTTCGGGGGAGACAGGAAGCGCGCATGGAAGCCATGCTGACTCCACGTGAACAGCGCATATTAGAGGCTATCGTGCACGTTTACATCACCACCGTGGAGCCCGTGGCCTCACGGACGATCTCGCGTGGGTATCGGATGGCCCTCAGCCCAGCGACGATTCGTCACGTCATGGGGCGCTTGGAGGAATTGGGCTACCTGTCACAACCCCACATCTCGGCCGGCCGTATCCCCACCGATAAAGGGTATCGTTTCTACGTCGACAGCCTACTGCAAGTTCCCGACCTTCCCAAAGAACAGGTAGCGAGAATCGACGAAAGCTATCACGCTGCGCCAGCGCGCGACGTCGGGGATCTCATGGAGATGACGTCGCAGATCCTTGCCTCCCTCACGCAGCAGGCAGCGCTGGTTCTGTTGCCCCGCCTAGCGGCGGTAGTGGTGGCGCATCTGCAATTCATTCGGCTCCGCTCCCAGCAGGTGTTGGCCATCATTGTGGCACGGTCAGGCTTCATCAGCAATCGCGTCATCGAGCTCGAAGAAGATCTCACTCAGGACGAATTGAACGTCATCAATCGCTATGTCGCCGGCGAGTTCGCTGGGCTGACGCTCCCGGAGATTCGTCGACGGGTGACGCAACTCATGGCCCAAGAGCGGGCCCAGTATGACTTGTTGGTACGTCGGGCGATGGATCTCAGTCAGAAGGCCTTCTTGGAAGAATCTCCGCTTGCCGTCCCGGGCGAAGTGCGGGTCGGTGGCACGACGCATATCTTGGATCAACCGGAGTTCGCGCAACACCAGGAACGCATGCGCGCGGTATTGCGTACCCTGGAAGAGAAAGAGAAGCTGCTGCTCATCCTCGACCGTTGTCTGGAGACCGAGGGAGTCAAGGTTGTCATCGGCTCCGAAAGCGCTATCGAAGACGTGATGGAGTGCAGCCTGGTCACCCATATCTACAAAGAGGGAGACCAACCAGTCGGCCTGGTGGGGATTATCGGCCCGAAGCGCATGGAATATCCCCGGATGATGTCGATTGTGGAGTATACAGCGAACGTCCTCACGCGTATGTTGAGCAAGGGATAGCGTCTATGAAGATACCAATCTCCAATGGCGACGACCAGCCTGCGGCAGCACCAGAACCCCGCCCCGCATCCGAGATGCCCGAGGGCGCGTCAGAAGCGATGATGGACCCTGTTGTCGACCCGGCTGCCGCAGAGTCCGCTCCAGCTGATGTGCAGGTCCAGGCATTAGAAGCCGCCCTTGCCCAAAAAACCCAGGAGTACGAGGCCACACGAGAGCAGTTGCTCCGTCTCATGGCGGACTTCGATAATTATCGCAAACGTACGACCCGACAACACGAAGAGGCACGGCAATTCGCCACGGCTGACCTGGTGATCGCCCTCTTGCCTGGACTTGACAACCTTGAGCGCGCCTTGAACGCCGCGGGTCAGGATGTCGCCCCCAGCAGCGCGGCGATAGCCGAAGGTGTCAGCATGGTGCTGCGGCAACTCAAGGAGGCGTTGAGCAAGGTCGGGGTACGTGAAGTGCCAGCGCAAGGGCTAGCGTTTGATCCAACGCGCCACGAAGCGGTGGACATCGTCCGCGTACCGGCGAGCGACGATGGCCTCGTCGTGGAGGAAGTGCAGCATGGTTACCTGCTGCATGAACGCCTCTTGCGACCGGCCAAGGTGGTCGTAGGAAGGACGGAACGCGATGCCAACCTTGGGGGAGCCTGATTATTACCACATCCTCGGCGTCAGGCGAGAGGCGAGTCCTGAGGAGATCAAGCAGGCCTACCATCGCTTAGCCACACACTTTCATCCCGATTTGCACCCAGACAATGCCGAGGCTGAAGCGTGCCTTCGCAGCCTCAACCAAGCCTACACCGTTTTGAAAGATCCCGAACAACGCGCACGCTATGATCGCTGGGGCGCCTGGGGGCCACCCATCTGGCGTCCCCCCGGCACGAGTGCGACGCGGGAATGGATGGCGGCGATGGTGGATCATCTCCTCGCCGCCCGTGAACATATTGAGGCGCACAAGCCCCAACAGGGTCAAGACCTGCGGTATACCCTATCTATCTCCCCTCAAGCGTGTGTGCAGGGCTGCGAAGCTCGCCTCAATGTTCCCAATGTGCGCTGGTGTCCGCAGTGTTTGGGCAGTCGCATGACGGGAGGGAAACCGCCGTTTCCTTGCCCGCAGTGTCGGGGAGCGTGTGAGGTCCGGCGCCCAGGCTGGTTATTGTCGACGCTGCGACGGTGTGATGTGTGCCAGGGCGAGGGAGTGGTCGTCACCGACCCCTGCCAACGCTGCACCGGCAAGGGCTCGATCCAGGTCATGCGCACGCTCACCATTGATGTACCCGCCGGAGTACGGGACGGCAGTCGGCTGCGCATTCAGGGCGAAGGGCAAGCCGGTCGACGAGGGGGGCCGCCAGGTGACCTGTATGTGTACATTCGTCGTACGGGCGACCCCACACAGTTACTATCTGCATAGACCCGACCCCGATCGAGGCTAGGCTTGTGGGCTAGCGATGCCTTGATTTATGTTGACATAGTTTTAGGGCGTCCGTATAATCGCCGCAAAAAATCGAACACTTACAGCTCGATTCTGTGACGTTTCGTAGAATCCAAGCTGTAGGTGTCTGCAGGGGGAATGCACATGCCAACGGGGGCTCTGGAACAAAAGCCGCGGTCGTTTGGAACCACCACGGCTGTGCGTGCCCCTGTGCAAGACTCCTTCCGGAAGAAGATGTCGCTGTTTTTCCAACGGGAGCATGTCCTGGGCTATACGCTCATCGCTCCTGCCTTCGTCTTACTCGGGGTGTTGGTGGCATGGCCCTTCTGTATGGCATTGTACTTCAGCGTCACCGATAGCTGGGTAGGGCAGCCGGGAGCGTATATTGGGCTGCGGAACTACTGGAATTTGCTGCATGATGCGATCTTCATCCAGACCTTGCAGAACTCGTTTGTGTTCACGTTCAGCGCGGTACTCTTGAAGACGGTGCTGGGCATGGCGCTGGCGCTGCTCCTGTTCCGCACCGTCCGCTTCAAGAAGTGGATACGCGGTGCGGTCTTGCTGCCGTGGGTGATTCCAACCGCCCTGAGCACGCTGGGTTGGTGGTGGATGTTCGATTCCCTCTACAGCGTGTTTAACTGGACCCTGATCCATCTCGGCCTCGTGCAAGTGGGGCCCAATTGGTTGGGCACTCCCTACCTCGCCAAGATTGCGGTGATCACCGTCAACGTTTGGCGTGGCCTCCCGTTCTTCGCCATCACTATGCTTGCTGGCCTCGTGTTGATCCCACAAGAGCTCTACGAAGCTGCCAAGACCGACGGCGCCGGCGCCTGGGCGCGATTCTGGTACATCACGGTGCCGATGCTCAAGCCGGTGCTGGCTATCATTATTCTGTTTTCGACGATCTTTACCTTCAGCGATTTTAACATCGTCTATGTGTTGACGCGCGGCGGCCCGATCAACAGTACGCATCTCTTCGCCACCCTGGCCAATCAGATCGGCTTACAGTCTGGAAAGATCGGCGAGGGGGCAGCCGTGTCCCTCTTCATGTTCCCCATCCTGGTGCTGGTGGTATACTCCCAGCTGCGCTTCGTCCGCAAGGAGTAGGCCATGAAGACACGGACACGAACCTTCCTCGGCCAGCTCTTGACGCTGCATGTCCCCTTGGTGCCGTTTATCCTCTTCGCATTGTTCCCCTTCTACTTCATGGTGATCACGTCCTTCAAAGCAGATGGTGATCTTTATAATCTGAAAGCGAATCCCTTTATTATCCAGCTGTCCCCCACGGCTCCGGACTATAGTGGTGGACCCACCCTCGAGCATTATCAACTGCTGCTGCGCGATACCCCATTCTTGACCTGGCTCTTCAACAGCGTCGTGGTCAGCGTGCTGGCGACGGCGATTTCCATCGTTATCGCCATTCTGGCCGCCTACAGTCTGGCACGTTTGCGGTTCCGCGGCGCCCCTAGCTTCGGCGCCGCAGTGTTCATCACCTATCTGGTGCCTTCGACCCTGCTCTTTTTGCCGCTGGCGCAGGTGGTGAATCGACTTGGCCTGGCTGATAGTGTGTGGGCCTTGATCGTGGCCTACCCCACCTTCCTGGTGCCCTTCTGCACCTGGCTGTTGCTTGGATACTTCCGTACCATTCCACAGGAAATCGAGGAATGCGCCATGGTGGATGGCTGTACGCGCTTCCAGGCGCTCATCAGGATTGTGCTACCGGTGGCCATCCCTGGCATCGTGTGCGCGGTTCTCTTCGCCTTTACGATCTCCTGGAACGAGTTTATCTATGCCTTGACGTTCATCTCCTCGACGGCCCAGAAGACCACCACCGTGGGCGTGACGGCGGAGCTGATTCGGGGGGACATTTTTTACTGGGGCTCCCTGATGGCGGGCGCCGTCCTGGGCTCGGTCCCAATCGTGCTCGTCTATGTGATGTTTATGGATTATTACGTCTCTGGCCTCACTCAGGGGGCGATCAAGTGAGCGTGTAAGTACAAGAGGGGACGGTTTTATGGCCAGCGTGACACTCCAAGAGCTTAGCAAACGCTTCGATAAAGTGACCGCGGTGAACCAGATCAATCTGGAGATTCCCGATAAAGAGTTCGTGGTCTTCGTTGGGCCATCCGGATGCGGCAAGACCACCACTCTCCGCATGATTGCCGGGTTGGAAGAGACCAGCGATGGGACGATCCTGATCGGCGAGCGTGTGGTGAACGATGTGCCCCCCAAAGACCGCAACATTGCGATGGTGTTCCAGAACTACGCGCTATATCCACATATGGACGTCTATAAGAATATGGCTTTCGGGCTCAAGCTACGGCGGACCCCCAAGCCTGAGATCGATCGGCGTGTCCGCGAGGCCGCGCGGATTCTGGGCATTGAAGAACTCCTGGACCGCAAACCCCGACAGCTCTCGGGTGGACAGCGGCAGCGGGTGGCAGTGGGACGAGCTATCGTCCGCCAACCCGAGGTCTTCCTCTTCGACGAACCGTTGAGTAATCTCGATGCCAAATTACGCGTGCAAATGCGCAGCGAGCTGATTAAGCTCCATTATCAGCTCGAAGCCACCATGATCTATGTGACACACGATCAGGTCGAGGCGATGACGATGGGCGACCGCATCGTCATCATGAATAATGGGGAGATCCAGCAGGTTGGCGCCCCCATGGAAGTCTATGATCAGCCAATCAATATGTTCGTCGCTGGCTTCATCGGTAGCCCAGCCATGAATTTCTTTCAGGGTAAGCTGACGGCGCAGAATTCCGACCTCTTCGTCGATCTTGGGAAGTTCACCGTGAAGGTACCCAAGAGTCAGGTCAATCGGTTCGGCGATCACGTGAATCAGCGGGTAGTCTTCGGCATTCGACCGGAAAACATCTCCGATCGTGAAGAGGCAGGAGAGCACCAGCAAGAACGTGTTCCGGCCAAGGTCAATGTAGTGGAACCTCTGGGATCGGAAGTGATTGTCGAGCTCAGCGCTGGGGACCATACATTTGTGGGACGCCTGGACCCTACGACCACTGCACGTCCGATGCATGAGATGGCGGTCTACTTCGATATGGGCCGGTTCCATCTGTTTGACGCCGAGACTGGGGTAAACCTCACGCGCCAATGATCCTGCCGGCCGATGGGGGAGGGAGACCTTCCCATTCCCCTGTCGGCCTCACAACGCACAGACAGCTCCCAGCATCACTACAACTTTGAGACATTCTGGAAACGTGCCTCCGACAAACGCTAGGGATGCAAAGGGCGTAGACGGCGACTGCTCAGCACGTGGCTGCTTGCGGGTGGGGGGCCGAAAGCCAAGACACAGCGGTATGTTCGTAGGGTATGATGAGGTCTGTTGGAGGCAAGGATACTACACGGACGGGGGAGGCGGTCTGATGAGCGGAGATCAATCGCGGGTGCAAGCGGTTTTCGAGGGGGTCAAGGCAGCGGGGCGGACCGTTTTGACCGCTCCTGAAGCGCGCCAAGTCTGTGAAGCCTATGGCCTGCCAGTGCCGAAAGAGGGCCTAGCACGATCGATCGAGGAGGCCGCACGCTTGGCTCGGGAGATCGGCTTCCCGGTCGCCTTGAAAATCGTCTCTCCCGACATCGTCCACAAGACCGAGGCGGGTGGTGTCCTGCTAGGCTTGAGCAATAGCCGAGAGGTTCGGCAAGCCTATCGGACGATTACCGCCAATGCCTGGAATTATCAATCGGACGCACAAATCACCGGCGTGCAGGTCCAACAAATGGTCACAGGCGGCAGCGAGGTGATCGTGGGCATCATTCGCGATCCGGCCTTCGGCCCCGTGGTCATGTTCGGTCTGGGTGGGGTATTCGTCGAAACGCTGCAGGATACGACCTTCCGTCTGGCGCCGACGACATCGACCGAAGCGCTCCGGATGCTGGACGACGTCCGGGGCGCGGCGGTTCTGCGCGGTGTTCGAGGCTTGCCGGCGGCCGAGCGGGAGGCGCTCGCGGCCTTGATCGTCAATGTATCCCAATTGGCGGCGGATTTCCCTGAGATCAGCGAAATTGACCTCAACCCGGTCATGGCCAGTGCCAATGGAGCAATTGCTGTTGACGCCCGCTTTGTCGTCGAGCTGGCGGCCCACCCTCAGCCGCCCCGCCCCCAGGCCTGGGAGATGCGCGCAGCGATGCGACGCATCCTGATGCCGGATGCCATCGCCGTCATTGGTGCCTCCCCAGAGTCAGGCAAGATCGGCTATGCCGTGATGGAGAACATCATCAACGGCGGCTACCAGGGGCAGCTCTACCCGATCAACCCTAGAGCTGATGTCATCCTCGGACGACCGTGCTACCGTAGCGTCAAGGATATCCCGGGCCCAGTGGACATCGCCATCTTCTGTATCCCGGCGCGTATTGTCGCACAAGTGTTGGAGGAGTGTGGTGAAAAAGGGGTGCGTGGGGCAATCCTCATCCCTTCGGGATTTGCCGAGGTCGGTGAAACCCAGCTCCAACAGGAAGTCGTCAATGTGGCGCGGCAGCACAACATCCGCTTGATGGGCCCGAACATCTACGGTTTCTACTACACCCCGCAAAACCTCTGCGCCACGTTCTGCACGCCCTACAACGAAAAAGGCTCGGTGGCATTGACGTCGCAGAGCGGCGGCGTCGGGATGGCGATCATCGGCTTCAGTCGCTCGAACAAGATGGGCGTATCGGCCATCATCGGCTTGGGCAACAAGTCAGACATCGACGAGGACGATCTGCTAACGTTCTTCGAGGAGGATCCCAATACCCAGGTGGTCGCCATGCACGTCGAAGATCTCAAGGATGGACGGGCGTTCGCTGAGGTGGCGCAGCGCGTCACCAAGCAGAAACCGGTGGTGGTACTGAAGGCCGGGCGCACCGATATGGGGGCAAGGGCCGCCAAGTCCCACACGGGCGCACTGGCGGGAAACGATCGCATCTATGATGGGATATTGCGCCAGGCCGGCGTGATTCGCGCCCGACACCTCAATGAGATGCTGGAGTTCGCCAAGGCCCTGCAGATGCTGCCGACGCCGCAAGGTGAAAACGTCCTCATCGTCACTGGAGCGGGGGGGTCAGGGGTATTGTTATCGGATGCCTGCGTAGACCATGGGCTACGACTCATGTCCATG
>JBKPCR010000357.1:0-21854 GCA_046727435.1 bacterium | reverse complement strand
GCCATTATGGGCCGCAGCAACGGTGGGTTGCTGGTTGCCGCCTGCATGTTGCAGCGTCCAGACCTCTTCGGTGCGGTGGTGTGTGGCGTGCCCGTGACCGACATGCTGCGCTATCAGCAGTTCACCGCCGGACGTTTTTGGGTGCCGGAATACGGCAACGCCGAAACCAACCCGGAGCATTTCCGCTTTCTCTACGCCTATTCGCCACTGCACAATGTGCAACCCGGGGTGGCGTATCCTCCGACGTTGATTACCACCGGCGATACCGACGACCGCGTGGTGCCATCGCATGCCTTGAAATTCGCTGCCACCCTGCAAGCTGCAGACGCCGGGCAACATCCGATTTTGCTGCGGGTTGACAGCCAGGCCGGCCATGGCTTCGGGAAACCCGTCGCCAAGCTCATCGACGAACAGGCAGACATCTTTGCCTTTCTGTGTGATATCTTCCGGATGACCCCTGCTAACTCCTGAACGTGATGCCTGCTGAGGAGTGGGAGCTTGCACTCATGCCTCAGCCCTCAGCACGTGGTTCACCTTCTAACGGCATGCGGGTCGGGCTTGAGATGGGGGAGCATGTGAGCCGATCCTCGTGTCCATCCAGTTCATTGGCATGAAAACTGCTCATCCCCTGTGGCTATGCCCCTGTTCACCGGCCTCACTCTTTTCCCTCGGGCACGGGCGACACGACGTCAGGCCATTCAAGCAGAGGATGCTGCGCAGATGCCTATCTTCGGGACGGCCACGACAACGTCGCATGCGGAAGTTGCGCGACGTTACCCAGCCCGGAAGCTTTCGGAGCCGTGAAAAGACCCACATATCTTTCGGAATCCTGCAATCGATGAGCTGTCCAAGATTGACCATGATGGTTACAATTAACCAGGGCTAAAACGGTGTGTAGAAGAGCCGAATATGGTTGTCGTGTGCGAGTTCTCTTCTAGAGCTTGCTGCAGTCTGTCCACCTGAGCGAAGCGCCCCTCCCTACACCTATGCCCGCTAGGATGGTAGGGCAAGTCTGAAACCAGTGTATGAGGGGCTGTCTTCATGGGTTAAAAATTGAGACACGCGATTGTTGGATATTACCATGTGATTTTCCTAACCCAGGGCTCCGTGGCCGGTCGCCATCTGGACGCAGTGGCAATCCAGGGCAGAGAGGGGTCCAGCGTTGCCCTGACTCGAACAGCCGCTGCAGGGAAGAGGGAGTGGGAATGGAGGGCCCATCTGAGATAGACCTTGGCACCGGCCTGGCTAGTCTGGTGCGCGTGTCGCCTCCCTTCGTGGGCCGCCGACAGGAGTTCGACTGGTTAACACGTGGCCTTACAGAAGCCATGGCCGGTCAGCCGCGACTGGTGCTCATGCCCGGAGAGGCTGGCATCGGCAAAACGCGGCTTCTGCTGGAGGTGCAAACGCAGGCTCGGCGCCGTGGCGTGCAAGTTGGCCTCGGCCGGTGTTATGAAGACCTGACGCTCCCCTACCTGCCCTTCGTCGGAGCCTGGCGCACGCTGCTCGAACAAGTACCGCCGGAGGTGACGCGAGCCTTCGGCGCCGATCTGGAGGTGATCCGGCGGCTCGTTCTCCAAGATGCGACGCCTGCCAGCGCCGCTCACCCTCTTACCGCTGCGGAGGCCGATCAGGATACGCTAGAGCTGTTTCTCGGGGTATCGCGCGCCACGATCAAGCTGGCGCAGCACTGCCCAACCCTTTTTATCGTCGATGATTTGCACTGGGCTGATCGCTCCTCCCTCGATCTGTTCGGTCATCTGGTGTTCACCGTCGCAGATATGGCCGGGCGCGAACCCATACTGCTCCTGATCATTGCCACCTACCGGCCGCCGGAGGTGGAGACACGCGTCGCCCGTCTGATTGCACGCCTCGAGCGTGAACAGCTCTGTCAGACTTTGGTGCTTCCCGGTCTCGACGAGTCCGAGGTTCGCCAACTCATCCGGGGGCTGGGCTTGGCGCGCCCGTCCCATCAGTTAACGGCCACGGTTAGTGCCGCCACGCGAGGAAATCCCCTGTTCATCCAGGAGGTCCTGCACCACCTGGTCAAGCAGGATGCGCTCCAGCGGCGCGGCGGGTATCTGGTCACCACAACCGCGCCGGCCGATCTCCGCCTGCCGGAACATGTCATGGGTGCTCTCATCCGCCGCACTCAGGGGCTCAGTAAAGGCTGCCGCACGGTTCTCAAACTGGCCTCCTTCATGGGAGAGAGCTTTTCCCTCGAGGTCCTACGGGCGTTGAGCGGTCATCGTGAAGAGGAGTTGCTGAGACTACTGGAGGAAGGAGTGCACCAGCGTATACTCCTGTGCGATGGACCACTCTTTCAGTTCGCGCACCCGCTGATCAGGCATGTGTTCTACGCTGATCCAAGTGCAGCCCGGCGCCAGCGTATCCATCTGCAAATCGCCCAGACCTTGCAGCGCCTGTATGCGGACTGTCTGGATGCCCATCTGCTGGACATCGCCCATCACCTCGTCAGAGCCGGCACTGTAGCCGACACAGACACCGTGGTGGCGTATGCTCGACGGGCAGGGGACCAAGCGTTCAGAGTGTTCGCCTGGGGGGATGCCGCCTCGTATTACGAAGCCGCGCTGGCAGCCGCTGAGTCCTCCGGTCGCTTGTCTATCCGAGATCGGGCAGAGCTGCATTACTGGGCCGGGCGCGCCCATCATCGGGACCAGGATGCGGGTCCCTGTCTGGCTCACTATGAACAGGCAGCCGAGGCCTATCGGCTGGTCGAGGATGTTCGCGGGTTGGCGCGTGTGTTGATGGAAAAGGCTGAGATACAATATACACTGGCCTCTGTCCCGCTCGGCACCCTGCCAGATATGCAGCCACTAGAGGGCATCCTGGCAGCCCTGGGAGAGGGCGAACCAGCGCTTCGGGGACAGATCTTCGCCATTATGGCTCAGGTCTATAGGAACGCACGCCAGGGCGATAAGGCCGAAGCCATGGCCCGACGGGCGTTAGACATCGGGCAACGTCTCGGGGATCAGCATCTTTGCGCGCGTGCGAGCTCAGCTTTGGCCCTCGCCCATCTGAATAGCGGGCAGATCAAGGAAGCGCTGGAAAGCTACCGCAGCGCCCGCTCCGCGCGGTCATTGGTGGGCTCGACTCCCTCCTCCACGACAAACGTCCACAGACCGCCCATCTCTCGCTCCAGGGTGCGGGCAAATTTCCCCGCCTCATCCTGCCGCTTTGGGGACCACCAGTTCGGAATCTTTGATCTGCTCCCGAATAGTCCGCCATGCGGCAACGGGTGTTCCCCGCTCCTTCTCGCCAACGATGATCAGCGTCGGCAGCGTGATGGCTTTGAGGCGATCCCTGTGAGGGCTGCGATCGCATGATAGCAGCCGACCTAGCCGCGGGGATTCATAGCGCGGATCATGGCGCGCACTCGGCCACTGCCGGCGCTACGCTGCGCCCGAAATGGCGTCGTGAACCCTCACGCAAGCTCCGGGCGGAATGCTGGCAGCTTCAATGCCGGGGCTGAGCCTGCTTAAGCACTATGGGACATCTTTCAGCTGCACAGTGATAACCTCGCTCTTCCCCTCGACGTGCTCCACAACCTGCCACGGACTCTCATCCCCCGGGCTCTCACCGCCGGTGCCTTGCTTGACGATCCAGATGGGTACTTTGGCCGTCGCTTGGGTCGGATTGCCCGGTGGCACCGGCGAGGGAGGCGTCACGATCAGGCGGGTGACCTGGTAGTCGCTACAGGTGACGATCACTCCAACCCGATCCCCATCACTTTGCCAATAGGAGTCGATGGGCAGGTTCCGCTCTATGGCTAGGCCAAGGGCTTTGATCAGGCTTTGGCGGACGATAGGCTC
Organism: bacterium; assembly: GCA_046727435.1. Lineage (GTDB taxonomy): Bacteria > Tectomicrobia > Entotheonellia > J063 > CAVPRW01 > CAVPRW01. The sequence goes on along the minus strand of JBKPCR010000357.1, from coordinate 18,024 downwards.
TACAGGTTGATAGGCTTGCCACCAACCATTTGGGCTGAACCAGGTTCGACGAAGGCGGGCGGCTTGCTCCTGAGTAACCACTGCATAATCCACGAGGATTTGGAGATAATCTCGCGTCTGATCTTCGAGGGCAGCACGGAACTTCAGGCGCGCATCAGGATGGCCATTAACCAACTGTTCCACTTTTTTGTGGAGGAATCCTTTGATCATTCTTCCAGGGGGTTGTGGCTGATCTGACATCATGTCCTCCTTTCGTCGCACGAACTTCTGCTGGGTGTCAGGCACTCGCGCTCAAGGCGGTCCGAGGCAAGCACCCCTACTACGCAGCTTCACTGTCCCACTGTACTTCGTACAACTGGACGCGCCCTGAGAGGCCCTTCAGCGCGATACGGCCACGGTTAACGAAGGCGAAACCTTTGCCTACAGTAAGCCGCTGGACGATGTCGGAGACGAGAATTTGCCCAGGCTGGGCACGGGCACAGATCCGGAAGGAGGCATGGACAGCCGTGCCGAAGAGCCGGCCTTCCGAGGGGATGGGCTCCCCGGCGTTGAGGCCAATGCGCACACGGATGGGGGCGGTAGGATACCTCTGGTTATATCTGGCGAAGGCTTGTTGGATGGCGACGGCGCAGTCGACGGCACTAGCGGCAGAGGCAAAGGAGGCCTCGATGCCGTCGCCGGTGTGCGTGACCTCGGTGCCATTATGGGTGTTCAGACAGCCGCGGATAATGGTGTTATGGATGCGCAGCAGCTCATACGCTGTCGCATCGCCCAGGCGTTGGATAAGGGCTGTGGAGCCTTCCATATCGGTCACCAGGATGATGCGGAGTGCCTGCGTCGCGCCTTCCCTAGCGAGGCGCTCGACGGCTCCTGGGGCCTGGGGCTGCCTCCGAGGGGAGAGCTGAGCGGCGAGCCTCTTTTCAAGCGCATACGCCGCGGCGGCCTTTCGGCTCTTGACGCCAATCTTATTGAAAACGCCCCTCACATGACGAGCGACGGTCCGGACGCTCAGGATCAGGCTTTCAGCGATCTCCTGGTTGGTGCGGCCCTGGCCGATCTGCGCCAGGATAGCCATTTCCTGTTCGCTCAGCTGAGCGGCCTCAGCGGTCCCTGGCCGCAACTGCGAGGGTATTCGTGTCTGGAGCCTCTCGACCAGCTGTGCCGCCCGCCGGGCGAAGGGCTCCATGTGCAGCTTGTCAAAGATAGCGATTGCCTGTCTCACTAAGTCGATGGCCTGGCGGCGCTCGCCCCTCCTGCCCCGGACGACTAGCATGCGGGCGTAATCCAGGTAAGTACGTCCCAACTCGGGCCCTGCACCGATGCGGGTCGCCACGTCGATGGCCGTTTGAAAATGCGCTTGGGCGGTGTCCCACCGCCGGTGGAGGGAGGCAGCGACTCCGAGGACGCGCGGGATGAGGAACATCCACCCGCTAATGCCAGAGAACAAAATGCTGCACTCTACTGCCAAGGAAAGCGTCTGGTATGGCTGTTCAGCCATTGCTGGAGAGGCAACGAGGTCGCCGATTTCCACCAAGGCACATAAGGGGCCTAAGCCGTACGAATCGGTCCCCACGATCGCTATCAGGTCCGCGACAAACGAGTCTCCCACGTCAATTTCTGTATCCGAGTATGCGCGCAGAAGATAGCGAAACGCCCGGGCAAAGGCTTGGATGACCGGCCCCGCATCATCAAAGACGCGGCCCGGCTCCACCAGCACATCGAGGGCATCCTCCGCTTCAGCCCAAGCTCCGCGCAGCGCGCGCCCGCAGGCCAGCGCCAATAGGGCACGAGAGCCACCCCATGGATAGCGCGAGCGGGAAACCATGAGCATGGTCTCATGGGCATGTCGTTCGGCTGCAGCAAAGTCACCCTTGGCGACGGCCAAGCTCACCAGGGCCGACAAGGTCAACGAGTAGTTAGCCCAATCCTGGGTCTTCTGGGCCATTTCGCATGCCTCGAGGGCGATCTCCTCGGCTTGATCCAGCCGGCCCAGAGAGGCGAGGAGCAGGGGCATACGGCTCAGCGGCCGGAATTCGAGCCACAGGTCACCGGCGTGCCGGGCATAAGCAAGGACGCTCTGATAGTTCTCTAGCCCTTCCCTCATTTGCAGGCTTTGATTTTGAGCTATCCCAAGCGCATAATGGGCATGCGCGCAGAGACGGTCATCCCCCATGCGCTGCCCGATCTCCAGCGCTCGCTGGGCCATTGCCACACCCTTGGCTGGCTGCCTCGCGTACCTGTAGCCTTCGGACATAATCGCCATGATGTGCCCGCAGAGTCCAGGCTCACGATCCCCCAACTCTGCGAGGACTTCTTCCAGGGGATGCATATCGATGAGGGTGCCGTATGGGGAGGTGCGATAGTGGAGGCGCGTCTTCTCCATCAGTACCCGCGCCAGACCTCGAACGTCTCCGGCCAGCCGATAGGACTCGATGGCCTTGTCATAGTGCACCAGGCAGGGGCCTACGTCCTGATCCCGATAATAGGAGAGCCCCGCCCAGTAATGCAGCTCTGCCCGGTCATGGACGGAGAGGTGGCCCCTAGCGTCCGCAGCTGACAGCACCGCTTCATAGTAGCGGGCAGCGTCACCCCAGGCGGACATCCTGAAGGCCTGGTCGCCCGCCCGGCGGGCATACTCGACCACGGTTTCCACCTCGGCGACGGGGCCGGCTCTGACCAGATGATGGCCGATCTCCAGGAGGTGGGCATCGAGCCTATCACTATACAGGCGTGCCAGGGCCTGGGCGATCTGGCGGTGGGTGCGCTGGCGGCGGGCTGCGCTTGGCTCGTGATAGAGCACATGCCGAATTAAGGGGTGGGCGAACTGAAACGCCTCCCCCTCGCTCAGCAGAAGGCGCTGTCGCACCGCGTCTTCTAGCAGGCTCAACACTTCGTCCTCGCTCATACCGCTCACCGCGCTCAGGCTCTGCAGGGAAAAGCTCTCCCCCAGAAAGGCGGCCAGCGTGAGGACGCTCCGACACCCTTCGGTAAGCTCCCGCGTGCGAGCCACTATTGCGCCCGTCACATGATCGGGAAGCCGCAGATCAGCGGAGGAGGCCGGCGTGACCAGATACCCACCTTTCTCCTCGAGCGCGTCCTGCTGTATCAGGTCATGGAGAACTTCCTGGATGAACAGAGGGTTCCCTCGCGTTGCCTCGCTGATAGTGGCCGTCAGCTGATGGGACGGGCGCGCCAAGCCCAGGCCCCGGATCAACTCGTGAACTTCTGACTCGTTGAGGCCCGACAGAGTTAAGGTCTGGCAGATGAGCTCCCGTTGGAGGCGGGCGATCAGGCGGGCCAAGCGCTCCTCCAGGTCCAGTGGCCTGTAGGTACCGATGAGGAGGAGCCTTACCGGCTCCCGCTGGGCAGTCTCCGCCACTGTGAACACTAGATGGCCGAACAGCTCTAAGGAGGGCTGGTCAGCCCAGTGTAGATCGTCCAGGACAAAGAGGGTCGGGCCCCTCCGAGCCAGCGTGATGATGGCACGGGACACGGCAAGCAACAGCTGCAGCTTTTCCTGATCGGCCTGTGTGGCCATGGAAGGGCTGACCGCAGGGGTGGTTTCCCCTGGGTGGCAGAGGAGCTGAGCGATGATCGCCGCGTCAGTGCCGAGGCTGCGCGCAACATCCTCGAGGGCCTGCTCCAGTTGGGCACACAAGGCCTCAGTAAAGGGTAGATAGGGAAGCGTCAGATCCTCGTAACAACGACCGTAGCAGACCTGGACGCCGCGGTGCAGGGCTACCGACCGCATCTCATTGAGGAGCCGTGTCTTGCCCATGCCGGCTTCCCCTTGGATGAGCACCACTCGAGGGCGACCGGCGATCGCTTCCTGAAGCGAGTGCTCTAACCACGCCAGCTCCTGTGTGCGACCGACAAAGAAAGGAGCGCTCCTTATGAGGCTCACCCGGCTCTTGCCGCGATCCAACTCAGACGGCCCGCCCACACTAAATCACCCCCTTTCTCGAGAGGCACCCAGAGCCAAGACATCGGGGGAAGCGTTCCGATGTTCCAGCTTTTTCTTCACGTCGCTGCAGCGACCACCCCCTCCAGTGATGCAAGCAAATAATCCCAGTTTTTCGGGCCTGGGAAACCTTGCATTTATTAGGGGGTCTGGCTTTCTAAAAACCCCGGCATCTTTTGTTGGATTACTGGAGATCCTGTGCCATCCTGTGTGAAAACCCGATTTTCCGAAGCTGGGCCTCAACAAATCAATAGGATACAGAGTTAAAAAATCCCCAAAAACCGGGGTTTTCACGAGGTCTGGCGCCCGAGGTGTCCTAGATGATTCTGATTTTCACCGGCTTTTCATCCGATGTCAACATTTTTACCAGGGCGCCAGATTTGTGTCGCTGCTACGGCAGCTTTCTGCTCAAGTTCCCACATTTCGCAGTTCTCTGCGCTCGAAGGCCGTTCCTTGCCGGCAAGCGTGGCTCGCAAAGAGCAGGAATTCGGCCAAGCACAGAAACGGGCCGCAGGGCTTGGGGCTTTCTCCCGCAGCCAATTCGTGGGCCGGCTGCTGTGATATAATTGAGCCTGCGGCATGGACGGCAATCTGTCCGAGGTGCCAGCCTCGAAGGAAGGCGCACATGAATGAAGATCTCAAGGACCTCACACGTCGAACGGCCGAGATGCTCTTCGACCCAAGAAAGTCCTTCAGGCTCGCGGCGAATCGATTGAACGATAAGGACGGCAGCGGATGGCTCGACCACTCGAACATATCAAGATCATCGATTTGACCCGCGCGCGCTCCGGCCCCACATGTATCCGGCAACTCAGCGATATGGGCGCGCAAATCATCAGAGTGGAGGCGATTGAATATGACGACGTAATGGGCCGACACGGCTTTGACTTTCAAAATCTGCACCGGAACAAACGCAGCATGACGTTGAACCTCAAGGATCCTCGCGGCAAAGCGCTCCTCAAGCGACTTGTGCAGGATGCAGATGTCCTGGTGGAGAATTTCCGCCCCCATGTGAAGGTGCGGTTGGGAATCGACTACCCGGCTCTCAGGTCTATTAACCCACGGCTGATCTATGCCAGCTTATCCGGCTTTGGCCAGACAGGCCCATATGCCAATCGGCCCGGCTTCGATCAGATTGCGCAAGGCATGGGCGGCTTGATGAGCGTCACCGGCACTGAGGAAACCGGCCCCCTGCTGGTGGGGATCCCCATCGCCGACCTCTGCGCGGGCATCCTCCTGGCCCAGGGTATACTAATCGCCCTTCTGGAGCGGGAGCATTCAGGTGAAGGCCAATGGGTCCACACGTCGCTGCTAGAAGCTCAGATCGCGATGCTGGATTTTCAGGCCACCCGCTGGCTTATAGCGAAGGAAGTGCCGCCGCCCGCGGGCAACAACCACCCCACCAGCCTACCGGCTGGGGTGTTTCAAGTGAAAGACGGCCGGGTCATCATCCAGGCTGCGGGCCAACACATCTATAGGCGGTTGTGCAAGGCCCTTGGCGCCCCCGAACTAGTTGACGACTCCCGCTTTGCCACCCCGGCCGAACGCTATAAGAACCGCGATCTGCTCAAGGCCGCAATCGAAGAGATGCTCCAAGACTGGACCATGGAGGAGGCGGTGGAGCGGTTGAACCATGCGGGTGTGCCGGCCGGGCCGATTTTGCAGATCGATCAAACCTTCAAGAACGAACAGGTCAAGCACCTGAGCAATCTCGTCCAAGAGGTGGATTCCCCCAAGCTCGGTCGCCTGAAGCTGCTAGGTATCCCGGTCACGCTCTCCCGCACCCCCGGAAAAGTCGTGAGCGCGACGCCCGAGAAGGGGGAACACACGGACGAGATTTTGCTCGACCTGGGCTACGACACCGACCAGATCCGTGAGCTGCGGCAGGAGGGGGTAATCTAAGCCCACCGCTACTGCGGCCCTCCATCCACCATCGATCACTAGCTCGCTGCCGGTCATGTAGGACGACTCGTCGGACGCCAGATAGAGCACTCCAAAGTGATCAGCGGTCAGCACCCCCGTGGGGCGCATATGGATGTGGAGGCAACACTACTGGCCGTCCACGAAACGCACCAAGTCGGCCATCGTAAACGGCTTCGTTGACTTATCTGGCGCGATCCATGCTTCCGGGGTCCAGTCTGGACACTGTCTGAGATACGCATGGCGGTCGTAGTATGCCAAGCCCACTAACACCTCGGCGACGATCCGTCCACCGACCGGCCCGAGATGGTGTCCCTTGAACTTGTCATGTTCATACCCTTGGCGTATCTCCAATTCGGCCTCTCTGAGAATGTAGAACCACAGCGGAGTGTTATCTTCAAGGTGCGGGAACTCCTTGAGAAGGTCGAAGCGCTCTGCCCATAGTTCCTCTCGATTCAGTATTTTTGTCGTCGGGAAGGCCTGAGCAATGACCTTCGCCACCGCTTGTCCGCTAGGAAGCCCTAGCCTTCGCCCGCGTACCAGGTTGCGATGTGCCAGTGAACGAATATCGGTAAAGCTCGGCAACTGCGTCAGCGGATCGACAAGCTTGGTATCGATCCGATAACTCGGTTGAGGGAGCTTTGGGCGGTCATCATCGGGACTGAGCGCCCTCGCGTCGCCGAAAAAGAAATCCCAATCGATTCCCCAGCTCGGTGGCAGCGGTTGCAACCCGTTTAAGCTGAGCCGTTGTTTCTCTTCGGGGCGTAGGGCATCGAACGCCCTTTCTTCATTCTGATCAAAGAAGTATGAGAAGAGCGGAATGCGATGAAATCGGGCATCGCTCCCTTGCTGTACGGTTGTGCTTAAGGCATAGCTTGGTCTGACCATCGAGTGTCCGAAGCGAAACGCGGCCGCGGAAAATTCGACCGGCATATAAGCTTGGCCCGACTTGGGCCGGAAGAAGCGCAGCCTGGGGAAGGCGGGTTCCTTGGGGTTGAGGACTGCCTGCCCCATCGGTTCCCCGACGATTTTCGGCAAGTAGTCATGTAAGACAATCCACTGATAGTGCCAGCGCACGATGCGCTGCGCTTCCTCAAAAAGCTCATTGTTGGTCATCGTGTCCTGCTGACGCCGCAACCTGTCTACCACTTTGTTATGAAACTGCAGAAAGAGGGCATGCAACTGACTCACGATCCTATTTTCATCGTTGCGTGGATCGCCGATCAGCGCGACCTCTTCCCGATTCCGCGGCAGATCGTGTCGTTTGTGGGTGGACCTGGGGGGCTGGCGCTTCTCACCCAGCAGGAATTCCAGTCGCTGACTTGCCTTCGTATAGAGGTACGGCTGATCGTCCCGCCCCCGACCATAGATCGAGTCCAGATCAAGCCTGGGGGTACGGAAATCCTCTAAAGCATGGGGATCGTTGAACGCCTGCAAACTCGAGACGGGGTCAAAGGTAATGTCGTGGTCGATGAACTGCCCGAGATAGGTATACCCAGCGGGGATGGTGCGGTTTTCATCTTCCTCCTCCAGTTCATTGAGAGGATGGTCCAGCTTTTTCCCTCGGCGTTTTTCGAACTCGCGCTGAATCATCGTCTTGCCCAGAGCTTCGAGGGCTTCTTCAGTTTTTTGGTCTTCTTTAGGGCTTTGGGCCGGGCCACACTCTGAAAATAACCTACCGAATCGACCGTTGGCTATACTGGAGCGGTCAACGCGAGCGATGCCTCGTAACTCGGAGCCATGTCTTGTGGTTGTCATACGTCATCCTCCCCATGTCAAACCAGCCGTAGCACGCCAAGATAGCTGAGCGTTGTCGCCGGATTCGAAAAAACGCTGAGTAGAAACCGTAGGTCCTGACCGGGCTTGCCGTGCTCCTCGTCTCAGGGGGTTCTGCCACGGGATCAAAACGTCGGCGGAATCTTCTGAAATACGCTCCCGCAGGCCTGGCGGTAGCACGCCGTTGAAGAATCCAAAAGTAAGAGGAGCATCTGGCAGTCTTTCATGGATCCGCCCAACATGTTGCCCTGGATATGGGCGATGGCGCGCACTGGTTCATCAGGCACTGCAGGGTGTGAAGCATCTGCCGCACGCTGAACGGCGAAGGGGATGGTACGCATCATGCTTTCATGGATGCTTCGGTTACGTACGCCCTTCGCTCAGTTATCTGAGCTGGGCAAGGGCCATGCCAGTTTAGCTCATCGATATGAAGCTTTCGCAATCATCGCCAAACCCAGCCGGCAAGGTTAGCGATGTCGCTTGCAAAGAAGGTACAGGAATGAACAACCATACGGGGTCAACAGCAGTAGAGACGTGACTTAACTTGAACTTTCAAAAGGTTCGACAGCTGTTCACCCTTGACCATGATGATTAAGTCTGAACACCCCGAAAGCCTGTCATGAGACATGGTTCCACTCACTGATAAATAGATTGACAGACCTTGAAATTCAGCGTAAACGTATGACATTCCTAACGCATGGACCGGATGTGGGATCGCCAAGTTGGCATGAAGAAATTCCGGCACATGGGGGCTTCCCCCCCGTGTCCTGGCTCCAGATGCCTCTCCAGAGAAGGGAGGACTGGGCATGGACAGGCCGCCTGAGCTGGATGGCAGTAAGGTCCTGTCGAATCTCGTGCGGACGACCCCGCCTTTTGTTGGCCGCGGACAAGAATTGGCCTGGTTAGACGGCCACCTTCAGGACGCCATGGCAGGTCATCCTCGGGTGATGCTCATCCAAGGGGAGGCTGGCATTGGCAAGACGCGACTGCTCCAAGAGTTGCGCTCGGGTGCCCGCCGCCGCGGCGTCCGAGTCGGCTACGGCCGGTGTTATGAGGATCTAGCACTTCCCTACCTGCCTTTGATCGAAGCCTTGCGTCCCCTGCTGGAGCAGGGGCCCGAGGACGTGGAACATACCCTCGGATCGGATGCAGAGGTCATCAGCCGGTTCCTCTACCGAGATGGGGCAACCCGCCCCGCTGCCAGCCCATCCGCTTCTGGTCAGGGCAACCAGGACAAGCTGCAGTTATTCCTCACCGTGTGCCGCGCAGTCATTACGCTAGCTCGGCATCGTCCGGTCCTCTTGGTCATCGACGATCTGCACTGGGCCGACCGTCCTTCTTTAGACCTGTTCGGCCATCTCTTATTTACAGTGGCGGATACAGCCACTCGGGAGCAGGTGTCATTGTTGATCGTTGGCACCTACAGGCCGATAGAACCGGAAACGGCTCTGGCTCGCCTGGTCGCCCGCTTCCCACGCGAGAGCATTTGTGAGACTGCAGCACTTCCAGGCTTCAACGAGTCTGAGATTCGGGAATTGGTGAAAGGTCTAGGCTTGGAGCGCCCGTCCCATCAACTGATCGCTACTGTGAGCGAGGCGACACAGGGGAATCCCCTGTTTGTCCAGGAGGTCCTCCACCACCTGATACAGCAGCAAACCCTGCAGGAGCGCGGTGGTTATCTGGTAGCCACTGCTTCCCCCGCCGATCTTCGGCTTCCCGATCAGGTCACGAGCGCTATCGTCACTCACCTCCAGGAGCTCTCTGAAGGCTGCCGGAGGGCCTTGATATTGGCCTCCTTTCTGGGTGATCGCTTTTCTCTCCAACCCCTAGAAGTTGTGAGTGGCATTAGCGAAGAAGAACTGTTGAGTCTATTGGAAGAAGGAGTGCGCCAGCGCTTGCTCCTGAGCGGGGGACAAACATTCCAGTTTGCCCACCCCTTGATCCGCCATGTGTTCTACCACGAGCCCAGTGTAGCGCGAGGCCAGCGTATCCATCGCCAGATCGCTCAATCCCTGGAACGCTTCTACGCCGATAACGTCGATGCGCATGTTCTAGAAATTGCCCATCACTTGGTCAGAGCTGGCCGGGTCGCCGATGTGGAAACTGTGGTGAAGTATGCCCAGCGGGCTGGCGACCAAGCCTTCAAGGTCTTTGCCTGGAGTGAAGCTGCCCGCTACTATGAAGCGGCGCTGTCGGTTGCCGACTCTGTCGGTCGGCTTTCCCCCTGTGATCAGGCAGAGCTTCACTATTGGGCAGGGCTCGCCCACTACCGGAATCAGGATGTGGGTCCCTGCCTTGATCATTACGAAAAGGCTGCTGAGGCCTATCGGCTGGCCGGCGACATCCGGGGCCTGGCCCGAGCGCTCATGGAAAAGACACGCACCCACTATACTCTTGCTTCCGTCCCCTATGGCACTCTGGTAAACATGCAGCCGCTGGAAGATGTTCTTGCAGCCTTAGGCGGGAGCGAACCCGGGCTCCGTGGGCGCATCGCAGCAGTCATGGGCCAAGCGTATTGGAACGCGGGGCAGGCAGCTAAGGCGAAAGAGATGGCTCAGCGAGCCCTGGAGATCGGGCAATGCCTCAAGGATGACTATCTCTGCGCCCGTGCCAGTTCTACTCTAGCACTAGCTCAAATTGGCGCCCTGCACGTGAGGGAAGCACTGGAGAGCTGGCAGAATGCACTCGTCCACGCCCGGCAGGCCGACGATCTCATCCTCCAAGGCAGGCCCCTCCAGCGAATGCCCCTAGCGCTCACCCTACAGGGACGGTTGGACGAGGCCGAGGCTGCGGCGCTGGAGGCGTGCGAACTGACCCGCAAGACCCAGGATTGGGGTGAGGGTTACTCGGTAGCATTGTCTCACCTCGCGTCCGTGGCCGTTGCCCGCGGTGACTTTCCTGCAGCGGAACGACGTGCCCATGAGACCATGCTGATGGCTTACCGTTCCGGCTACCCCTGGGGCGGCACTCGGGCCTTGTTTGCGCTGGCTTGTGCTCGGGCCTTGCGCGGCGCCTGGGCCGAAGCAGAGGACGCTCTCGACCTACTGGTCGAGCCGGGTCGGGTTTTTCAGGAAGTGGGGCCGATTATCCCGTCCTATGCCCGGGCATTTCGTCAGCTGCTGCGAGCATACTCAGATAGGGTAAATGAGACAATTGAAACAATTGAGCCGTTTGCTGAGGGCTTGATGAAAACGGTCGGGACCACTATATACTCCCTGGCCCCCGTCTGTGCTCTGGTAGAACTTTGCGATCTCATGGCTGCTCCCGACATAGCTGAGCTTCCATCCCAGGCGCTTGCCTTAGCAGTGGAACGGGGTGTCCAATTCTCTAGCGGGTGGATATTCCTGATCCCGCGTGTCCTCGGCGTCGCCGCCATGCTCAACCGTTGCTGGGATACCGCGGAAACCCACTTTCAAGCGGCCATCGATATGGCAACTCGTGCTGGCGCGCGGCCAGAGCTGGGACGCACGTACCTGGACTACGCGCGCATGCTGGCAGCTCGAGGTGCGAGGAGCGACCGCCGTCGGGCGACCGATCTAGTGACAAAAGCGGGCTCCCTCTTTCGCGACATGGGCATGGAGCCCTTTGCCCAGCGAGCAACGCAACTTGCCGCGGTGCTCCAGGGTCGAAAACCCCTGGCATCGCAGTCGCGCACCACTGACCCAGGAAGTCTCAGCGAGCGTGAGGTAGCGGTTCTTCTCCATATCGCCGAGGGCCGCACAAACCAGAAGATTGCTGAGGATCTTGTGCTGCGGCCCGAGACCGTCGCCGGCTATGTGAGCAATCTTTTCAACAAAGTCGGAGTCAATAGCGAAGCGGCGGCGACGGCGTATGCGTTTGAGCAGGGGCTCGCCTCGCAGATCTCGTCTCGGAGAGGGATCGAGGCACCATTTGAACCTAACCGCGTTGATGGCGTGGACAGAGCTCAACCACTCAGCACCATTCTTGTGACCGATATGGAGGGGTCCATGGCCTCCCTCCAGCACCTGGGCGACGTTTCAGCGCATGAGCTCCTGCACCTCCATAACTCCATCATCCGCGACTGCATACGCGGATACCACGGAACCGAAGTCACGCACACCGGCGACGGCATTGAGGCATCCTTCCTCTCTGCCTCCAGTGCAGTCGAATGCGCTGTGGCCATCCAAAAGACCTTCGCCAAGCACAACCAAGAACATCCTGACTGTACTATCCGTGTGCGCATAGGCCTCAACGCTGGTGAGCCCATCCCTACTGAGGGACGACTCTTCGGCACGGCTGTTCACACTGCCTTCCGTATCTGCACCCGTGCCCAACCCGGCCAGATCCTCGTCTCCGACGTCATCTACCAGCTTGTTGCAGGCAAAGGCTTTGCCTTCGCCGACCGTGGCCGTATCGCTCTCAAGGGCCTCTCAGGCCGCGCCCGGTTGTACGAAGTGCAATGGCAGGGCGAACATGCATCGTGATAGTGCTTGCCACCTACGCTTGCGAAGAGGAGTTTGCAAGGCTCACGAATCGTTGTTTTAACGAAGGGGGGATATTATGACCGAGGGAATTACTCTAAGCACCATATCAAAAGGGATCGTCCACGCGAAAGTCGATAAGCTACTGAATGATAGAAAGAATCCGGACCGCAACAGGTTCATCGAGGCCGTCAAGAACTGGTCGATCGACTACCTAGACGTCCTCAAGATAGCAGGGGTGACCGGCCGCGAAGTAGAATACCTCCGTGAATATTGGTTCGACCCAAACTGGGCGGACCTGAACAGTGAATGTTGGTGGCGTGAGCACCAACCCATAGAACCCATCGTCCGCCAAGGCTTGATCACCGCCATTGACGTCGCCACACGAGACCCCGATGCGGTCGAACAGCGGCCTGAGCCGCTGGACGTCGACTCCTACCATATCTATGGGGAACGCGATCATTTTGAGTCGCTCGTGACCTGGACCGACAAACAGGTCACCCGCATCGTCCTTACACCGCCGCATCCAAAGGATGCAAAGGTGGCTCCGCGAGCAGGGCCTGCGCGCATTAAGGTCATCAAGCGCGAGGTCGTTAAGGATGACGAGGCACCAGTGAAGCGAGGGCATGAAAGGCCAGCGGAGTACGTGGACGATGTAAAGCTCATAGAGTATGCGAAAGTTGTAGAGGACATAAAAGGCGTGGAGGTGGAAGGTGTGAAGGTTACGGAGTACGCGAGGGTTCTGGAAGAGGCACCAGGCCCTTACGTCCTGCGGCACCCAGAGCGCCAGAAAGTTTTACTGGATGTGAAGGCGAGCCGTCTTCACCTTGTCACTGTCCGGTTGAAAGATTTCAGGTCGGAAACTCCCAGCACTCAGCCTAAGAGCACATAACCAACGGCCCACAGGACTGACTCGGTTTCGGGCCAGTCCTATCCGTGTTCATGCAGACACCCATAGTAATGCTCTCCTCTATAGGCATTGCTAGGATGGTAGGCAATAGCCCATTGATCGTGGTGACCAGCGAGGTGGACTGTCGCTCGGGTTAAGCACTATGTGCAGCGTTCGCTACCAATGATGATTAACGGCGGAATGACGGGTCTCACCGTCTGGCCCCATCAGCCGCCAACCAACCCCTACGGTGCTTATACAGATTTCTTGGTCCCCCGCTTCGCTGTGCCGGCTATCCTGGCCGCACTTGATTATCGGCGACGCATCGGGCGGGGGAAGCACTTGGATATTTCGCGGCTGGAGGTGTCTCTGCAATTCATGGCCCCCCTCCTGCTCGATTACGCCGTCAATAGGCGAGAACCAAACCGCATGGGAAGTCCACATCCTGCCGCTCCCCGCATGGTGCATATCCCTGCCGGGGCGACGACCGAGCGCTGGCATCATCTGCTGGTCAGGGTCAAGCTCAGGCTGAAGGCTAAGCGGACGCTGACGAGGAGGAAGCCCAGGATCGAACCCAAAGAGTGGTGAGGCATTGACATGACCAAGGCCTTGGCGCAGGGTTCGGCCGGGCATAGATTGTCCTGGTGCTCGCTTGGTAGACCAAGTCCATTGTGACCTATTGCGCCGGCATCCAGTCCCGATATGAGGCTCGTGATCAGGGGCCGTTGCTGATGAGCCAGAACTGGTGCCAGCCGACGGCGGTGGCGTCCCTGCGGGCTCGCGCGACCTCGGGAATCCATCAAAAGTTCGCTAGCTATAACAACCTAAAGGAATGCTGATACTGATCGGGTCCTGCCCACCGGGCAAGAGGAGTGCCTCTGGCTTCAGGAATAGATATGTCCTTCCGCTTTAGATGAGACAGTCGAGAGTTGGATCGACGACTACGACAAACACTATCCGCTCTCAGCCCTGGGGTGCAAAGCACCTAAGCAGTTTGAGTGAGAATACCAAGGTAGTTACAGTCCCCCGTTCGGCGCCGCTTGACACATGGGGGGCAGTACACTCAAGCGTGTCGGCGAGCTTGACCTTCTACCATCTTCTGACATGCAAGACCTAATCGGGAGGGCAGGGCAATGTTTGCCCGCGTTAGGGTGTCCGCACTAAGAACGTTATTAGCTATCAAGCTGCCGGTCGAAAAGGTGCGAGTATACTATGGCTGGAGGATCGTGGTTTGCGGATTTCTGGGACACGCTGTTCGGCAAGGGCTTGCGATCCAGGCCTTCGGCTTCTTTCTTACTCGCATGGAGAGGGAGCTGGTATGGACAAGGAGTGCGCTGACGTTTGGGTTGACTCTGCGTTCACTGCTCGTAGCACTCATGCTGCCGCAGATCGGCAGGATTATCGACCGCGCAGGCCCTCGCTGGCCGGTCACGACAAGCGCGCTTACTGTCGGGCAGTCCTTTCTCTTGACTACGTATGCAACGTCCATTTGGACCAACCTTTTCGCCTTCGGCGTCCTTGGATCCCTCGCTATTGTCGGATTCGGCCCTACTGTCTCCGGTTCCATAGTCTCGAAGGGGTTCGTGGCCCGGCGAGGCCTGGCAATGGGGCTCACCGATGGCGGTATCAACGTGGGGACGCTGTTAGCTATCCCCTTCATTGTTTGGTTGATTGCATCAACAAGGTGGGGATAGATCGAAAGTCGTTTCGCCATGTGACCATTATACATCAGGACTTGGTATCATCTTTCGTAAAGCCCAAGGCTTCATATCACTTAGCAGACAGAAAGAAGTTGCCAAACAGTCAACCTGGAATGGGATACCTGTTGAATCCCTCCGTTTCCTTGAGCTGCTGCCTCACCGAGGTCAGATAGAGTCCGTAAACTCCTGGACCCATTTTCTGACCGTGTGTGACTCGGACGTGAATTCGAGGAATAGGTGGACGCTACGATCCCGTCCAAACTCTTTGAGAATTCTGCCTTGTAGATTCGCCAGCATTTTTTGGTACTTGTCGGCTTTATGGTCAATTCCCTTGTCGGCCAGGTTCTCTAATATGACGGAAGTCTTTCTCTTGTGACCTATGGCAGCCACAGGCAGTGGGCGACACCGCAGATGTGAGTATTCCACTCAGCACGACAAAGGAGGATTGAGCTTACGTGAAGCCCACGAGGGCTCCCGAATGCCCGCCGTTTGGGGTAGCTTTTCAGTGTGGTGCCGATTCGACGTCACGCTAATGCTCCATCCCCTAGATATCGTTGAAACCGCCGGGAACCTGCATCGGTTCCCGGCGAGGTCAGAGCCCTAGACAAGGTTAGCGGCTGCTCAGGACTGGATTGCGATAGACTTCGTTCCATGTCCAACCCCTGGCGTGCGGTGGCCGCGCTGGCGAAGACGACTGGGGCTGGGTCAGCTGGGCATATTCCTGGTCACTGATCACCCCTTTCGTCACCAACAACTGCATCAACTGCACGAGGTCGATGCTTGGCCGGGCTGGCGGCGTAGGGTTCCATTCGGCTGGCATCCACCCTTGGTCATCCGCCCCCACCACCAGAGGTACCGCGAGCAGCATCAGTGCCATTAACACCAACATGTACCGCTTCATGGCTACATCTCCTTTCCAGGCATTCTCGTATGTGTGGGAATGTACTGACACAGAGGTTCCTGGCATTCCCGGACCATGGACACCTGCGGTTTTCCCCCTCACACAACAAGGCGATCGTGAGTCGTGGTCTGCTCCGCAGCGATGACGGTTTGCCGATGCCGAACGCGCCTCCACGCGGAGTGCCATTCCAGCCCTGCTGCCCTGCACAGCGTCGGCGCTGTATGCCTCGCGACTGTGCATCAGTCCTAAAGCAAAGGCTGTGCCGACGCCAGCAGATCCGCCCAAAGACTTGACATCGCGGCGAAAATATGCGACAGCTAATCGCCGAGGACGGTTGAGTTGGTGTATAGAACTGTGCATTGGCGGGCGATACGTTTCGAAGACCTCCTCCTCCCGCCCACAGGCACAGTCTTGCGGCCTCGGTGTGCATTTCTGACCAAGCTGTTGGATTGTAACCATTGACGTGAGGTCATCTCCTCACGCAAGGGGGTGGTTCATCAGGCTGAATGGCGCAATGTATGACGGTCCTGGGCGGTCCGAGGTCATGTGCTGTGCTCAGGAGGCCAGCGCATAGACAGATGCGGCGTGATGGAGGAGCAGCCATGGGCCAGACGCTTCGCATTTGACAGCGCGCAGGGGGATGAGTAGACTGGGGGCCATTCAACCGGGGGGCCTGTCATGGAATCTCAAAACATCTCGCAGGGGCCGCACAACTCGTCGATGAATCCACCATTGGAGCGTCATGTCCGCGAATTACAGGCGCTGTATGAGATCGGCCAGGCGCTGTCTTCCGTTCACGACCTCGACCACTTGCTGCAGCTCGCCATGGAGCGCGTGGTGACGCTGCTCGACATCGAAAGCGCATCCAGTATCCTACTCGATGAAGAACGCGACGAACTGTACTTCAAAGTCGCCTACGATAGGCGCGCCGGCCATGAGCAGGACCTACGCGAGGTCCGCTTTCCTGCCAAGCAGGGCATCGCTGGATGGGTCATTCAGGAGGGCCAATCGCTGGTCGTGTCGGATGTCGAGCAAGATTCGCGGTGGTACAGCAGGGTAGACGCGCACACCGGCACGAAGACACGTTCCATCATCTGTGCACCGCTGCGCACGAAGAATCGGATCATCGGCGTCCTGGAAGCCATCAACAAGATCCAGGGGGTATTCACGATCGAAGACGTACGACTGTTAGAAGCCTTCGCCAATCAACTGGCGCTGGCGCTCGAGAATGCGCGTCTGATCCAGGAGTTGCAGGCAGCGCGGGAGCGGCTGTCGGAGGAAAACCGCTACTGGCGCGAGGCCATGGCGCCAACGGTGCTGTTCGATACGATCGTGGGCGAAAGTCCCAGCATGCAGGAAGTCTATCGCCTGGTGGAGCGGGTGCTGAACACTATGGCCACCGTCTTGCTCACGGGCGAGAGCGGCACTGGCAAGGATCTCATTGCGCGAGTCCTCCACTATCAGGGGCTGCGGGCCAAGGGGCCGTTCATCGCCATCAATTGCGCGGCCATTCCAGAGACGTTGCTTGAGGCCGAACTCTTCGGCTATGAGCGTGGGGCGTTCACCGGCGCCAACCAACGCAAGCCCGGACGCTTTGAGCTGGCGTCCGGCGGCACGCTCTATTTGAACGAGATCGGCGACATGAGCCCGATTTTGCAGGCCAAGCTCTTACAAGTGCTGCAAGATCGGAAGTTCGAGCGTGTGGGCGGGACTGAGACCCTTACGACTGATGCCCGCTTTGTGGCCGCGACCAATCAAGACTTGGAGCGGCTCATAGCTGAGGGGGGGTTCCGCAAAGACCTGTTTTACCGCCTCAACCGCTTCCCCATCACGCTGCCACCCTTACGGGAGCGGCGAGAGGACCTCGGTGCGCTGACGATGTACCTCCTGAATCGCTACAGCCAGGAGTTACGCAAGGAGGTGCTGGGCATCTCCAAGGAAGCCATGGGGTTGCTCGAGCAGTACTCTTGGCCGGGCAACGTCCGGGAGTTGGAGAACGTCCTGGAGCGTGCGGTGATTCTCTGTCAGGGAACGGTGGTGACGGCACAGGATGTGCCTTCGCTGCGCGAACCTCTTAAAGCTCCTGTCCTCAGCGGCGATGCCTTCCGACTGCCGACCGGGGGGATTGTCCTGGCGGAAGTGGAGAAATCCTTGATCCAACAGGCATTGGATCAGAGCCATCAGAACAAATCGCACGCCGCCAAGCTGCTCAGTCTCAGCCGTACGCAGTTACGCACGCGTATGCGGCACTATGGGCTGGAATAGGCTGCGTGAGTGCTCGTGTCGGCCAAAACCCCTCACCCTGACCCTTTCCCAACGGGAGATAGCGTTAGAGACGGCTTTTAAGATCTTCATAGCCTGCGGAGGAACAATGCATGACGCGTGTGGCGGTTCTCGATGATTATCAGGATGTGGCGCTGCAGATGGCCGACTGG
>JBKPCR010000356.1:0-9822 GCA_046727435.1 bacterium | reverse complement strand
GCCTCCTGAGATGCACAAGTGTATGTTTATTGAGCTACATATATACTACTATATAGTATACCATAAAAATGCTAATAAGCAATATTAAAAGGTCTTATTCGCGACAGCACGGGAGCGCTTCCTCAGCATCAGGAACAGGTAGGGGTTATTTGCACGACCCCTCGAAACGGTGCATTAGGGTGGTGTCACCACTTCGGTCGTGAGGAAAGCTTTCTATAACCCTTTGATGTCTCAGAGCTTTAAAGATGATTTGAGAATCGTCTAATGACACATGGAAAGAGACACGTAAAACCAGCCGTCTCGGAACGTGTGTACCTTACGAGACGTCTTTTTCTATGACTGGATATCGCTTATATCCTCAATAAATTCACCGTGGTATTCGTCGTTTGGCGTTGAGGCAAATCACTCCTGGCTTTGCTGAGTGCACCGTTTCGAGGGGTCGTGCAAATAACCCCTATCGGGTTTCAACCATTCAAGAAATCCCCAGGATGCCGATACGTACAAAAAGAGAGATGGCCGAGCGGCAGACATGACCGGATCCGCTCGGTAGGCATCGGCCAACAATGTTCTGTACGGCTTCTTGGAGATTCACTGCCATGGAGTCCCTGTTCACGACACTTGTCCCCACAATCATGAGTAGCACTGACCTCGGTCTCGCCATAATCCGCGCCGTGCTTGAGAATATCTGGCGTGTAAGCCTCCTGCTAGGCTTCTACCTCCTGATCTTTGTGTTGAAACTCCCCGCTGGGCTTGTGCTGCCCCTTATCTTATCCCTTGCGGGTGGCCTGATGTTGCTCATCGCTGCAGGCTAGCTCTCGCGAGGACTACCGGCCCATGTCAGCGCGAGGCCGCGACTCATATGCACCTCTCAAACTTTCAGACCTCTCCTACGGTCCTATGGCGCGGGACGCCGTTGGCCTCTGGGCGGAAATGCATCGGCGTCCGAAATGCGATATGCCCTGACGTGCTGGTCCCCGCGCTGTTTCACGGCCTCTAATGCCTCCACGCCATACAGCACTTCGCCGGTGTCATCGACCACGATCAGTGGATAGCGTTCGACCTTAGACGCGCGCCCACGCTCGCGACGTTCCTGCACCCAGAGGATGGCGCCGTCTTTCTCCACCCAACTGCCGTCCGGGGTCCAGGTATCCATGATCATGCTGACGACCTTGGCGGGCAGTGGCTCGCCCTCCGGCCAGTCCGCAATCACAAATTCCCGCTTCTCCCCTTCAAACACGACGCTGATAATCTGCCGCTCTATCCTCGGCCGATGAAGCTTCATCGTGTTCTCCTTTATCTGACCAAAGCTGTCACCTGTCAGATCACGCGACTTACTGGAAGAGTTGCTCACCCATCGCCTGGGCATAGGCCAGGCGCTCCCGGCCTTTCCCGGCCCGAAAGTTGACAGACCTTCCGTTATGGGATCTTGGAGCCCCCGCACGCCACGGGGCGGCTCGTGGCGATGTGAGCCCTGGAGGGGGCCCTGTGGTTACCCCGCCCCACGATCGTGGCACCTGGCGGCGACCAGGAGCCGTGGCGGCCACGCGGGTTCATCGTGCACCCGCGTGGCCGCTCCCTCCGGGCAGGGTTGGCCGCGCAGATGGTACGTGCCACAGGGGCGATGCCAGGGGTTATGGTTGGCCTGCAGCACCCACTCGCCGGCGTCGGGGCCTGTGGCCGTGGTGCGCGTGAGCGATCTCGGCGCCGTGGTCAACTCCTGTATATCGAGGTCATCTTCGGATAACTCGGGGAAAGCCACTTGCTCCAATTGGGATAAGGAGCTTCCCCCTACCGCGTCGGCTTGGGGTAAAGAGCTTACCCCAACTGATCCGACATCCGGTGCTTGGGGTAAGGAGCTTTCCTCTCCCGCGGCCGGGGCCATCTGAGAGGCACGCCACTGCCGCCAACGGTGATAGGGATGCGTGCCGCGGGGTGTACGGGCCTCGAAGGCTTCGAGCCGCGCGGGATCCACCAGCGCATCCAGCGCTGCCGGCAGGACTTCGTAGCGCGCCGCCCGGTGCGACCGGGGATCTTCCACGCGCTTCAGCACCATCACCCGCTGCCCTTTGCTGAGGTCTTTCTCGCCACGGAGACGCTTTAGGTGATCCTTGATGGTGACCTCGGAAAAGCCGGTGTCCGCCGCCAGGAGCTCGCGGCTCTCCCACATGGTCAGGGTGTCGGGGCGCGTCGGGTCACCTGTGGCGGGGTTGATGTGGTCCAGGAGCGCGTCGAGGGTGGCCCGAATGGCGCCGGGGATGGTCGACATCTTCAGCGCGGCTTGCAGGGGGAACCAGGTCATTGGGCACCTCCTGCCGCGGAGGTGTCGGGGTGAGTCAGATGGCGTTGCGTTGGTGCAGGGACGTGTGCTACGCTGGGATTAGACATTGACGTTTCGCTCCTTCGCACGGTACGGCGTCGGTGTCCGGGGGGCAGGTGACCAGACCTGCTCCCCTTTTTGTGTGACCGCCCCTGATCAGGCGGGTGGTGCCCGCCCTCCGTTGTACTATAAAACCCGCGCTGCGACTACCGTTTTCTGCCCATCCAGGGGCTGCCCGTCGAGGTGGCCATTTAGACGTAGCCTCCAGCGCGTTGCCAGGCCTCCAGGGCGCGCGTCACGTGGCGCACGTCCCAGATCGTCTCACGGGCCTCATAGACGACCACGCGCGGGGCGCCCCAGCAGTAGCGCCGCAGCAGGCGCGGCAGCTCTCGGCGGCGGCCGCCGTAGATCTCCACGCGCTCGCGCCAGTGGGCGAGGAGGAGCATGTGCTCCATGGCTCAGCCCTCCCCGCTGGTGGGGACCGCGGCCGGTGGAGGGAAGCCGGGTAGATCGGCCTCGACCGCCTGCCGCAACATCTGGGCATAGCCGTCCATGAGGGTCTGATACTGCTCGACCGTGACATGGGCCACTAGGTGGCGCAGCGTCAGGCGTTCATCCGGCTCGAAGCCGAGGTCATGGCGCAGGCGGCGCTCGCCCTCGGCATAGCCAAACGCTGCCTGGGCGACGCGCTTGAGCTCGCGGGCCTGGTCATGGGTAAGGCGGGTGGTCTCACCCGCTCCCGAATGGAGCGGCGGCACGGTGGCGTCGCCGTTGGTGGGCGCGAGGGGCCGGACCGGGGCATCGGCCACATGGTCGCCCTCAGTGAGGTCCTGGCCCACGAACTGCGTGCCGATGCCCAGCGCGGCCAGCGCGCGGCCGAGCGCCCGCGTCTCGGCCCGCTCGACATAATCCTCAAAGCCGGCCTTGGTCTCCGTGCCGTAGCCGGTGGCACGTCCGCCCTGGCCGTCCTCCACCACGCAGCGATAGCGCGCATAGCCGCGGTCGAGGTCGACACAGATTTCGTCGGTGGTGATGACGCCATGGGGGTAGCGGTCCCGGAACCAGCACAAGCGCCACTTCACCTCCAGGTAGTCATCGTAGACGGTGGTGTAGTGGCCGGTGGCGCGATCCTTCACCTTGCGCGGGAGTTTGATGAGGTGGGGCTGGGGGTCGAACATGGCCTAGTCCTCCCCCTGCAGGCGGGCCTCGATGAGCTGCTCGATGGCCTGGTCCACCAGGACCTGCCACTGCAGCCAAAACGCGCCGCCATCGACACGCCCCTGACGATCGAGTAGCCAATTGACCACCGGGAACAGCGGGTGTTTGGCGGGATCGGGCTCCGCGGCCAGCGTGTCCTCGACCTGGGCCAGCACGTCGCTGGCATCGAGGGCTTGCAGGGCCCGCCGACGGCGTTCTTCATGGAGAGCGGCGGTGTGGTTGACTTCAAAATCAGGGGGATAGGGGAGATGACGAGTTGACATATCGATACTCCTGTGCCCATACTATGGGCGGGTTCACATGGTCATTGGCGACCGAACCTGTATTGCCTCGCCCTGGCGGGTGCTCGTAACACCCGCTGGGGCCTACCTGCCACACGCGCGGCGCTGCCGCGTCTGCCAGCCTCCATCGTGACCTCCTCTCGTGATCCATTTCTGCGGTGGTGTCGAGACTTACGATAACCATAGTATACCCTTTCCGTCGCAAAAAATAAAGTGTATAATATACTTGAGGTACAGTATAGAATTGACGGGAGGACGAGATGCACGCTAGATTCCAGGGCATGACCCTACAAACCTTGCTTCGACAACACGGCATCACCCGGATTAAAGAGTTGATGGTCGGCACCGGCTTGTCCAAGCAGCAATGCTGGAACCTGTGGCATGGCCGGGTCGGGGTGGGCAAAGCCACCGCGAAGCTGCTGCATGAGCGGCTGGGCATCCCGGCCGAGCCGTTGCTGCAGATCGACCCCATCCCGGCACGCCAGCGGACGACGCCGCCGCGGCCCAGGGGACGGCCCCGGAAACTGCCCACGGGAGAGGACGCCTAATGGATTTCTGGCAGTGGGTCACGATCATTGGCTTGAGCTTAGGCTTCGTCAGCGTGGCGATCGGGGGCGTGGGGGTCTGGCTCTCAGCCCGCCAGACCAGCGCCATGACGCAGCAGACCGGGGCGATCACGCAGCTCATCGCGGGCGCCGAGACCCGCACCCAGGCCATCCTGGAACGGATGGAGACCAATGCCGAGGCGCGCTACCGCGACCTCAAGGACCGCCGCGACGGGGAGGCCGAGGGCCATGGCTGATCAGCGCCTGTCCCGCCTGCAACGCCGTATCCTGGCCTGGCTGGACCTCCAGGAACGGCGCCGCGTCGGCCAGGGGACCACCCACCATCGCGCCCTGGTGCACGCCATGGGCGTCGATAAGGGGAACCTCAGCCGGTCGCTGAAGGGCCTGGAGCGCCAGGGCCTGGTCTATGTCCATCGATCGGAGGGCGGGCGAGCGGAGGCCGTGAACCTGATCCGAGCCCGCTATGCACAACTTGCGCTACGGGAAGTTGTGCCGAAGGAGGACACGCCATGATCATTCAACAACTCATCCCGGCCACCGGCTGGCGTGCGCTCTTTGCCCGGCATCTGGAGACGGGTGAGCTCCACCTGTGGACGGAGCCGCTCATCGCCTGGGCGCTCGTGCAGGAAGACTTTGCCGAGGAGGGCGAAGACGACGCGATCGAGCAATCCGTGGTGGGTCTGGGGGCCTATGGGGCCAATGGGGTGTTGCCCTGCCCAGAGATGGCCGGCTTCGTGCTCATCTACGTGCGCGAGGGTGAGGACCTGGAGCCCCACCGCACCATAGCAGAAACCCTGATCACATCATGGGAGAAACGGGACCGCGATGCCCGCCATGACGACCCCTCCAGAAACTAAGGGGCTCACCGCATACGGCACCGCCGAGGGCCGATACCGGGTCGCCGCGTGGACGGAAAGTTGTGAATAAGGAGGACACCCCCGATGACCAAAGACCAGCTCGCCCAGATTGTCCTCGCCCGCCAGTGGCAACGGCTGACGTGTCCCAGTTGTGGAGGTGATGACACCCTGATCGCTCGCGAGTGTGCCTTTTATCCCCTAGCCCTCCCGCTCGAAGCGGGGATGTTACGCTTCGATGTCCAGATGGTGTGCCGGGCCTGTGAGCAGATGGTGCGGCTCCGCGTCTACGAGCAGGCCGACGAGATGTTCATCCGCCTGGCCCCGGATGACCCGCACAGTGATGCGGCGGCGCTCAACGTCACCGACCTTTAAGCGCTCTCGGAGGAGCGGCATGACCACCATCACGCCGCCGCCGGGGCAGACCGGCACGGGGCAGATGAATGCACGGACGAAGTCGGTGGAGATGCGTTGCCGGTGAGATGATGGGCCATTTAACGACACAGGAGGGTCTCATGACACCCCAGACGAGGTCTCGACGACACAGCAGTGTCCTCAGCGTGACGCGTATCGCGCTGATCCTGACGTTCGTCATGGTGCTGGGCTCCGGCAGCCTGGCCACTGCCGCCGAGCCGCCGGACCAGGTGATCGATCTCCCGGCCGGACTCGCGTGTGACGACTTCGACCTGCGTGTAGAGATTCGGGGGGGCAACCAGGTCTTCAAGGAGTTCACGGACCAGAACGGCCACGTCGTCCGCACGCTCTCTGCCGGCAAAGGCTCGGCGCTGTTGTTCATCAATCGCTCCACGGACGCCACGTTCTCGTTGAAAGCGAACGGGTCGGTCACACACACCACGTTGCACCCCGACGGGTCGAGTACAGTGGCCCTCACGGGACATAACGTCCTCGTGCTCTTCCCGACCGACGTGCCGGCCGGACCCTCGACGACGCTGCACGAGGGGCGTGTCGTCTTCACGGTCGACACCAACGCCGTCTTCACGGTGCAACAGGTCAGCGGCAAGACGGCCGACATCTGCGCCGCCTTGTCCGACTGACAGGGGCCGTACCAGACGCTAGAGGGTCCACATAACCCCCACCGACGAGGCCACCTTCACCGCCCGGTGGCTGCAGGGGGTTGGAGATGTCAAAGAGTTATGAATTCATAGCTTAGACTTATGACCTCATAACCCAAAGGAGCCCCACATGGCCCAGACCCGCGGCCAGGTGATCGCCATCGCCAACACCAAAGGCGGCGTCGGCAAATCGACCCTCGCCGGCAATCTCACCTGGGCCTTGGCGACGCAGACGGACCGCCGCGTGCTGCTGGTCGATGCCGATTCCCAGGCGTCGGTGACGAAATGGTTCGACCTGGCCACCGACGACCTGCCCTTCGACCGCACGCAGCTCACCACCGCCCGTGTCCTGCACCAACAACTACCCAGGCTGCGGCAGCAATACAACCTGATCATCGTCGACTGCCCGCCGATGCAGAGCGATGTCACGGCCGCGGCCGTGACGCAGGCCGACCTCGGGCTCGTGCCGGTGCTCCCTTCACCCCTCGACGTGTTAGCGTACAGCGAGCTGGTGCCCCTCTTGCGCCAGGCGCAAGGGATGAACCCGAGCCTCGTCCTGCGCTTTGTAATTAACCAGTTGGCGCCGCGGACCGCCCTTGCACGCGAGGTGCGCGAGACCCTCGCCGATGCCGACATCACTGTGTTGCCGACCTACATTCATGACCGACAGGTCTACCGCCGCGTGGTGGCCCAGGGTGCCACGGTGGTGAGCGAACCCGGCCCGGCCCATGACGAATGTCTGGCCTTGATGAAGGACGTGCTCGATGCCCTCGACGCCACCGCATAAAAGTCTCGGTCAACTGCTGAAGCAGGCCCATGCAGAGGCTCCCGCGGCGCCACGGCGCCCCGCCGCTGAGGCCCCGCCGCTGGTCGTCCGCTCGGTGGCGTTGACGCCGGCGGCCCAGGCAACGTTGGAACAGCTCATCGCCCAGGCGTCGGCGACGATCGGCCGCAAGGCCAGCGCCTCGGCGGTCGTGCGGGCGCTCTTGCAATGGGCTGAACAGGAGCACCTCGGGGCCGAGCTCGTCCGCCTGATCGCAGCGGAGCTGCAGACGGGCGAGGTGGTGTGGGGCAAGGCGAAACAGCATCGGTAGTCAGTTATGAGTTCATAAATCATAAGGCGCGGTCCCAATGTAGTGCGGCACCTCGACGACTTATGAATTCATAAATCATGAGGACCCCTGTGGTGGATTGACTGACCCGGCTGACCATCAACAGCAGGACCGTGACCGCACTCGCGTCGGCAGCGGTCGTCGTGGTTACCGCCGTCTACACCTACGTAGACAGCGGCGCAGACCTCGACGGTCGATCCCCCGCGCGTGCATGTGCGCCTGTCGAACCACAGGGCGCTGCGCATGGCGTGCCCACTGATGGCGGCGGCGCTGTAGACGAGCGAGGTCGTGCGGGTAAAGACACGGCCGCGAGGATCGCGACGTGATGAGTTCAGAAGTCATCTGGAGGACGCATGCACCTATGGTCATTGTTGCAACAGCGAGGGACGTTCTGGGGGCTGTGCTTCAACACGGTGGGGACCGTGATCCTGATGTTTTACGTTGGGACGCCGTATGTCGGCGAACCGAGCTACATCGGGTTTGAATCCATTTGGTGGTTCCGCGTCGGTGTGGGACTGAATTTCGTCGGGTTTTTCTTGCAGCTAATCCCTGCCGCGAGTGAATAGTCAGCCGCCGTTCACCGCGGGGGAGCAAGAGTTATGAGTTCATCATTCATGAAGGTTGTTGGTCATGTGCACCAACAACCGCGACCGCTCCTGTGGCGCAGCGGCTGGATAGCGCCATGTTGCTCGATCACCTGAGCCCGCATCACCCCGACCAAGGGGTCCGTCCCTAGCGCGGATGCGGACCGAAGACATCGCCACGGTGGCGGCCGTGGCGTATGAGATCGTGGAGGACCTGCCCTGACCGCCAGATGGGCACGAGCCTCGGGGGCAGCCGGAACCCTTCTACTGGCGTGGGGCGACGTGGACGCCTAGAGGCGTCGAAGCTGACAGACTACTGCAAGGGGAAGATTGAAAGGGAGGCCGAATAGGGAAACCGTGGAGCCGCTGCACAGGAACTGATGGAGGGTTGTGCGATATGCGCAAATGTGTCGGGTGGTATGTGGTTGTCCTCGGACTATTCAGCCTGGCGGCCGCGGCGTCAACTGAGCTGTCATCCTCACAGAAGGAAGGCGTTTGTAAGCTCGCGCTGTCGAAGGCCAATGCCAACGCCCCCTCTGAGTACAAGCTCACGGGCAAGGCCGCAGACACGCTGACCTTTGCTAGCGCCAAAGGCCACAGCTATTCCTGCGAAGTGTTTAATCTCGTGATCAAGCTCTCGAGTGCGGGATGGGGCAGAATTCAACCCACGGGTAATGTCATCCTTGAAAAAGGTTGCGTGAAACTGTCGCTCTACGATCCTGGGCTCATGGTGACGCATAGTGGCGAGTACTGCGGCAAGTGAAACATACCAAGGCGGTGGACTTGACGGCCGAGGGGCGGAACCGGGGCGTCAGCCTCACGGGAATTTGTGAATAATCGGGGTATACATGGAGGAGAGGATGGCGCGCATGAGGTGGTGGGTTGGCCTCCTAGGCACGCTGGCCTTGATCGTCATCGCCTCGGGGTGCGGACCACCGCGCCCCTGGGGCGAGGAATATCTAGGCCCCTGGCAGGAGGATCCCTCGACGGAGGATTTCAGGGCGATCGTCAAGGCGCTCAGCGTGAATGACGTCCGTGGCTGCGGCGAATTCCACTACCGCCCCAGTGCCTACCACAGCGATGAGTATCTCGTCTATTGCACCCGCGATGGCAAGGTCTGGCTGGCCTACCAGGTCTGGCCACGCATCACCCAGGTGACCGGTCCACAGTCGCCTGCCGTGGGTGTTCCCCCGCCATATTAGCTCTACACGCGGGGCTTATGCTGAGATGTAACCGGCCGCGGCCATTGGATCGGGGGGACGGTGGGCAAGCTGCTGAAGGAGTAGCCGCTTCATGCACATGAGGATGCTGTCATAGAACAGAAGTCGATGAGGGACAGATCAAGAGGTACGAGACATGGGGCGCCAGATATGGGTACTGCTCACGTGCGCGTGGGTATTGTGGTCGCTGAGTACGAGCCCGCCAGACCAACGGGAATGGACACCCCTTACAGGCTTTGAGACCTTTACGGCCTGTGTCGACGCGCGGGAACACTTGTCGACCCGCATTGATCAGGCCGAACAGGACGGCAAGCATGTAGAGGTGCAGGGTGTGGGGGTCATTATGCAGGTGCAGTGCTTCCCTGATAGCATCGATCCACGTCGGTCCAAATAAGGGGATCTTCGGAGAGGAACAGCTGTCCGATAGTAATGTGCTCTATGGAGAGGACGGAAGGATTGGGGGGATGGATGACACGACTGGCGACGATCCTGATCACGGGAGGGATGATTTATGACACCAGTCACGGCAGGGAAGGTGAAGTACGGTGTGTGGGGGCTTATCTGTGGGGCCATCATTGCCACGATCCTCGGCTTTGC
>JBKPCR010000355.1:0-14881 GCA_046727435.1 bacterium | reverse complement strand
GAGCGGTCCCGCATATGCCGGGCGCGCGGATCTTCAGCGCGGTACACCCGGTGACCAAAGCCCATGATGCGTCCACCGCTCTCCAGCAAGCCGCGGGCGTAATCCGAGGCGCGCTCGGGGGTGCCGATCTCCAGCGCCATCCTCATCACCGCCTCGGCGGCACCGCCATGCCAGGGGCCTTTGAGCGTCGCGACGCCCGAGGTGACAGCGCAGTGCAGATCGGCCAGGGTAGACGCCGTGACTCGAGCCGCAAAGGCCGAGGCATTCGAACCGTGCTCGGCGTGCAGCACAAAATCGAGGTCGATCAGCTTGGCTTCTTCCGGGTCCGGCTCTTTGCCAAAGAGCATGTACAGAAAGTTCGCGGCATGGCCCAGTTGGGGATTGGGATCGACGGCCTCCTTGCCCTGGCGGATACGGTCGTGAGCGGCCACGATGGTGGGGGCCTGAGCCGTGAGACGGATACCCTTGCGGAGGGTTGCCTCCTTCGAGTTGTCGGCTGTATCGGGATCGAAGGCGGCGAGGGCCGAGACGGCCGTGCGCAAGACATCCATTGGGTGGGATGCCTTGACGATGTCGATGACCTGCAGCAACTCGCGCGGCAGCGTGCGATTGGCACGCAACTGGGCGTCGAAATCCGACAGCTCTTTGGCCGTAGGGAGCTTGCCATATAACAGCAGATACACCGTTTCCTCAAAGGTGGAATTGCGGGCCATATCGTCGATGTTGTAGCCGCGATAGAGGAGCTTGCCGATGTTCCCATCGATGAAGCTCGCCTCACTCGTGGCGAAATAGACATCCTTAAGTCCGCGTTTGATCTCGATATCGCTCATACATCGTTCTCCCCCAGACAGTGGTTTTGATGAGTCACGCCGGTGGCACTGCCCCGGCCCTTCCTCGGCGCACTTACTGGCCAGTCGGTGCGTCGGTCAAAAGCTCATCGCATCTCGTTTTTCACGACGATAATCCCCAAAAGCGTCCCTATTGTGCGAAGGACTGACAGTGGTGTCAATAGAAATTGCGGCGGATGTGCGCCTGCAGTGGCGGGGGGGGGAACCTTGAGGGCATCCATGGGGCGCCCCGGTACACCTCTCGCGTGCCCTACTCGACCCTTGTCTGGCGTACAGCACTCGGTGAGCACATGAGCATGTCAGAAAATCAACCTCAGCAGAAAAGAGGGAGGAGCTACTGTGGACCCCACAGTGCAGGTACGGCGGAGGGGTTCTCATACATTGCCGGCTAGCCTGTGGGAGCACGACAAGATCAAGCCAGACGACACCTTCAAAATTATGGATCTGGACGGAATTTTTGTGCCAATGCCTTTGACCCCGATGGTACCAGAACTAGCCGGCGAGATTGAGCAAGTTCAAGTCGACACAGGCTTAAGTGTTGAAGAAATGCTCGCCTCTTTGCGTGATCGACGTGAGTGGTACGTCAGAGAGAAATTTGGCCCAGCGCGTCAATGAACAAGCCGATCGTCTTCCTTGATACTGATGTCATCTTTGCTGGGACTGGCTCTCCGACACAGCATGGTGCCAGTCATGTCGTGCTGCGATTGGGAGAAATCACATCGAGCCGCTTCGCGGCCGCGACGGCTCGGGCAATCCGGCTCCAGCCCGCCGGCAAGCTCTCGTACCAGTAGCGGGCTATTACTCCCGGTAAGCGGCCGCCCACAGGGGAAACCGCAAGGAATAGCCCCAAAACCTGCGCTGTGGGCCGTCCGAACCGTGCGTTGAAGCCAAGGGGACTTGGCGGGCGCGGACCCTCCGCCCCGGACCCGCCAGGGTGGGTGGTCTACTTGGCGAGGAATGTCCTGGCGTGCTCGAGTTCGGGGCGGTCGGTGTCGGCCTTGTCAGCAAGCTCGACGAGTTTCGCATAGAACGCCTTCGCCTTCTCCCGATCACCCGCCAGCTCGGCGGCTCGGGCGGCACCGGAGAATGAGCGGAAGCGGTTCGGCACCCGCTGGAGCGAGGCCTCGAACGCCACCAGCGCCGCGGCCGGCTCGTTGACCTCCAGGAGCAACTCTCCCAGGAGCTCGCGCATCGGCACGAGCCGGTTCTCCATGGCGATGTGCTTCTCGCTGGCATCCTCCAGGTCGGCGGCCGAGCGCATAGCGCCGACGGCCTCAGCGTGTCGTCCCTCGGCGCGCGCTACCCACGCGGTGGCTGCCTGGCGCTGGATCTCGACCTGCTCCGCCCAGTAATCGTTCTTTGCCTGGCTGAGAGCGTCGTGCAGCGCCTGGAGCTTCTCGACGTCACGGCGGGCACTGACCAGGTCTCCGCCTCGCGCCGCCCCAAGCGCTCGACCGATATACACGATCGCCTCCGCCTGCGGGAAGCTGAGGCCCCGCGGCTCCAGCGCCGCCGCTTCGGCCCAGCGGCCACGCTCGATGGCGTACCGGACCGGGATCGCCGCAAAGGCGGTCTCGTTTGGCAGCCGTACCGGGACGAGCTTCTCGATCGTGTTGCGCTCGTCAACAATGCGCTTGGCCGCGCCGTCCTGCGCCAGCTGCAGGTGTGCGTGGAGCCGGAAATCCTGCTGGTGGAGCCAGATGGTCTGACCTGGGAGGTGCTTCGCAGCGTACGCCTTGGAGGCCGCCTCGGCAGCCGTGTTCGACGTGATCACGTCGCGCCACAGGCCGAGCATCGAGAAGATGTGCGAGGGCATGTGGAGCGCGTGCGGTGCCGAGGGTGCGATCGTCGCATAATGCCGCGCGGCTGGCAGCGCGCGCGCTGCCAGGGGCTCATAATCATAGCTGTGGATGATGTAGTGTGCCACGCCTGGATGGTCCGGCTGCTGGGCGAACACCTGCTCGAGCAAGGCACCCGCCTTGAGCTGCCGCGCGTAGGTCTTGTCCGAGAGCTCGGTCGCCTCGTTGAGGGCGAGGGCATAGAAGATCGTGGCCTCGCTGTCGCTTGGGTACCGTAGGGACAGTTCCTCCATGGCTTTCTCGTAGGCGAGGACACGCGTCTTGTGGTCGACTGTGTCGAGGTCGCGATAGTACGTGTCGAGTGCGGCGATCCAACCCCGCTCGCGCGGGGTCGGAGCATTGGCGGCCTTGGCCTTCTCGATGGCATCCCCCCCTTGCTTCAGGGTCGCGATATTCACCGGGATCAGGGGGTTTTGTCGGATGCTCATCGCCAGGCCCCAATACGCCATGGCGCAGCCCGGCTCGGTCTGAGTGATGGCGGTGAACGCTTTCACGGTCTCCGGGTAGAAGAACGAGTGTAGCAAAGCCATTGCCCGATCGAACTG
The DNA here is from genome assembly GCA_046727435.1 of bacterium. GTDB lineage: Bacteria > Tectomicrobia > Entotheonellia > J063 > CAVPRW01 > CAVPRW01. The sequence goes on along the minus strand of JBKPCR010000355.1, from coordinate 11,629 downwards.
GGTCTGCGCCGCGGGACTGCACGACACCGGAAAATGCACCTTCCCGAGCTGCTCTTGCGCCGCAGGGCTTCCGATCACAAGGGTTCCATACAGCGAAGCTACAAGGCCCAACACTCTCACCATCGTGTGACGTCTCATGCCAAGCCTCCTTCTGGTGCGCGCGCTGCCCTGAGGCATGCGCGCCTACGGGTCGGGTACTTACGGGGGGCAAGCCCAGCCCTCCCGCCACCGATCACGGCGACCTCGACGTGTTCAGCTGCCGCAGCGGTAGGACAGGCACTGCCGAGGCCACGGAGCCGGGATGTCGTGCAGGCGGGTCCGGAGCCACTACCGACGCCAACATTGGACAATACGCCAATAGGTGATGTTGCGGACGCCCCCCTGGTTGACAAGCTGTGCGACGCCAGCTGGCTCTAGCACCGCCTCTATGAAGTGCGTGCCGCAGGATTGCAGGGCTCCACGCGCATTGTCGAAGTCCAGCACATAGGCATCGGCGTGATCCACGCCGGTAAACGCATAGTGCGTCTGGGCGGTAATGGGGTTTCTCGGCTCGCTGATAATGCCCACCCGGGCATCCTCGAACCGCTGGTCGCGCCAGGCTTGCATCTCATCGTCGCCGTCGGGCGCACCATCCAGGTAGGCAATAAGCATCTGCACTGAAATGTCTAGCTCGGCAGCCGATTCGTCGACCTCATAGACGGCGACACTCCAGGGCGGACGGCCCTTGATGATGTTGGTCAGGCAATCCAGCCGGACCACGGAGCGGCGATCGGCCAGCCTTAGCCGCCGCTGTTTCCTGCTGGGGCTTCGGGCCACGGCCTCATAATAGGTGATCTCACAGGCATCGAGGCCGACATCGACGACAGAGAACCATTGTTCCGGCGCGATCAGCGAGGCGGGGACAGGGCGATCAGCAGGGTGGATGGTCAGCAACACCCCCTGCACGAAATGCGCCTGGCCCTCTTGCAGCTGGACATGCTGCAAGCGGTTCTGGGCATATTGCAGGTCCAACGTGGCCCGAAATGGCGCTTCTGTCGCCGCCCACACCCCAACCATCGACGCTGAGCGCAGGGTAGCGGCTTCGACCCATAGGGCCGGTGATAGGCTGACGAAGAGCCAACAGTAGACGAATTTCATGGTGATCTCCCGGGTTAGTGCAGTGCCCACGAGCTCAAGAGTATACACTCCCTCCTCTGTCATGAGACGTCCCATCCCCTGAGCAAGAGCAATGCCAGGCGACGACCATCAGCGGGATGCTCTTGGGCCTCAAGGATTTCCGCTTGTCATGAGGCCGTTGGAGGATCTACAATGCGACCGATAAAACTGGCTGCGACAGCCAGAAATTGGCTGCGCCAGCCACCGATGACGACCACCGACGTGCCAGCATTCAGGACCGGAAGTAGGGGATGTTATGGCGCGCGAAGCGGCATTACCAGCCTTTCATCCGACCGACCGCCTCGTGGGGCAAACCCCAGCCATCCAGGCGCTGCGCGCGCAAATCCGCCACTTGGCCGCCTTCGATGCGGTGGGCAATCCCTATGCGCCGACGGTGTTGCTGCAGGGGGAGACGGGGACGGGGAAGGGGCTGGTCGCCCGGATCATCCACGACAGTGGTCCGCGCGCGCCGGGGCCGTTCCTTGACGTCAACTGCGCTGCCATCCCGGAGACGCTCTTGGAGGCCGAGCTGTTCGGCTTCGAGGCCGGAGCCTTCACGGATGCCAAACGCGCCAAGCCCGGCCTCTTCGAGGCTGCTTCCGGGGGCACGCTCTTCCTCGACGAGATCGAGGCGCTGCCGCCAGCGCTGCAGAGCAAGCTCCTCACCGCCATCGAGGCGAAGCGCATCCGGCCCCTCGGAGCGGTGGTGGAGCGCCCCGTAGACGCTAAGCTCATCGCGGCAACCCAGACGGATCTGAGCGCTTCTGTCGGCGCGGGGCGCTTCCGCGCTGACCTGTACCACCGACTGGCCGTTGTGGTGTTGACCTTACCCCCCGTCCGCGAGCGGGGCGACGACATCCTGGGCCTCGCGCGGCATTTTTTGCGTCACTACGGCGAGGTCCATGGGCTGCCGCCGAAGGGGCTGAGCCGGGCGGCCGAGGCGTGGCTCCTGCGCTACGACTGGCCGGGTAATGTGCGCGAGCTGAGCCATCTGATGGAGCGCGTGACGTTGCTCAGCCCAGAAACGATGGTGGCCCCCGAGGGCCTGGAGCGGCTGTGCCTGCCGCGGCTGGGCGCTCCTCAGCCAGCGGCGTCGGCGCCCATCGGTGGCGAGACAGACCCTCCGGACGAGCCCACCCGCATCCGGCGGGCCCTCGTGCAGGCGGAGGGCAACGTTATGCGGGCGGCGCGCCTGTTGGGGCTTGGCCGCGGGGCCCTGCGCCATCGGATGCGACTCTATGGGATTGTGGTCCCAAGCCGTGAGGATCTCAGACACGCAGCCGGTTCGAGCGCTGCAGAAAAGGGCTTCCACCCACGAGCGCTGCCGTGGCGGAAGAACGGACAGACCAAGCTTCCATCACAGCAGCAGGACCATACCAAGGATACGCCAGGTGGCCGAGCGGCACCGATCACTGCCTCGGATTGGGCCCGAAAGCCGGTGAGCATCCTGGCCATCAACGTCACATTCCCGGAGCCGCCTCAACCCGAGGTGCCAGGCTTTGAGCCGTGGACGGTGGCGGCTCGCTGGCAGCAGCATATCGAGGAGAAGGTCCACGGCTTCGGGGGTCTGCTGCTGCAGCGCTCGCCCTCGCTGCTCGTGGTCGCGTTCGGCGTCCCCAGGACGTTGGAGCAGCTGCCGCAACGCGCCGTGCATGCGGCGCTGGCGATTCGGCAGTCGGTGGCGGCGGCTGGATCAGGTGAACGGGCCTCATGCCCGGAAGTGCGGCTGGTCGTGCATGGCGGCACAGTCCTGGTGGACCCCCAGGCCATCGACCCCGCGGCACGTGTACTGCCGGTGGGGGAGACGCTGACGCTGCCGGTGCGGCTCTTGGGGTTCGCCGCGCCCGGCGAAATCCTGCTCTCCGATCATGCCGGCCGTCTGGCTGAGGGGTGGTACGAGCTCGAGAGGCGCGAGGTGCGGCTGACCGGTGGGGAGGGGGAGCGCCTCGTGGCGTATGCCCTCATCCGGCTCGGGGCCCAGCCTTCCTCGCTGGAGCGCATGGGCCAGCGCGCTCTGAGCCGGTTCGTGGGCCGGGAGCGCGAGCTCGCCGTCCTACGAGACATCCTGGCCCAGGTGCATGAGGGACGGGGACAAGTGGTCGGGATCGTCGGCGAGCCCGGTGTCGGCAAGTCCCGGCTGCTCTATGAGTTCCATCGACGGCTGAGGTCAGACCAGGTCTTGGATTTGGAGGCGGACTGTTCCTCGTATAGCACCGCCGTGCCCTACCTGCCGCTGCTCGACCTCTTCAAGGCCTATTTCCATCTCGAAGATCGCGACGGCGGGCGGCCGATGCGAGAGCAGATCGCCGGCCGGCTACGCGACCTGGATGAAGCTCTCAGCCCGACCCTGCCAGCGTTCCTCACGCTTCTGGACGTGCCGGTTGACGATCCCCAATGGCACGCCCTCGATCCGTCCCAGCGCCGCCAGCGCATCCTAGATGCCCTCAAACGCCTCCTGCTGCGCGAGAGCCAGGTCCAGCCGGTGGTGTTGATCGTCGAGAACCTGCATTGGATCGATACCGAGACGCAGGCGTTCCTCGACAGCCTCGTCGACAGCTTGCCGACCGTGCACCTGCTGCTCCTCGTCAGTTACCGTCCGGAGTATCAGCACGGCTGGGCCGGCAAGACCTTCTATGCCCAGCTGCGCCTCGACCCGCTGCCGCGTGACCGTGCCCAAGAGTTGCTCCAGGAGCGGCTGGGCGATGATGCCGGGCTGGCGCCGCTCAAGCCGCGGTTGATCGAGTGGACTGAGGGCAACCCCTTTTTCCTGGAGGAGAGCATCCAGATGCTGGTGGAGACCGGGGTGCTCGTCGGCGCGCCTGGCGCATACCAGCTGGCCAAGGCCGTCCCGAGCATTCACGTGCCGGCCACGGTGCAGGCCGTCCTCACAGCCCGCATCGACCGCCTCACGCGCGAGGGGAAGGCCATCCTGCAGTCTGCCGCCGTGATCGGCAGAGATGTGCCCTTCGCCCTGCTGCAGCGCATCGTGGAGCTGTCGGAGGAGAAGCTGCGCCACGGTATAGCCACCCTACAGGCGGCGGAGTTCCTGTACGAGACGCGTCTGTTCCCCGAGCGGGAGTATACCTTCAAACATGCCCTCACCCACGAGGTGGCCTACGGCAGCTTGCCCCAGGAGCGGCGGCGGATGCTGCACGTCCGCATTCTGGCAGCCCTGGAGGAACTGTATGCCGACCGCCTGGCCGAGCAGGTCGAGCGCCTGGCCCACCATGCCATCCGTGGCGAGGTTTGGGACAAGGCCGTGACCTATGGCCGCCAGTCCGGGGCCAAGGCGGCTGAGCGCTCGGCCCTACGGGAGGCGGCCGCGGCCTTCGAGCAGGTCCTGACGGCCCTTCAACACCTCCCCGACCATCGCACCACGTGCGAGCAGGCCATTGATCTCTGCTTCGACCTGCGCAATGCGCTGCATCCCCTCAATGAGGAGGGGCGGATCCTCAATCACCTGCGCCAGGCGGAACCCCTCGCCGAGGCTCTCGGTGATCAGCGCCGGCTGGGACAACTCGCGGGCTATCTGTCTGTGTGTCTGCGGCATCAAGGCAACGTTGACGAAGCTCTCGCGTCCGCCCAGCGCGCGCTGGCCATTGCCACAGGCCTGGGGGACGTCGGCCTGCAGGTCGCCGCCAGCAGCTTCCTGGGTGAACTCTACCTGTGGGTCTTGAACGACTATCGGCAGGCGGCCGAGGTGTTCAGGCGGAACGTCGAGATCCTGCACGGGGCGCTGCTCCGAGAGCGCTTTGGGACCACGAACGTGCAATCTGTGGTCTCCCGTGCTCAGGTGGCCCGGTGCCTTGCGGAGCTGGGCGCGTTTGCCGAGGGGCGGTCATACGGCGAGGACGCCCTCCGGCTGGCCGAGACGGTCGATCACCCCTACAGTCTTATCTGGGCATGTAGCGGAGTTGGCCATTTCTTCCTGCGCCAGGGGGCTCTGTCCCAGGCCATACACTCGTTCGAACGGGCGCTAGCGCTCCGCGAAGCGGTGAACTTCCCGGGCACCATGCGTCATTTGCATGTGGAATTGGGCGCAGCCTACGCCCTGTCCGGGCGGGTGAGCGAGGCCCTGCCACTGCTGGAGTGGGGGCTGGAACAGTGGCAGCCCCCTGGCATATGGGGCTTAGCTCCTCTCCTCCCCGTCTGGCGGGGCGAGGGCTATGTGCTGGCTGGCCGCTTAGAGGAGGCGATGCAGCTCGGCCAGCAGGCCCTGGAGGTCACACGAACCCAGAAACAGCGGGGCTATCAGGCGTATGCCCTGCGGCTCCTCGGCGACATCGCGGCCCACCGCACGCCCCCGGAGGTCGAGTTGGCCGAGCGCCACTACCGCCAGGCCCTTGCCCGGGCTGAGGCGATCGGCATGCGCCCGCTTCAGGCCCATTGCCACCTGGGTCTCGGCACCCTCTATGCCAAGACCGGACAGCAGGAGCAGGCCCGTGCCGAACTGGCCACCGCTATCGAGCTGTACCAGGCCATGGAGATGACCTTCTGGCTGCCCCAGGCAGAGGCTGCGCTGGCGCAAGTCGAGGGACGGTCATCCCATCGGACGATTGGCACCCTATGACCACTGCTTCAGTTTGGGCCCATAAAGCAGGCAATGCGTCCCCACTCCAGATCCTAAAGCTGCTCGCCCTACGCCGCCGCTTTGCATTGCACAGGTCGATTGTCTATGTACTGCCGGGAGGAGTACCATGAAACCCGGTACGGAACGGATCCTCACCACACACGGGGAGCTTTGCACGCTCCCCCCGACCTGGCTCAACTGTTGCTGGCGGAGAAGAGCGGCCAGGCATACGACCAGGAGGCCTTTGCCACGTGAGTACGCGCCGCCGTCGTCGAGGTCGTCCGGCAGCAGGTCGAGTCCAGGGTGGACATCGTCGGCAATGGGGAGCAGAGCAAGTCCGGTTTCTACCAGTGTGCGAAAGAGTGCCTGACCGGATTCGAGTTCAAGTCGCTCCGATCTGGAGAAAGGCCGTGATCACCGTCGTGGGCGGATGAGCAGGCGTTCCCTGGGTGGGCTGAGGCCCAGCAAGTTGGTGGGACCCCGACCCTGATGGTATGCACCGGGCCCATCAACTATCTTGGGATGGCGGCGGTGCAGACAGACATCGAGAATTTTAAAGCGGCCCTGCTGGACATACAGCCACAGGAAGCCTTCATCCTCGCGGCTTCTCCCGGCATCCTGGCACAGGGGAGTTGGATTCGGAACGAGTACTACCCGACGACAGACGCGTTTCTGGAAGCATTGGCGCAGGCCATGCGGCAGGAATACCAGGCGATTGTGCAGGCCGGGTTTCTGCTGCAGGTGGACAGCCCCGACCTGGCGGACCTCCGGACGATGCGGTTTTGGGACCTCTCGCTGGAAGCATATCGGAAGAAGGTGGCACAGCACGTAGAAGTGCTTAATGCTGCCTTGGCGAATATCCCAGCTGATAGGGTGCGGCTCCACGTCTGTTGGGGAAATTACGAGGGCCCGCACCATGCGGAGGTCGCGACCAGGGACATCCTCGATATCCTATTGCAGGCCCGGGTGTAGGCCATCAGCATCGAAGCGGCCAACCCACGCCATGCGCATGAGTGGCGCATCTGGGAAACCGTCAAGCTGCCCGAGGGCAAGATTCTGATTCCGGGTGTCATCGACGACAAGACGGAGAGTGTTAAAACCTAGATAGATATGGTATGCTATCCCTCCATGGACAGAGCCGTGGAGAGGAGGAATGGCAGATGATTACTTGTAAAAATTGTCAACAAACTCATACGGTCAAGAACGGATTCGTGCGTGGGAAGCAACGCTATCAGTGCCGTACGTGCGGCTATAATTTTGTGCTTGGTGATGCGCGGCACTCGCATGCCACTGAGGTCAAAAAAGCCTTATGTATTCTCTTATACTCCCTGGGAAAAGCCTCGTTTGGCTTTTTGGCCAAACTCTTGGGCGTCTCACGCACCACCACGTATTACTGGATTCGACAAGCTGCTGCCAGGACGGATGAACCGACGATGGCTCTAGATATTCAAGAAATTGCATTTGATGAGATGTGGCATTTTATTCAATCAACAAAAGAAAAGTCTGGATTATTAAAGCCGTGGATCGTCGCACAGGGCGAACCATTGCCTGGGTACTCGGTGGTCGTGATGCTGCGACGTTCCAACGCCTCTATGATAAAGTCACACATTTAACGGATTGTCTATTTTATACAGATCACTGGGATGCATGTGCCCAGGTATGACCTAAAGAGCGTCATATCATTGGCAAAGCACGTACTCATGCCATTGAACGCGATCATTCCAAGACGAGACATTACCTCGGCCGGATGACGCGACAGACCAAAGTAGTCTCTACATCCGAAGACATGATTCATGCCTCATTAAAGTTAGGGTGTGCACCCACAGGGCCGGCAATCTTCGCGCACTATCAAACATTGTTCTTGCCTATCTTCGGTTGAACACTCTCCAGTCCTGAAAGGGGAGCGATGGGATGGCATCGACCGAACATTCACAAGGTCTACCGATGCGTGTGTATACCATAGGCTATGGAGGGCGCTCCCCAGGTGATTTTGTGGCACTGCTGCAACAGGCGAACATACCGCTCGTGGTGGACGTGCGCCTGCGGCCAGACCGGTCTAGTATGGGGGTTTACGCCAGGGCCAAAACTGCGGATAAAGGCATCCAGGCCGTATTGGCTCGTGCCAACATTGCATACGTATCAGCGGTGGAGCTTGGGAACCTCTTTATGGATTGTGAGGACTGGCGTGAGCGCTATCAGCGCTTATGGAGTCATGCCGGGGACGTATTGGCTGAGCACCTTCGACAGCTTCCCACCCCGTTCTGCCTGATGTGTGCAGAAAAGCATGCAACTGAGTGCCATCGTCAGTTCATCGCCGCCTATCTTCTCCAGCGAGGGTATACCATCGAACACCTCGAATAAACCCTCAACGCGGAGATGTCCAACACCCTTCCGCCCCCGACCAGTGCAGGCAATTGGCGGAATGCCTCCCCCACGTTTAAAGGGCGGCGCTATGCATGCTCATGAGCCAGGATTGCCCGCTACGCTGTGCCACATGCTCAAGAGCAGATTCTGTATGTTCTGGACGGAATTGCTCGCGTCGACTATCCCAGACTCGGTAGAGCGTCATCCGGAGAGCCGCTTTGTGGCTCTCAGATCGCCCAGCCAACCACTGCCCTATGCGCTGGAGCCAATGCCCTCGTACATCTTGTGTTGATTTGCCAATGTGCATTCCCCATACGATCGTCTGGCCATGTGCTGACATGTGATCTCTCCTTCGGTTGTGGTATGTATGATATCCGCATACTTCCGCGGCTTGGACTCAACCTCCACCCTTGTGTCCAAGCAATTGATATAAAATATAGGCCTCAGTCATTAAAAGAACCAATGGATTGTTTTCATGAATTTCATGAAAAATATTGATGGACCAAGCACACGACCAGACGTTTAATCTCCGACGGTATGAGGGTAAGACACAGAGGATGAGGCTAGGGAGGGCTGACCAGGTCGCTGGGTGCTTTTTGAGGAGGGCTACTCTGCCGCCGGTGACGTGCCCGCATCATCGGCTACAACAAGCCGGGCAAGCACCGCATCGATCACCAGGCGGCCGCGGTCGGTAAGGCACAGGTAACCGTCGCGGTACAGTAAATGGCCAGAATCTATCAGCTCGTCGATGGGCTCGGCGTAGGCGGCGGCGAGATGAATGCCATACGCACGTGCGAAGGCTCCGAGGTCGATGCCTTCACGCAGCCGCAGACCTACCATGAGCCCCTCATGGATGCGACGTGTCCGATCGATGAGCTCAGGCACACCTGCAGCATTGCCGCCCGCGGCGATCGCCCGGATGTAACGCCCGGGCAGTCGCTCATTCTCGCGACGATAGCCATGAAGATAGGCATGCGCCCCAGCACCAAAGCCAAGATACTCACCATGCTGCCAATAGTGCAGGTTATGGCGCGAGCGCCAGCCCGGCATAGCGTAGTTGGAGATCTCATAATGCAGGTAGCCAGCGGCGGTCAATACCTGGTCGGCGTGCTCGAACATCGCCACCTGTGCCTCTTCATCCGGCAGGGTGAGCTGGCCGCGCTGCTGTCGCCAATAGAATGGCGTGCGCTCCTCGATGGCAAGGCCATACACAGAAATATGCGTCGGGTCAAAGGCGATAGCCTCGTGGAGGCTCCTCTCCCAGGCGGGTAGCGACTGCCCCGGCAATCCGAACATGAGGTCCAGATTTAGGTCCATGAATCCCGCTCGTCTGGCCCATACGAGCACACAACGGGCGTCTGCCGCGGAGTGCAGGCGGTCGAGCCGATGAAGAAGACCATCGTCGAAGGCCTGCACGCCGATGCTGATCCGATTAAAGCCCCCCGCCCGCAGTGCCTCAAGGCCGGCCAGGTCGATCGTGCCAGGGTCGGCCTCAAGCGTGATTTCCGCATCCGCTGGCACGGGAAAGCTGTCCCTCATCAGGCTGAGCAGACTTGTGAGATCGGCAGGCGCGAGCGTGGAAGGCGTGCCGCCCCCAAAATAGACAGAAGGCACGCTGTAGCCCATCCATGGCTGCTCGGTGGCCGTATGCTCGATCTCGCGTCGGAGGGCGGTAAGATAGGTCTGGGCTGCGTCATGGCGATACAGATAGGCATTGAAATCGCAATACCCACACTTCTGAATGCAGAAGGGAATATGCACGTAGATCGTCAGGGCGTGCGTCACTCTCCGGCATAGCACCGGCAGCGCCGCACGTGCACGTGCGGTGTCATCACCATCCATCAAGGGGCACTGCAGCAACGCAGGCATCCAAGCGTTTCCCCGATGATCGCTTAGGCGGTTTTTGCCGCCTGCCGCGTCCGGTAATGGTAATCGATATTCTGTATGGAACCCTCTTGCGACAGGATGTAGCAGAAATACACCCCGCGGATAGCCATGGCTTCGGTATCCCGCACCAGCAAGTTGCCGTTTTTCAGCTCATCCAGCAGTTCCAGGTCCGACGCTTCGAGCACGGCCTTTTGCTTCTCCGTCATCGCTCTACCCTCCCATGAAAAGTTCGGAGGACTAAGTGTTGGAGACTGAGTGACAAGCGGCTTTCACCTAGTCCTCAGTCCTCCTGACTCAGTCGTGTCTCCGGTCTTCTGCCCCCAGCAGAATGGCCGAAAGCCGCAGCGCGCGAGTTCACATTGTTCGCGTGCGATGCGCGGCCAGGCGTCGACATCGCTGGCATGCCGCCGGTCGACATATGCCTGCGCCAATTCTAGCATACGCTCTTCGACGCGATCCGTTGCACGAATGGTTCGACGCTCCGTAGGATACACGCGACTGCGTAGAAAACTCAACTGTACTTCTGCGGACGGGCTCCCCAGGGCGCGCATGGCGGCTAACGCATAAATCGCCATGGGCACTTCATAGCCCGCTTCTTTGTGACGATCGAAATGGGCGTATTTATGGTCGATCACCACCGGCGTCTCATCCCGCCTGATCACCGCGTCCATCCGCCCGCGGATGAAGAGCTCTAGCGCTTCCCCTCGAATATGCAGGTGAAATGGCACCTCGCGGCGTAGATGTGGACTGTGCCGCAGGGCTTGCCAGGTGGGGCTGCACAGATAGCGTTCGAGGTCTTGCCCCAGCTCTTCAACATCGGTAGCCGTCAGGAGAAACGCCCCCGGCTCCCCACGAATCAGCTCTCGCACGCGGTCGGCCAGGGCCGCGATGGGGAAGTCCATCTCGATGCGTTCGAGTACGGCATGGACAATGCGCCCCTTATCCACCGCTGGCAGGCCCCTCTCCTGTCCCGGCGGCTGTTCTTCCAAACCCGCCAAGTCGTGCAGAAAAAAATAGCGCGCACATCTCGCCAGCGTCGCCAGCGCGGTGGGCGACATTTCAACCGTTTGGGGCGGCGGCAGCTGCCATCCCCAGACATGCTGATCGATCGCTTGCAGTTCGTCAACCGTCGAGGCGGGGGGGGATGGCGTTGCGACCACCTGAGTCACCGGCTGTTGCGCTAGTGTGGCGGCATGTCTGAGCTCTATGGTCCCCCCATACAGGGCCATGTCTGCCGATGGTAACGTCCCGGAACGCACCTGCGCGATGATCTCCGCCCTATCCGGCTCGGCGAGCAGCGTCCCCATTACCCAGGAATGCCACGGGCCCGGCCTCTTGCTGGCGCCTTCGCCCAGCACCAGGAGGTGTTGCGGCCGTGTCAGCGCCACGTAAAGCAGGCGCTTTTGCTCTTCCACCTCCTTATCGCGTTCCACCACCTCCGCTTCGAGCATGAGGGGGTGCAGCAGGCGCGCGCGATTGATGCCATAGGCTGCTGCGCACATCACACCCCACTGCTCGTCGAAGATGACGCGACTGCCCCGCTCGCCTCTCCCCTCATGGGCCAGATCCGGGACGAAGACCGCCGGAAACTCCAACCCCTTCGCCTGATGGATGGTCATGATGCGCACCACATCTTCTTCTTCGCCCATGATC
>JBKPCR010000354.1:0-13941 GCA_046727435.1 bacterium | reverse complement strand
TGAATGGTCAGGCCGAAGCGGGCAAAGCGCTTCGGCAGCGCGGCCATGATCCGGCGAGCATCGGCTTCCCGTTCGCAGCCGATCACAACATCATCGGCAACGCGGGTCAGGAAGGTTCGGCCTCTTATCCGGGGTCTGACGTCACGCTCGTACCATGCCTCCAGGACCTCCTGCAGGAAGATAGTGGCCAACATCGGCGAGAGGACGCCGCCCGGCGGGGTGCCCGGCTCGGGGTACGTTCACTGCTCCCCGTCCAGCACGCCCGCGTGCAGCCATTTCCCGATGAGCCGCCATAGGCCCCTGTCATTGCCCCGTTTCCGAATGACCTCTCGTCACAGATCGTGGTCCAGACGGTCGAAGAATCCACTCACATCGGCATCGACGATCCAGCCGATGTTCAGCTCCAGGCACTGCTCCCGCAGCTCCTGCAGTGCCTGGTGCGGGCTGTGGCCTTGCCGAAAGCCGTGGGAGAAGTCATGAAAGTCCTGCTCATAGACCGCCCCCACCAGCATCGTCACCGCCCGCTGGACGATTGTGTCCTCGAAGGCGGGCATCCCGATCGGCCGCTGGCTGCCGTCCTCCTTGTCGAGCCACGTCCGCTTCACTGGCGGCGCCGTATAGCGCCCGCGGTGCAGCCGCTCGTACAGGTCGGTGCGGTTCGCCTCGAGGTGTTCCGCATCGGCCGCGGCTGTCACCCCATCGATCCCCGGCGCCGCATCCTTGCGGGTCCGGCGATAGGCTTCCCTGAGCCAGTCGACGTCCAGCAGGTGCGCCAGCGTCGTGCACACCATCGCTGGAGACTGCATCGCCTGCTGCGCTATCCGCTGGCGTGGGGTTGAGATGGTTGGTGGCCTCGGTACTCTGCGCCGCTACGACGGCCACCACCCCGTCTCGGCGTCCTTCGGTTGTCCCTCGTTCGCCGATACCTTGGGGTGATCCTCTTCTTCACTCCCAGCCGGGTTCCAGGACCACGCCACCCCGCTGGGCTCGGAGGTTTTCTCCCCCGGCTCCCCGATCCGGCACATGCCCAAGGCGCCTTGTGGCTCTCCCACGTTCCCGAGTGACCCCTCTGAACACATGCCCCGCTCTCAGACCCCGGTGGTGTCCTCGACACTCGCCCTCGCGTGTCTAGGACTGCTGCCTTCCGCGGCATGGCACGCGTCGGCTTTGCCCTCGCATTGACCCGCGAGGGTATCCTACTGACCACCACTATACCCATTTCGGGACTCAATGACGCGGCCTGCTTCCTCACTACACCCGGCTTCACACACCCCATACCGGCGATGCATGCGGGTTCATTACCGACCGGCTGGCTAGGCGTTAGTCGGGTGGGATTTGAGCCTTGCGCCGCTGGCTCTCACCCACTGGGTCACGACCACGAGTTTCATGAGCTTTCCCCCAATCCCCTCGTTTCGGGCGTTCTTGGCGCGACCAGGCCCTTGTTCGGCAAAGACCTTGTTGTCATTGCCGTCGTATACCCCTTGTTCGCAATGACAATGGATGACGACGCGCTGGGGTCGTTGGTCTCCTCTGCAACGCACTAAGCGGCCTTCTCGCGGCACAGTGTGGCGGCCTCGCTCACGCTCGGCGCTCCAACGCGAGCTTGACACCCGCCGTGATCAAAAACACCCCCGCAAGCTGATCCAGCCACCGTGCCCAACGACTCTGTTGCATGACCTGCTTACTTTGCTCAGCGACCCAGCCGTACCCCACTAACACCGGGAATTCGATCAGGAGCGAGGTGACGCCAAGCAGCACAAATTGCCACGCGATGGGCCCCGCTGGGTCAATGAACTGGGGGAGCAGCGCAGTGAAAAAGAACATCGCTTTCGGATTGGCGAGTTGCGTGAGCACCCCTTGCACAAACAGCATATGCCTCGCAGCAGGTGGCGTGGTCTTGCCTCCAACTCCTTTCAACGTTGTCATGCACAACATCCGTGTGCCCAGATAGATCAGGTATGCCGCCCCAGTCCACTTCATGACCTGGAAGGCGAGTGTGGAGGTCACCAATACGGCGCCCACACCGGCGGCTGAGACCGCAAAATAGACCACCTCTACACTTAAGATGCCGAGTGTGCCACGTACGCTCGCTCTGGCGCCATGTTGCATCCCCTGGTCCACCACCAACAGCACGGCTGGACCTGGAGAAAGTGCCAGCAAGAACTCTGTGAGCGCGAACCACAGGAGCACGGTCAGAGACATGGTGTGCACTTTCCTCCTGGTCTCGATACCGTCATGAAAGACGGTGAGTGTCGCTCAATGCCGATGAAGCCTAACGCCGATTAGACTGCCGAATCGATTCGTGAAACACTGCTCCGTACAGCAGTCTATCACCCCGCCACCAGCGGTTCCGTATCCCATAAAATAGCTTGGATTCTAGCACCTTTACACATTCGCATCAAGCTCTGTGTGTCGCCTGTTAGCCTGTAGAATCGTGCAGTCTAACATCCTAACACCGCAATGCCGCCCGCCCACCTCAGAAACGGTCGATGGGGCTGTAGACCCCTTGCCTGCCCCGGGTCAGTACGTGCGTATACCTCATCGTCGTCTTTACATCCCGATGCCTGAGCAGTTCCTCAATTATCCGAATGTCATGGCCTTCTTCTGGCAGGTGCGTGGGGGATGCGTGCTGTAGCAGATGGTAGCTCACCGGCTTGACCAGCCCCACCCTTGTCGCGGCCACTTTAATGGCTCGCTACAAAACTGATTCGTCCAGGTGATGCTGCCGTCGCTCTTCGAGTGGTCAGAGGTGGGTCCTTTTCCCACCGTCCCATCAGACATTTCCATACAGGATGTGCCGCAACGGAGGAATACAGCTTCCTGAAAGCCAACGCCTACACCCGCACCACGTATACCATCCCTGCCCCGAGCTGGCACCGCATTTTCTGGCATTCGGAGCATTTGCGGCCGACTTACCCCATACCTGAGGACTTCCTCCACGCCATCGCTGCTTATCTGCGCCAAGAGCTGGTAATGAAGCTCATCGCCTTGGGTTGCGATGATATCCAGTTAGATGCCCCCAACCATGCGCCGTGCACATGTCTGCTGTGGATAGGTGTACGAATTGTATGTGGTCTGATAGCGACTATCATATGTCTCAGTGGCCTGGTAAGTAACCCCCAAAGCGGGTTTGTGGCCAGCCAGCTTTGGCAACGATATAGTCTCGCGACTGATGAGCCAAGCGGCTGACGCGATTCAGGTCTACCCCTACCAGCTTGCCCTTTGACTTCCGCAATTTACCCCCAATGAAGACCGTGTCGACATTGCTGGTGTCCATTCCTAACACGATGGCCCCATACACATTGTTCACTGGTATGACGTTGATTTGGTCTATCCGTAGCATGATGATGTCGGCTTCCTTGCTGGGCGTCAGCGTGCCGATCTTTTGATCGAGGCGGTTATCCTTCGCGCCTTCGATGGTCGCGAACTCAATCACCTCACGGACTGTGAGCAGGTTGGGTAAGGTAGTTTCGCCCGCCCGCTGACGAGTCAGAAGTAGCATGCGCTGCAGGGTGAAAACCGCACGCATCTGGGTGAAGAACTCACTCGGAATCTCCGTCTCGACATCTGCGCTTAGGCTCGGTCGGATACCGTGATCGAGCGCGTGTTGGATGGGGGGGTACGCCGTGTCCCATCTCCATCTCGATAGGGCAGGCGATCGACACGTTGCCGCCGGTGTCGGCGATCATCCGCCACTCGGCCTCAGCCAGATTGCAGCAGTGGATATAGGTGACGTCGTGGCCCATGGCGTTCGCCACTGGCAGCAGCTGGTTCGTGCCATTGACATGGACAGTGATCGGCCCACCGACGTCGCGGGCGACTGCCCAATGGTCTGCGTTAATGCCTGCGGCCATGGCCAGCGTCAGCAATTGGTCAGCCGAAGAAAACTACTGCGTGCGCAGCCGACGGATGTCTTGCGGAAATTGATTGGCTGTCCCAGCGCCATAGGCCTATACGCCACGCATGCCGGACTCCCGCAGGCCCTCAATGGCGGCGTCAGTGTGCTCGGGACTGTTGCCGATATGTGACCAGTCGAGCAGCGTGGTGAGGCCCGCATTCATCGCACCTAGGGCGCTAACGAGATCGACGACGTACGCATCTTCGGGTCGATAGACGGCACGGGCAGCGCCGGTAATGTCGCGTTGATAGTCACTGAGCAGGCCATTAGGCAGGATGTTCCGCAACTGACCCTGCCAGATGTGACGGTGTGTATCGACGAAACCCGGCATGACGATCATGTGCGAAGCGTCGATCACCGCCGCCGATGCCTTGAGATTAGGCTGGACGGCGACGATCTTGGAGCCCTCGATCAACACATCCGCCGTCTCAAAGTCGCCGACGTTTGGATCGAGCGAGAGCACGCAGCCGCCCTTCAGCAAGATACGGCCGCCGCGGCTGTCGCCTGGGCCACTGCTCTTGGCCTTGCGGTTAGCGGCTAGAGCCGTCCCAGCCAGCGTCTCGGATGCGATGGCACCGGCAACGACGCCCGCCGCGCTCGAGGTCAGAAAATGGCGGCGCGACAGCCTGCCTTCGCTGGACACGTCCACATCGGGTTTGTGCATCGCAGCAGGCTGCGTATCGGGTATTTTGGGGGTCGACGTGCGTTTGCGCATGCTTTTGTCCTCCCCTGGTCCTCATCCTTCCCGGAGACGGCTTGCCACCGCCGCTGAGAAGGTGACCGTCTGTGTTGACAGCCAACAGCGATGGACATACTATCGTGGCAATCGTCATCACTAGGCGTTGTCTGTGTATACGCTTGCCCGAGCCGTTTCAAGAGAGAAATGGCGTCGGCTACGGTCAGCTATCCGCGGGGGTTTATGCGTATGTTTGGTTGAGGAGGATCAGCCATGTCGGAAGCCTGTCGCGCGGATCACGTCGGGAGCTTCCTGCGTCCAGCCGAAGTGAAAGAGGCCCGAGCAGCCTTCCGCGAGGGACGCCTACCCCTGGAGCAGTTGCGCCATATTGAGGATCGCGCCATCCTGGCTGCTTTAGAGCGTCAGCGCAGCATTGGCGTGAACGTGTTCACCGATGGGGAGTTTCGCCGTACCGGCTTCCAGAATGATCTGGTGGAAGCGGTGGAGGGGTTTGTTGACGCTGCACGTCCCGCAGTGGTTCGCATCTGGCAAGGGCCAGGCGGAGAGCCTCAGGAGCAGGGGACCCGGCAAGTGGTCGGTGGGAAACTGCGACCAGTGCGGCGATTGACTGAGCACCAGACGCGGTTCTTACAGGCCCACGCCCCTGGCCTGGTCAAGATGACGCTGCCCAGTCCCAACCAGTTCCCGGCCATCAGCTTTCAGCCTGGCGTCAGCGAGCCGTTCTATCCGACGCGTGCTGACTTGCTGTGGGCGCTCGTCCCCATCATCAAACGAGAGATCGCCGCTCTGGTCGACGATGGCATTCCGTACATTCAGCTGGATGAACCGCGCTACAGCTATTACGTGGATCCCAGGTGGCGCCAGCACTTGCGCGACTTAGGGGAAGACCCCGACCAGATGTTCGACGAGGCCATCGCAGCTGACAATGCTTGCCTGGAGGGTGTGCAACGGCAGGGCCTGATCGTGGCGATGCACATTTGCCGCGGCAATAACGAGAGCAAGTGGTACGCCGAAGGCGGCTACGAACCAATCGCCGAGAAGCTATTCGGCTCACTCGCCGTCGATCGGTTCCTGCTGGAGTACGACACGGCGCGGGCCGGCACCTTCGAGCCCCTGCGGTTCATGCCACGCGACAAGATGGTCGTCCTCGGCCTGGTGAGCAGTAAGGAACCCAGGATAGAGTCCCAGGATGAGCTACGCCGGCGCATCGACGAGGCGTCGCGCTACGTTCCCATCGAGAACCTGGCCCTGAGCCCCCAGTGCGGCTTCGCGTCGACTGCCGCCGGCAACCTGCTGACGGAGGACGAACAGTGGCGAAAACTGGAACTGGTGGTGGAGACAGCGCATAAGGTCTGGGGCGCGTCATAGCAATCGGGGCAGCATCGCAGTAAAGGTCCTGGGTCGTTGCTGATCCAAAGCGTGGTCAGCAACCACCCGTGGGATATATGGTCAACCATCAGGCTGTCGCCTGGCAATGGGGAGGCACCATGCAGCGGAGCACCGAACGGATCCTCACCACGCACGCCGGTAGCTTGCCACGGCCGGATGATCTACGAGAGATACTCATCGCCAAGGATGACGGACAACCCTACGATCAGGCGCGATTCACCACGCGGGTCCGTAGCGCGGTCGCCGAGGTCGTCCAGCAGCAGATCGCAGTTGGCCTCGATATCATCAACGATGGCGAGCTCTCGAAGCGTAGTTTTTCGACTTATGCCCGCGAGCGCCTGAGTGGGTTCGAAGAGCGCCCGCTCTCCGCGGACGAGCGGCCATCGATGATCTCCGGCCGCGACATGCCGGAATTCGCCGAGTACTTCGCCAGTCGCGGCGGTTTCGGTGGTGCCTCGGCCAACGCCCGTCAAGTCTTCTGCACAGGGCCCCTGAGGTACATTGGGCACACGGCCGTGCAAGCCGACATCGCTAATTTCAAAGCAGCCCTCGCGGGCGTGCAGGTCGCGGAACCCTTTCTCCCCGCCATTGCGCCCGGCACCATCGAGCATTGGATGCGCAACCAGTACTATCCCAGCGACGAGGCCTACCTTGATGCCATCGCGGACGCCATGCACGAGGAATACCAGGCGATTGTCGAGGCCGGCTTCCTGTTGCAGATCGATGATCCCGATCTGCCGGACGCCTGGCAAATTCATCCGCATATGAGCGTACCAGAGTATCGGAAGTTCGCCGAGCTGCGCGTCGAAGCGCTCAACCATGCGCTGCGGGGCATCCCCCCCGGACGCGTGCGCCTGCACGTGTGCTGGGGTAGCTATCACGGTCCCCATAAGTACGATATCCCCCTTCGAGACATTGTGGACCTCATCCTGAAAGTCAATGTTGAGGGCTATTCCATTGAAGCCTCGAACCCTCGCCACGAGCATGAGTGGCGAGTGTGGGAAGACGTCAAACTGCCTACAGGGAAGGTGCTGATTCCCGGTGTCGTCGGCCATGCCACCGACTTCATCGAACATCCAGAGCTCGTCGCAGAGCGCCTGGTCAAGTATGCCAGGCTAGTGGGTCGCGAAAACGTGATCGCCGGGACCGATTGTGGGCTGGGAGGACGCGTCGGCCATCCGAAAATCGTTTGGGCCAAATTCGAGGCCCTAGCGGAAGGTGCCCAACTGGCGACACGGCAGCTCTGGAATGGCTAGACCGGTGGAGCCCCTTGGGGTTCCCTTTCCCTCCAGGAGAAGGTGAGGGTGAGAGTGGCAGGGTATGATCGAGCACTTGGGCTTCCTCCACCTCAGCCCTCTCCCAGAGGGAGAAGGGCAAAAGGGTGCATTCGGAAATCTGCAGACCAGGGAGGGCGGCAATATGACGGCGAGCACGCGTATGAATGTGGCCCGTTCGGATGTCGTGGGAAGCCTGCTGCGGCCCACCTATCTCAGGGAGGCGCGGCAGGGGGTGCGTGAGGGGCGGGTGAGCGAAGCCAAGCTCCATACGGCGGAGGACCGTGCCGTAAGGGAGGCCATCGCGCTGCAGGAAGCGGCTGGACTGGATGTGATCACCGATGGCGAGCTCCGGCGACAATCGTGGGTGGTCACGATACCCCTCCGCGAAGAGGGTGCCTCCCATGCGCCGCTTGCGGGCTATGAATTTCTCCAGGCCGAGCCGGGCTGGTGGTCACTCTGGAAGGAACCGGACGGTCAACGCGCACAGGTATGGACGGCGCCGACCCGGCCGTTCATTACCAAGCCGCTGCAGGTTGTCCGCGACATTGTCGCGGAGGAGTATGCGTTCCTGAAGGCCAACGCTCATCACCGCACCAAGTTCACGATTCCGGCACCAAGCTGGCACCGCATTTTTTGGCATCCACAATATTCAGGTACGGTCTACCCCACGCCCGAGGACTTTCTATGCGCGATCGCCGACTACCTGCGTACTGAGGTCATCGACAAGATGATCACGCTGGGAGGTGACTACCTCCAGCTGGATGCGCCCAACTATGCGCAGTGGCATGTCGATCTGGAGAACCGTGCCGCCTTTGAAACCTGGGGCCATGACATGGCGGCTGAATTGATTGCCGATGCAGAGATCGACAACACTGTATTCGAAGGCATCAACGGCCTGACGCGCGCCATACACATCTGCCGCGGCAATGCCCCAGGTGGCCGCTGGCTGGCCAACGGCGGCTATGAACGCATCGCGGCTGAGGTCTTTCCCCGGCTCAGCAACTTCGACCGCCTGCTGTTGGAGTACGATACCCCGCGGGCGGGAGACTTCGGACCATTACGCTATGTCCTGCCGCAGCACAGCGTCGTGCTTGGCTTGCTCACCACCAAGAAGGGCGCGCTGGAGCATTCCGAGGCCGTGGAGGCGCGCATTCATGAGGCGACCCAGTACATCCCATTGGACCGGTTGGCGGTCAGTCCGCAGTGCGGCTTTGCCTCGGGAGAGGCCGGCAATCCATTGACGGCCGCAGAGCAGGAGGCCAAATTGCGCCTCGTCGCCCAGGTGGCACAAGGGGTCTGGTCAAGGTAACATTTACGAAAAGGGGCTGGTTGGCACCTTGCATGTTGAGAGAGATAGTACCCTGTGAACAAGCAATGGGGCCAGTTGGCTGACTGTTGCAGTCTTCCTTTGGTCCGCGGCACGCTGTATGCTGAGCAGTGGTAGATCCCGTACAACAGCATGATAGATGATATTGCCGCCAACCGAGACCGGCTGGCACAAGCAGCTGACCGCATTTTACTGATCGAAGACGGCCGTATTCGCGAACTCCCCAAGGATGCTTGCCACAGCTGAGAGCAGGACACGCGGTAATGCATCTTCCCGTCTCTCACCAATAACTCAAACCACACGCTGCACAAACCCCCATTCGCTATCCCATCGACCATCTGCAACGCTGCGGCCGAATACAGCGTCCTACGAGCTTGAGCAGACTCAATGTACGCTCAAGAAATCCCTCCGGGTATCTCAATCTGATAGATGGGAGTCGCTTCTTCCTCCTATTTTGAGAGGCCGTACAGCCCTCACCCGGCCCTCCCCTTACAGGGCATAGGCTCCAGGACAAGCCGTCAACCCTTATAGGGCAAGGAGGTTCTTCCCTTGCCCCCTGGCGGGGGAAGTCGGGATGTGCGGACTGCCAGGGCGAACAGTTTTGTGCGCCGCGCCGCTCTACCTGGCAAGGATGTTGCAATCTTTAGTCGCCAGACTTCCTCAACCGGTAAAAAGATTTTTGCCTCAAAGCACCCCATAGCTCCGAATAATGGAGGCTCTATGCCTAAAGATAAACGTCAACAGGAAACCAATCACGATAAGGTCCATGACCTGGAACAGTTTCGTGAGGATAGCGCGGGGCAATACCTCACGACCAATCAGGGTCTACGAATCAACGATGATCAGAATTCTCTTAAAGCCGGGGTGCGCGGTCCGTCGCTCCTCGAAGATTTCCACCTTCGGGAGAAGATAACCCACTTCGACCACGAACGCATTCCCGAACGGATCGTGCATGCGCGCGGCGCAGCGGCTCACGGGTATTTCCAAGTGTACGAATCGCTGGCGCCCTACAGCAGAGCCAAGTTCCTCCAAGATCCGGCCGTGAAGACGCCGGTCTTCGTGCGTTTCTCAACCGTCGTCGGCTCGCGCGGGGCGACTGACTTGGCCCGTGATGTGCGTGGCTTTGCCGTCAAATTTTACACGGAAGAGGGAAACTACGATCTCGTCGGGAATAACATCCCTGTCTTCTTCATCCAGGACGCGGTCAAGTTTCCGGACCTTGTCCACGCCATCAAGCCAGAGCCCCATCATGAGATGCCTCAAGGGGCTTCGGCGCACGACACATTTTGGGATTTCGTTTCGTTGATGCCAGAATCGATGCATATGATCATGTGGGTGATGTCAGATCGGGCGATTCCTCGTAGCTATCGCATGATGGAAGGGTTTGGCGTCCACACGTTTCGGTTCGTTAACGAGCAGGGCCAAGCGCGGTTTGTGAAATTTCATTGGAAACCTGTCCTTGGTGTCCACTCAGTCCTCTGGGATGAAGCCCAGAAAATTTCTGGGTTGGACCCAGACTTCCACCGACGCGATCTGTGGGAAGCCATCGAAAACGGCGATTACCCCGAATGGGAACTAGGGGTGCAGATCGTTGAGGAAAAGGACGAGAAGGCGTTCGATTTCGATCTGCTTGACGCCACCAAAATTATTCCTGAAGAACTGGTGCCAGTCAGGCGCATTGGCAAGCTCACCCTTAACCGTAACCCGGATAACTTTTTCGCGGAGACCGAGCAGGTGGCCTTTCACCCGGGCCACATTGTGCCAGGCATCGATTTCACCAGCGACCCGCTCCTGCAAGGTCGCCTCTTTTCTTATACCGATACGCAGTTGATCCGCCTGGGAGGCCCCAACTTTCACGAAATTCCGATCAATCGCCCTATGGCGCCTCTCCATAACCATCAACGCGACGGCTACATGCGTCAAATGATCAATCGGGGCCGTGTCAGCTATGAGCCGAATTCGCTGGGAAGCGGCTGCCCCATGCAAGCGAAGGGCGATATGGGCGGCTTTATCAGTTACGCGGAAAAGCTCGAAGGCCAGAAGGTGCGGGCGCGGAGTGAGAGTTTCTTCGATCATTTCAGCCAGGCGGCACTGTTCTGGAATAGTCAATCCGAACCCGAAAAAGATCATTTGGTGCAGGCTTTTTGCTTCGAATTGGGCAAGGTGGAGGTGGCTGACATCAGAACGCGGATGGTGGGCATGCTGGCGCATGTGGACGCGACATTGGCGCAGCAAGTTGCACAAGGCCTCGGACTCGGCGTGCCGACCAAGCTGGACGGGCCTTTGAATATGAGTGTGCCGGCGGACGCGGATGCCAAGCGCTTGCAGCCGAAGCCCATCAAGAAACCGATCGGGCACTCGCTGGCCTTGAGCATGGCGAACACCGTGAAGGACAATATCAAAACACGCCGCGTGGCGATCCTCGCCGCTGACGGCGTTGATGAGGCGGCGATCTCCCGCATGAAACAGGCCTTGTCAACCGCGGGCGCGCAAGCAAAAGTCGTAGCCCCCCGGCACGGATCGCTGAAGAGCGCCAATGGTGCCGAAGTCCCGATTGATTTCAGTTTGCTCACCGCCGGCTCGGTTCTGTTCGATGCCGTCTACGTGCCAGGCGGTCAAAAAAGCGTTGAGATGCTACTAGGTGAGGACAGGGCCCTTCACTTCGTTCATGAGGCGTACACACATAGCAAGGCAATTGCCAGCACCGGCGCCGGCATCGAGATGCTACGCTCGTCGAATCTTGGCATGGAGACGATCCCCGAAGCGAACACCCAAGGCAATCAGATAGTTATAGACGAAGGTGTCATTATCGGCCGTGACGCTCGGGTAGACGATGTGGCGGCGGAGTTCATCAAGGCGATCGCCCAACATCGCCATTGGAGCCGCGGGATGAAGGATCACGTACCCGCGTAAATGCTGGATGAGGGGAATCCAGTCCAGAGCGGCTGGACGAATCTTCAGTGGCACCTGCACCAAAATGGACGGGAAGTACTCGGGAGAGGGAAGTTCGTATAACAGCTAGAGGGTGAGCGGTCCGTCAACGGCGGCTCGTTAATGCTAGAGCGGCAATCGAAACAAGATTGCTGCGTAAGGAGGGTACCATGGCTACGAACGAAACCACAGCAAGATTGGTAAGGTTAAGTGACACGAACCTGACGCTCGCTGAGCAGGCCGAAGATATTCGAGCGCTGAAGGTCCTAGATTTGGCGGGAGAAGAGGTAGGCACGGTTAATGATTTATTCATCGATGAGCAAGAGCGCAAGGTGCGTTTTTTAGAAGTGTCGTCCGGCGGGTTCCTTGGGTTGGGCGCCACCAAGTTTCTGCTCCCGGTGGATGCGATCAGCCGCATTACACCTGACGTCGTTCACATTAATCAGAGCCGGGAGCGCGTTGCAGGTGCTCCCCGGTATGACCCGACCTTGGTGGAAGAGCGCTACGCCAGCGATGTGTATAGCCACTATGGCTACCCTCCCTATTGGGGAGATGATTACCACTATCCACCCTATCCGTACTATTCATCTGCGAATCGCCCAGGCAGTGGGGCCGACATAGACCGCGATTACGACGTGCGGCCGGCCACATCAGCAGTCACATCTGGCTTGTATTATTCTGAGATGGCAGGTGTGCAAGTTAAGGACATTATGACCCGCAACGTGGAAGTCGTCCATCCCGAGGGCACTCTCTGGGAAGCGGCTCAAAAGATGGCGGCCCTGGATGTGGGTATGCTACCAGTATGCAGCGGCGACCAACTAGTGGGGATGTTGACGGATCGCGACATCACCGTGCGGGCCACGGCTGAAGGACGTGACCCCAAGACGACCAAAGTCCACGAAGTGATGACGCCTGAGGTAGTGCATGTCTCCGAGGACGATGATGTCAGCGAGGCCGCTCGGATCATGATGGAGCAGCAGGTCCGCCGACTGGTGGTCCTCAACCAGTCTAAGCAACTGGCCGGAATCATCTCGCTGGGTGATCTAGCTGTACATACCGGCGACACGCAGCAGGCGGGCCAGATCTTAGAAGGCGTCTCAGAGCCCTCCGAGCCTCTACGTTAACGCCTCATGAACGGGGGCGCCAGCATGGGCCCCCAAGCTCAGCCTGGGGCCGTACGCCAAACTGCCAGCTCATAGGATGTTGCAGTCCATTAGGCGAGTCGAAAGGGCTACGGTACCTTCTCCCAAGGAGCCATCTTATGAGGCAAATGACCTATACAATGCAATTTAAAGGAGAAGTGCGCCCAGTGGGGACGTCTCCAAACGTCATGAAGGTTACGACGGTTGCAGTTAGTTGCATATGTACTACAGTCGTGGGGCAACATGGGGTACAGGCTACCATAGAACCAGCAACTGGCAAGCAGGCCACCTTTGACTCAGAGGTGACCTTCCTTGGCGGTTTTGAATCATCAGAGGCGACTTCGGCGGGAGAGGGTGGCTTTAAGGAAACGGGCATGATCACCTTTGGGGAAGGCGAACACCGCCTGCGATTCAGCACCATTGGGCAAGGATATATCGGGCCTAGTGCTGAGCCAAACCTGAAGCAAGGGGCTGTGATGTGGCAGGTGGAGGGTGGTGAGGGCCAGTTTAAAGGCGCACAGGGTTTGATTACTTCGAATTTCATCATCAGTGATGCCGGGGAGGTTACTGACCATCACATGGGCCTTATCTTTGTAACGTAAAGCTTCGTGCGGTAGCGGACTGGGTGGATAGCTGATGTTCGATCTGGTCCGTGCTACCGCCTCTGCAGGTGAACTCGTAGGAAATATTCATCTGGCGACTGTTCAACGAGGCCCTCAGGCACTCCCAAGATCTTCGGGGTATAATATATTTTGGAAGTTCTTGAGGATTTGTAGGATTACATCGTTGTATGTAACTTCCCGTCCAATTTTCGACTCCATCCATTCCTTTACTTGGTCCAGCTGTGTTTGAACCTCCTCGGTTACGCTGATTTCCATAAAAAGCCCCTTCCCCTCTACGAGCCTTAAGATCAATTTCACGTGCCCGTATTCCCTCCCGTTTGGCACGGGCACCCCTTACTTATCTCCATCGTGGCGTTTCCTACAGTCACTATGATCGTGCAACGTCTGTGCCTCACATACCGCTAGACCCCAACAATGCACGGACCGGCGTCACTCCGACAGCCTGGACACATGGCGTTCGAAAGTGGAATAAGTGAAGGAATATGGGTGGGAGCGAAGAATGCGAAAAACGTGACGCTGGTGGGTATCTCTCTCAAAATGAATGGCGCACTCTAAAATGCCTATCAATATGATCTCGGTCAGTTATGCCCATCGCCGCACCACGGCGTTGCCCTCTTTCAAACGCCACAGACACTGTGACTTTGTAGGACCACTGAG
>JBKPCR010000353.1:0-8832 GCA_046727435.1 bacterium | reverse complement strand
CTGCAGGTACCAGCCAAGCCCAGCGACGATGAACATGGAGGCCACAGTCATGATAGCAAGGGATTGACGGCGCTCTCTTGCGGCCAGACGGTCGGCAGTTTCTAGCGATGAGCTGACCTGAATGGCACCAACAATGGTCTCCTGAAGCATGATAGGAGCAGTGACCTTCCATAGGCGCCTCCCTTGGAACCTCTCCAGGGAGGTAGACATGCGTCCCTCTAATATTCCATGCCACACCTCAGGCTCAGGCACAGCTTGCGACGCTCCAGGCGTCGAGGCGGCCAATGCCGGCCCTGGTGGGCTCGAGACAAAGACCGCGAGACTGTGCAGATTCCTTTGGAGCCTCTGAAACACCTCGATCTCTTTGTTCAAGACGTCAGGAGCCCCAATGATCTGCTGCACCGCGATGCCGGCGGCCAACTCTTGGGCCAGGCTAACGGTCTGATCCCGTAGGTCCTTCTCGAAGGCCTGTTCCGAAAGTTTGCTATCCAGGTATGAGGAGAGGAAAAGCACACAGGCTACGATGAAAATGACTAAGCAGATAATTCTGGTCTGTAACCCCAGCGCTCTGATTTGCATGCGGTGCGGATGCAGGTTCATCGTCATGGGAGATTGTCTGTGGGTTTCCCTTGAGCCCCAGGGAGGGACCAAGGACGCGGAGTGCCTTATCCCTTTGAAGTCCCGAATGCACGACTGGTCCGCATAGTCTATGCGCTCCCCGAGACACCGAGAATCACTCTGGCACAACTGTGAGAGTATACCGCTTTGGTTAGATAAACGCGACTCGCTCCATGGGTGTGACAGTATGACCCTAACCAAATCAACTAAATACTTCATTCTGTCGCCCTGCATACCTCTTCTGAACACGTTGGCAACCATCATAAGTGCTCCAACGATCGCCTGATGTCTCGTCTACAGCGCGCCTACAGACAACGGACTTGGTTGATGGTGCTTCATGCGTGCACTCTGGC
This sequence comes from bacterium, assembly GCA_046727435.1. Taxonomy (GTDB): domain Bacteria; phylum Tectomicrobia; class Entotheonellia; order J063; family CAVPRW01; genus CAVPRW01. The sequence continues at coordinate 7,861 of JBKPCR010000353.1, read as the reverse complement.
GTCAAAGGGAAATACTTCGACTGCTTTGCGGCAGGGTTTTAGCGCGGGGGAAACGTTGGCGGCCATATCTTTCTGCCCTACGGGGAAGGCGTCACCCGTAGGGGCAGCGGACACCGCTTACCCTATAGCGGAGGCAATCGCCGAGAAGGTGGCCTTTATGTCCGGAGCCTCCGTCTTCGCCGATGGATCGGGGCACAACACCTTCCGCCTGAACTTTTCGAATGCCATGCCGGGGCATATCGAGGCGGGGATGCGTCGCCTTGGCGGCATGCTGAGCCACAGGGCTTAATGGCCGTAGCCGCCCGGCAAGAATGGTAGGATGATGGAGATGGCAATCAAGATGATGATAATCCACTCCAATACCTCCATACGTCGAGTGGTGGCCTGATCGGACATTTTTTCATAAATGCTCTCTAGCGTCTGCAGTTTTCGTATGATGCCCGCGTCCCATTCTGCCAAGTGCAAGCGTTGCGACACCAGACGATAGACCCGCGAGAGATATTGATCGCCGAGGAGTTTCAGGGCATTATTCACCCCTTCGAACAGGATGGCGCTGTCCACCTGCATGCGGGCGACATGGTGCCGATCAGCACCGAACCTGCCCAAGCCGAGCAGTGAGTTGCGCTGCGGCATGGTCAAGGCCTGGTACGATCGATCGAGGGCATCATCGAGGCTGCGATCCAGATAGCGTAACTCGAGCAACTCGACATTGGCGAACTCCAGGACGGTGCGCACGTCGTCACCTTCGCGGTCCACCAAGAGCGCGGCATTCCAATCGACAATCGTCACATCGTCTACCCTAAATGAACTGCGCTGCGCCAAGGCGTCCATCACCTCTTGCGGTGACAAGGGTTGCGTTTCAGCGCGGAGGATTTGGGCGATATCCTGGGCGTAGCGCGTGCAAAGGTCTTCGATGTCATGCAGCCCCGTGAACGCCTCGATGTGATAAATGGCGTAGTCTTCCACGAAATTCGCGATACTTGGCTTTGAGACTGCGCCGCCGATCAGTGCCAAAAGTTGTTCGACATGCTTGCGCGAGTCAGCAAGGAGAGAGGTCGCCTCGTACAGATCGTTGCTCAGCATCAACAGTTCGGACAAAGGTCCCAGAAGCGGAATGGTGTAAACAACGGATACGGCGCCGAAGTCGTACAGTACTAGGTCAACGCTTGCACTACTGCGGTAGCCGCCGATGGCCATGGGGGCGACGTCCTGAGTGATGCGCAAAGGAGGTGGCTGATACTCAAAATATTTCGGGGCACGTCGGCCATGCTTCAACACTTCCCGCTGTTTCATCGCCACCACATGACGCTCCACCTGATTGAGATCAATGGCGCGCGCGACATCATAGGCCAAGAGAAGATAGCAGGTTCCTTTGGCAATGCTTAGGTCAGGCTTGGATAGGGTGTCCATTGGCAGGCTTCGTCTCCGTTGCTGTCGCGGAGCACATAAACGACACCTGGCAAGCAACGATTATGGATTTTCATCCTAGCATACCCGTCTTAGCCCTACCAGGGGGGAACAGGTATCGATCGGGCCCTGGGTCTGCATCGGTCGTGGGGCATTCTGTCCAGCGACGTCTAAAAACGGCCCATGATTTCGGGCATGAGGATTTGCCCGTCGAGCCTCAAGCCCGGGATATCTTCAGTGCCCGCCACCTCATTACCGGCGTCACCACGGACTGAGTGCTCACCGATGTCATGCTACCGACCGGAGATGGCCTGGATATTCTCGCAATAGGCTTGGGAGCGCATGGATTTTCAAGAAAACCCTTTTACACTCAGGCATGGACATCTTTGAGCTTTCTTTTTGGATGCGCTCATGCTACATGGTGTGTATGCTTACTATAACATCATGGGATGAGCTGATGTGTTCGTTCCAGGGGCACCTTGCTGCAGCTGACAGCGACAAGCTCATTATATGATGCTGTGAGCATGCTATCTGACACATGCTTGCTGCGCTGGTACAGAAATTGCCGACTCAAGAAGTGACCGGCCGTCGCAACGATACTCGCCTTTGCGCTCTCTGCTAGTGCTCGTGTTCATGCAATTCCCCCGGCCGTAGAATCTTTTCCAATCTTAGACGTTTTACCGATACTAATGGGACATGCATCCGACTGCCGTCCCCCGCCTTCTTGATTGGACACGAATGCCACTCATATAGGGCTAGGGCGATAGCGATTTCCCCACGAGACTACGCCGGAGGATTTTGCCATGCAATTCCATATTCTCTCCTTCGAAGGTCCTGACGAATACGCCAGGGCCGGCGGGATCGCCAGTCGCGTCACAGGATTGGTGCGAGCCCTGGCTGATGCGGCCTATGAGACCCATCTGTGGTTTGTTGGCGACCCCGCGCGGCCGGGTCATGAGAGCCAGGGAAGCTTGCACCTGCACCGTTGGTGCCAGTGGATTAGCCAATATCATCCATCAGGGGTCTATGAGGCGGAGGAAGGGAAGCGCACTGACTATGTGGCATCGTTGCCGCCATTTCTCCTCCGGGAGATGTTGCTACCCTATGTCCAGAACGGGGGACATGCCGTCATCCTGGCAGAGGAGTGGCACACCGTCGATGCGGTCCTCCACCTAGACTGGCTGTTACGCGAGGCGCAGGTGCGGGATCAGGTCACGATCCTGTGGAATGCGAATAATACCTTCTCCTTTCACCGCATCGATTGGCGCCGACTGGCCGAAGCGGCGATCATCACGACCGTGAGCCGCTACATGAAGCAGCTGATGCAGAGGTGGGGAGTGAATCCGCTGGTCATCCCTAATGGCCTCCCGACAGAGGCGCTGATCCGGCCGGAACGCCAGGCTGTCGCGGCATTTCGCGCCCGACTGCGGCATCGGACGGTGCTCTGTAAAGTGGCACGGTGGGACCCCGATAAGCGGTGGATACTCGCCGTTGACATCGTGGGAGCGCTCAAGCAGCAAGGATGGCGGCCGCTACTCATTGCCCGCGGAGGCGTTGAAGCGCACGGCGGCGAAGTCCTTGGCGCGGCCGCCAGGGCTGGACTGCGAGTGGCCGAACGGGTATTCCTCGAACCAGGAATCCATGGCCTGCTGAAAGCGGTGGAAAATCTGGAAGAGATCGATGTGGTGAACCTGCGCTCAGCTATCACCTTACCCCCCCGACGGGTGCTCTTCCATGCCGCAAGTGCCGTACTAGCCAATAGCGGGCATGAGCCTTTCGGACTCGTAGGGTTGGAAACCATGGCTGTGGGGGGGGTGGCCTGCACGGGCTGTTCTGGAGAAGATTATGCGGTTCCGGGCTACAATGCCCTCGTCTTAGAGACGAATGACCCGCGGGAGTTCACAGCCCTGTTCAACGAGTTGCATGCCGACCCTCTACGTGAACGCGGCCTTCGACGTGCTGGAAGCGCGACAGCGAAGCAGTACATGTGGTCAGAGATTATCCAACATCTGCTCTTGCCTCGCATTCACTTCTTGGCCAAACGCGCGGCGGTTGCCGCGCCTGAAGCATCTCCACGAGCCTCGCAGGCACGTCGACGCCCACGCCTCCTGCAGGATGAGAGCATGCCCCCTCAACTGGCCGAATGGATGGCGGATCGTCTCAAACGCCGCCGTACATCCCGCAAGGACGGCAGCCTAGCCCATGTCGCCATAGTCAAGCGGTAGGGGCCATGATTACATCCTATCATCAGTTTCGCATGGAACTTGTGGTCAGAAGGGAGTAGACGCGCTGAAGCGTGCCTTCAAGAAGAATCTGTCTGGAGATCCTCAGCTGTGACGTTTCCCCGCGCAGAAGTGAAGCGTTGACCTGGCATGCGAGGTCTGCGATGCAACAGAAGCTGTTCGAGCAGGGCACCTGCCTATGGACCCTCCTCGGCGGCGCGGCCATCAGTGCTGCCGTCTTCGCCGTCTGGGAAGTGGTCCAACAGAATCATTTCCAGAATCTCGGCTACCGCTGACCGGTGGTCAACGAAATCCGGGTCGTCGGGGTCGTCAGTCCACGCGACTTCTTTAAATCCGTCTTATCTGCTGTGCGGGGGCATGGCGAAATGGCGCAAAAGAAGCTGCTCAATACGCTTCGAGGGAAAGACGCCATGAGCGAGCCGGCGATCGTTATTTCCCCCGAGGCCACAATCAAGGAAGCCGTACAGCTCATGTAACCTGCTCCTTGCACACTCGGCAGAATCGTGCATCGCTGTCTTCCATGATCTATTCATCCCCCTTCAAGGCCTATACCCTCAGGATATCACTTAATTGATTTGTCACGGGCCGAATCCACAAACTAGGCTGTTACGGAGGTGGGCCGTATCGTCAACACTGGGCATGGCGCTGTGCGGACGATTTTTTCGGCGACGCTACCCATCACCAAGTGGCTGAGGCCTGTCCGCCCGTGTGTCGTCATGACGATTAAATCGATTTTCTCCTCCTCGGCAACGTCGACGATCTTGCGGTAGGGGATGCCGACTACCACGCGGCGCGCCACATCCATTTTGCTCGCCTGCGCCTCAGATAGCATCTGGGCGAGATCGTTAGCAGCCTGTCGCTCGAGATCATCCAGCAGCGTTGCCCCCAAATGTGACGGTACGATACCTTCCACGGGATACGGAGGCGGTTCGACAACATACAGCAACAAGAGCTTAGCGCCGAATGCTTCCGCCAACTCCAGGGCGCTTTTCAGGCCCTGCTTTGAAAGCTCTGAGAAATCGGTAGGAGCGAGGATACGACGAATTTCCATTGTCATGTTCTCCTAACACAAACCTAGACGGGTTCATACGCCTATGCTAAATAGTCCTTCAACTCGATTTATATCCTGCTTCCTTGGAAGAGACCCAAGAGGACGCCGATGAACAAGGAAGGGCCGCAGCTCCAGACCGGCACGTTCATGGAGACCAGCCCTCTGGTGCGGTGACGGCAGGGCCGTATGCACTTAGGAACATCTCGGGCGTCATGCGAGCTGCGGCCGCCAGTTTGGCGCACATTTCGGTGTCATCGAGATCGCTTTGCTCCAGGCGAATCATATACTTGCGGGCCACGTGGTAATGCTCCGAGCGGACATCCACGGTTCTGATGCGAATGCGGCCGGTGGTAGGATCACGCAAGCTATCGAACGGCATGACATTTAGATGCCCGCCTTCGACGCAGATGAAGCCCGCCTGACGCGTCCGCCCGTCCGCCGGCTCAGAGAGCAAGAACCGAACCGCTCCATAGCCCAGGGTGCGCGTGTAGTCGACGTCATAAGGGATGGCTTGGGCACAGCGTAACTCGTACCCAAGGGTGACATCTACGATGGAAAGTTTGTCGTGACGTGCGGCGAAATGTTCCTGCACCTGTCGCTTCAAGATGGTCGTGAGCGGAATCTCTCCCAGCCGAATATGCCCATAGGGATCATAGACCATCTCAACCCCTGGCATGCTGGCGAGTTCCTCGGGGTCAAGCTTCTCGCTGATGCCCTCGGCGATGACCGCCACGCCATGCTCGCTGCCCATCACCCGCCGCTTCAAGATCGCAGCCTCCAACATGCGGCTGACCTCGTCCAGGCGGATGCATTCCTCGGGAAACTCCTCAGGAATGATCGTCAGCGTGGCGCCAGCCGCCTTGCCGATGCCGAGCGCCAAATGCCCGGCTTTGCGTCCCATGACGACCACGAAGTGCCAGCGGTTGGTGGTCCGCGCATCCTCCATCAAATTACGGACTAGCTGCGTGCCGACGTGCCGGGCGGTCTCGAACCCGAAGGTCGGTACCCCACCGGGAAGCGGCAGATCGTTATCGATGGTTTTCGGGATGTGGGCGACGCGCACTGTCCCGTTGGAGGCATTGGCCACCTCCGAGGCAGCGAACGCCGTATCATCCCCACCGATAGTCACCAGCGCACTGATGTCCAATGCCTGTAGGGCTTGCAGTGTGCGCTGCATATCGTCAGGGTGGCGTGTCGGATTCGCACGTGAGGTGCGGAGGATCGAGCCTCCCTGGAAATGAATACGCGACACCCCTTCGATCGTCAACGGGCGGACCATGTCAGTGCGCCCCTGTAGCAGATGTTCGTAACCATCGTAGATGCCGACGACCTCGATCTCTTCATTCACCGCCTCGATCACCGTGGCACTGATGGCGCTGTTAATGCCTGGGGCCGGTCCACCTCCTACCAGGATGCCAAGACGCTTGCGTGGTGTCTTCATAGCGTTCACCTATCCTTTAGCACGTGCCGCCCGTCGATCGGTTTCTTCTACGATGATGCTCCACTTCAGTATACTGACATCACCGGGAGACTCAACCTACTATCATCAGCCGGGGATCTTGCGGACACCTCCGCTTGGGCATTGTCACCAGCCCGCTTATCAGAGTGCACCCCCGGCCCCTCTCTGCCTCAAGCGCGTTATGTCGTTCTGCTGTCAGTCAACCTATCACCGTTGATTAGGGTAGAATAACAACGATCTGTCGTCTGAAATTCAGGGGGCGTCCTCGGATATCCTGTTCAGGAGTGATCTGGGTGTCTTGCCGAGCATTTCCTTGACCAGACTGTTTTTAGACCACTATACCCGGACTGTGAGGCCATTTTGACCTGACTTACCAGCCTGTTCAGCAACAGCGGGCGCCTGCCAGAAATCACAAGTACCGACAAAGGAACGCATACGGGTGAATACCACAATGAAGTCAGAAGGTCTGTGCGTGGGAGGAGGCACATATACGGAGGGAGGTTTTGACCAACATGCCATGCCTGCCTTGGTCGAAGGAGTCCTCACTGATAGGAAGGCTGGCGGCTTCGACCTCAACCGTTTCTGGGCCAATATGGAATGGGCGTTGGCGGAGCATCTAGGGGTACATGACCTCGTGGAGTACGAGACGCGGCTCAACTATCTCTTCCCAATGTACGACGATGTCGTCGGGTGCATGTACGACCTGACCAGGGTTAGCGCCTGTGTCGTGATTGATATTCTCCTCACTCAGTGGTAAGGCACCCATCCTGACACGTCTGCCTTCCCCCCTCCCCATGCGATCCTTGGCTTTTGTGACTTCTGGTGAAGGGAGGATGCGCACCCCTATACTCCCTATAGTGATCTCCCCTTGTGATGAATCGCCTGGACTGCTTAAGATTCCCCCCATGGGCCGTGGACCTGCGCCATGCCGTCCGCAAAGCTATCGACGCCCGGAGATTTCCATCCGTCTCTGACGGCGAAAGCTGTTCCAGAAAAGATTATGAGAGGTAAGCGGGCTCAGGCGCTGTGCATGCCTATACACACCTGCGTAATGCTAACCAGTTAGCAAAAGCACCGCATGTCAGAAGAGCTTCGAGGCGGAGGTGGAGGTACGATAGCTAGGCCCCACGCAGCGTGACTAGCAAGCCAGTGGTGGGAAGGTGTATCGTGTGCATTCGGTTCGGAACATCATGGCGTGAATATTGCTTATCCTAAAGCTAATGTATGACTTGCAATCGCACACTTTGGACCCTCTTCAATAGGAGAGCCTTCCCATGGCTGGATCCCGCAACCTGACACTTCTTGACTTAATTCAGGCAGTAAGCGAGGTGGCCGCGAACGATCAGGAAATCATGGCAACGGTGGCTGACCTAATCAATAGCGGCCAGGTGCGGCTATGCGGCAACGCCGCCGGAGCCACGATTGATCTGTTAGCAACGGTGGACGCAGCGGCTTGAGGCCTCGCAGAGCAGCGCACGATCTAATAGAGTATGCGCAAAGCCAGTATTGCTCTATGGCAGCTTGGAGATATCGCCCAAAGACACCATGTGCACCAGGCATTTCTGGAGGAGATTTTTAAGCGACACCCTCAAGGCTATCCTCACCAATTCTGCCTTGGAAGGTAGACCTGCCCTTTTCATACTCCCTAGTATCACACCTGTGTACCTGTAAGGACCTGCCTTCCAACAAGAAAGCACCTCT
>JBKPCR010000352.1:0-15907 GCA_046727435.1 bacterium | reverse complement strand
GCCGGGTGATCGCCCAATCGTAGACTGTGTCTTCCTCACCTGGGACGCGCGACAGAAGAGCCGTCAGAAGCTCCAGACCGCTACAGGCAAAGAGGTCGCCCTCGCCCTGCCGACAGGCACACGGCTGAGCGCGGGCGATCTACTCCCGATCGAGGAAGGATGGATCGAGGTCCATCTGGCTCCCGAAGATGTTCTGCTGATCAGGCCACGAACGCTCCAGGAGACAGCATTCGTCGCCTACCAGGTTGGTAATCGACACCTGGCCTTGGAGATCACCGACGACGGCCTTAAAACACTCTACGAGCCTGCGTTGGCGTCCTATTTACGCCAACAGGGGATTCCCGTCGAACGGGCACAATTCCCCTTCACTCCTATCGGCGCCACGTCAGGGCATGGTCATACCTCATCTCAGTAGCGGGGGCGTTGTCGTTCCGACGGCCCTCCTTGAGTGCTCACCGGTTCTATTCCGTGCGGATAAATTTTTGAAAACTGCGCATTTCCCGCGGCGGATTCTCATGCGAGCCACGGACGGTGTATGACACCTCGCCGACGTAGATGTCTCCTCGCGAGTCCGTGCAGACGCCGTGTGGGCCGATCAATTGCCCTGGCCCCTCACCCTCATACGGATCGCCGAATTGACAGAGCATCTGGCCATCAAGGTTCATGATGTCGACGCGATGGCCTAGGCTTGGCGCATCTTTATAGCCGATAGGAGCGGAGAGTTCGCCGATGTAGAGGAGTTGGTTACTGCCGCGGCTCATGTGGAGGCCGCAGGGGCGATAGATATTATTCCACATAGTGAGGAATTTGCCTTTGGAGTCGAAGACCTGGATGCGGTGATTCTCACGGTCGGCGACATACACCCGGTCTTGCGCGTCGGCCGCAATATTATGTGGGATAAAGAACTGTCCCGGCCCAATGCCTGGCTCACCCCAGGAGAAGAGCAGACGGCCATCCGGCGAGTATTTATGTACCCGCGCATTGTTATAGCCGTCGGAGACGTAGATGTCGTTGGTGAATGGCGACAGTGCGACATGGGTTGGGCGGTTGAAAGGTAGGCCGCTGAAGCGTTTGGATGGTTGATTGGGGTTGCCGATCGTCAGCAGGAGTTTGCCCTCCGGGGTAAATTTGCGAATGGTATGATCGCCATCATCGGTACAGTAGACGGAATCGTCGGGACCAAGGTGAATGGCGTGAGTGCGGCGGCTGAACAATCCCTCGCCCCATGACCGCAGAAAATTTCCCTCACGATCGAAGACGATGACCGGATGCTCACCGCGTGTGATCAGATAGACGTTATCTTTCGAGTCGACGTCAACTCCTGCCACCTCGACATAGCGCCAGCCATCCGGCAGTTTCCCCCAGCCTTCGGCTGGTTCATACGTGTACTTACCAGTTCCCAAGAGTGTACCTGCCATGATATCCCCTCCTTCGTTAGATGCAGTCGATACGTCTCACCTCAGCAGCATAGCTTATCCGTCACGCATGGGGCACACACGCCGACCGCGGATGGTCGGCCATATTAAGTCTGTCGTTCACTCAGGTCAAGCCCCACTCCAATCTCGCTGAGATTCCAACATAAGCCGGGGCCTTGATCTGCGGTCCACTTTCCTCGAGAGCTGATGGGCATTGAGAAGCAGTGGAGGGAGGTGGATCATGCAGCAAACACGGGATGAGATCACGGAGAACCTGACAGAGCGCCTATGTTGGGAAGTGGCCCGGCGTGACGAGACGCGCATCGCACGGCGTCTGTACCGGAAGCCGGGCGTGGACCGGGTATACCGGCTGGACAAAGGGGCGTTGTTGGATGACTTCTTGCATCTTCTGCAGGCGCTGGGCGTGATGGACCTGCCGGCGGATGTTCACGGCACAGCGATCCAACGGGAGATGGTCCCGTTCGTCCAGCACATCCTACTCGATGGGCTGAAGACCTTGTTTGGCATTGAGCGGATCAATGCCCTGCTCAGTTTGCTGTGCAGTGATGAAGCCCTCATGCAGTTGGTAGGCTTCAATGCGCCGCAGGTGCGCCAGGGGGTGTGCCAACGTGGGGCTGGCCAGCAACAACGCGAGCGGCTCCCAGGACCCCTCTGCCCGGACACCCTGGCCAAGAAGATCGTGAAGCTGAATGTGTGGGGCCTGGAAGGGGTATTCAATAGCGCGATTTGGGCCTTGGCCAAGGCCGGGATCTTTGGCCAGCGGGTCACAGGAATTGCCGATGGCACCGATCTGGTGACCACCGACGGCTATCGGGGTGGTGGCCAGGTGACGCGCACGCGGTACCTCGAGGATCAACGGGGCCTGATGCAAGACATCGAGGTCACGGGGTAGGGCTGGAATGTGCTTCTCTTGATCGATGCGGCCACCAAGATTCCGCTGGCCGTCAAGGTGGGGAAGATTCGGGAGCAAGAGAGCCATTGGATTCGGGCGTTGGTCACGCAGGCCCAGGCCCATCTGGCTCGCGACGCCCGGCGGCAGAAAGTCGTCGTTGATCAAGGTTTTGGGATGGCACAGACCCCTGGTGGCTGGACCCACAGTGTCTCACCTGTGTCGTGCCGACAAAAACGAACATGGCCGTGACCGAGGATGCCCGGGCGCAGGCCACGGCTGGCGAGGAGATGACGGTGGGCCGACGGGTGCACACGGTCCGCCACGGGCAGGGCAGCCCTGCGGGGACGGCACGGGTGGAGACGGCAGGCGTGGGGATCACGGGGCTGACGACCTATGACCAGGATGGGAGGCCAGAGCACGGGCGTCAGCACTGACTGCCTTGAAGAATTTCTCTATCTGCGATTCGTTCACGGAGGACCTCCCACTGAGATGGCTAATGGCACGTCGATCAGCTACCGCCGAAGCCGGTCCGCTGCATGCGTTTGTCGGGGATCGGGACACGTCGCTTACACTGGCACGTTCACACCATGTAATTTGAAGAGCCCCTCGAAGAACTCGGTTGCAACAGTGTATCCTCGATCGCCAGATAGCTCGGCGGCCCCAAATCGATAGACCTCGTAGCCTGCCAAACGCAGCTCGCGATCAGCTGCCATCATGGCCGCATACCTAGAAGTGTCCGCGATACCGCCGATGTCTACATAGTAGTGCTTTCCATCCACCTCGATGACGACGCGAACGTTGTGGGGAAAGAGCATGAGGAAGTCCATTCGAAACCGCAGTAGCGCATCTGGTCCACGCTCGTGAACTGTCCTGGGGTCCCAGTGAAGCCAGACCTCTGGGAGCAGCGCGGGAAGCATTGGGATCGCCTGCCCGAACCGCTTGTAGTACGTCTCGAAGAACAAGCGCTGGGGCGGAGAGTTCAGTGGTAGGCTATCCCGGAGACGATAGTAGAGCGTTTTCTTTGCCTCCTCCTCGCTCATGTGCTTGAGGTCGGCCCACCAGTCCTGGAGTTCTTTCCACCGAAGTCCCTTATCACGTAAAATCGGCCGTTCGTAAACGAGTACCTTGTCCGCATTTGTGACGATCTCGATGTCATTGTTGACGGCGTCACAGAACCGGAGGTCAGGCTTAATCTGTGACGCGAAAATCAAATTTTTAGGGCTCCCGCTCACGCCCTTTGCCAACGAGACCACCTCGAAGTTAGGGTAACCTCCGTCGGTTCCGGTCTCTCGCAGTTCAACCCCACACTGTCGTAACGGTTCATTGACGAGCTGAACAAAACGAAGCTGCGCACTCACGTCTGGACGAACGTCGGCTGACGCAAGCCCCTCAAGGAACCATGTGAAACGCCGGTCTGTGGCTTCATACACGCCCAGTCTGTCAAAAAGGTCATCTACCGACCAATCTCCGGGGTTGCGATGGACGTGGCGCTGAATCTCGCCTCGAAGCCCGCGGTCACCTGATACGAATGCAGCGAATGGATCGGAGTTGATGATCCAGAGTCGTTCGAGCAGGTCGTCAAAACGTCCCGGGTGAAGGTAGAGATCCTCCGGCTCCAGAGCTTGAGCGATCTCGCGCCGGAATCTCTTGGGAATCTGTGGGCCGGGCGTGTCGGCCCATATGAGGTCTTGGAGTTCGTTCCTGAGTGCGGCTGAAGGTCGGAAGAAACGGGGGTGACATGGTGGAAGCCTTCGATAACAACACGTCACGATACTCGTCGCATAAGGCACGTGCTCCCATGCTCGTCAGTAAATCTGGCTTGTGGACTTTTCGGTCAAAAACACAGGACCGACTGTCCTCATGATTTCGATGTTCGGGCGCAATGAAGCTCAGTGAGTATCGTGCCAGATAGTACAAGAAATAGCAGTGCAACCGGTCAGCGGGCACTATGACGCCTGGTACGTTTGCAGTGGTGATCAGGGCTAGGCCCTTTTCTGCGCGGTGAGACCCGATGAGGTTACCATACTTTTCTCCGTCAATGTGGGCGTCCGTTACTGCAATCAGAAACGGGTGGTAGCCACGAAGCTCGCTCCGAGTCTTTTCTAGAACGTCCAGCATTTGGCTGGCACGGGCGGTTCGATAGGCGTGCATCCGAAACGCTCCGGCTTCGTCATTCCCCAATAGCAGGAACTCAAAGGAAGCCTGAGGCTGGTTCCCGAGCGAAACTGCGATCGAAAGACTTTCCTCCGGAACGTCACCGATCCTTACGACCTCTGTAGGTATGCGTGCCAAAGGTTGTTCCTTTCGTCGTTGAGGCGTCTAACGGCCCAAGCTGAGCGGTGCGCCGCTTTATAGCGCGTCCGCTCCAGCGTCAGACTGTGTGAAAACTCAATTCTTCAGAATTGTGCCTCAATAAAAACAATAGCTTACACTGTCGCTAATGCCAGGTTTCGGGGTTTTCACACAGTCTGGCGTCTAGTTAGGCCTGCCTTATGACCGGTGGGGAGATCGGTAACACTGCAACCTTTCTGGATCGCGCCAACTCTGTGTCCCTCTGAGTCCTTCAATAGGGAGACACAGGCAACCGCACACAGCGACCAAATCACTACAGCTTCGGCAAATCCTGTCCTCATTGCAACAGCAAGCAATATGCATGCGGTCAAGACTAAACCCTACTTTGTTCTATTTGACTACCAGCAACGGGTCGAGATCGCGCACCCGGTCAGCGGGCTGGAGATAGAGCGCACACACCCGCTCCGCGTTGGTCAAATCAACCCCTCCATGTTCACACCAGACTTGCACAGCTCGGTCCGCCGCGCGCAGGATGTCACGCACGGCCACGCCGGCACGTTCTTCTCCGACCTCACACCGGATGAAGTTCAGGACAGCGAACTCGTCCCCGCTCTCGACCCTATCCTGCACCGGATCGAATACGACCAAGTGGTGCCGCCCCGCATGTTTGATTAAGACGAACACGCGGGGTTCGGGTATGGGGGAGTATCGAGCGCTGTGTAAGGTGTGGCGTAATGATTCCGCTCTCGTCCTGTACTGCTCGATCACCTCAAGGTGAGTGGCCAATGATACCTCTCCTTCGGTGTCGCCCGGTACATCGAAGTGGCGCAGCAGTTCTTCAATTTTGACATTACCCTCCAGCGAGATGTCCTCACTTTCGCCATGTACAAGAACACCTGCCCCGAGTATCTCGCTGGATTTCTCGTGTCGGCGGACGAGCCGGCCGTACCGCTCCCGGATGCGGCTCTGGACCTCTGAACTAGCGTCCACCTCGTCTGCGCACGATGGGACAAAGGTGTATACGCGCGGGAGCCGGTCCGGGTCGGCCGTGGGCCTGATGATCCGGCCCAACCGCTGTACAAGCACGTCGGCACCTCGGGGCATGTCATAGTTGACAACGGTAAGGGAGTGTGTAGAGAACGCGTTCTGAGCGGAGCCAACGGGGCAGGTAACGCGGTCCGTCGGCGAAGGGAATGAACAGTCGTCCGTCGTCGTCGACGTCGTCCCGCTGCCGGGCCATCTCCATCACGTGCGGAACGCCGAGAACGCAAACAGGGCGCAGGCCTATGAACTCGTGGTGTGTGCTGACCTGCCACGCCCCGAGCTCGCCCAGCGTGTTGGGCCATCGGTGGGGAAGCAGGTGCAGCAGACTAATCAGATTCTGGATGTTGGTCCCATATGCGCTTGCTGTCAGCAACGCAATACGGGCGCCTTGTGCGGTCGCCGAACCCAAGCGCTCAAGCACCCTGCTTTGACCTTTAGCGCTCCGCGCCAGCAGCTGATTGCGGTACGCGTGCGCTTCGTCTATCAAGATGAGGGTGTCCGCGCCGGCCTGGTCCAACTGTTCGTCCAAGTCGTAGGCCTGATGGTGGGGAATTCTAGACCGATCACGAAACAAGGTCCTGTTGCCGAACACCTTGGCAAGTACGCGCCGCCCCTCTAGTTGCCCCTTCCAAGCCGCGTGGACCGCGTTGGGCGCGATCAGCACCACGCGTTCCACTTCTCTTGTCGCGTACAGGCGTGCGGCGATCTCGGCGCCAATCACGGTCTTCCCGAGCCCAGTGGCGACAACCACCAGCGCGCCCCCGCAACTGTCCAGTTGGCGCAGTGCCCACGCTACGATCGCCTGCTGGTAGTACATGGGTGGATGAGCGGCTTGCTGGTAGCTCCCGTCAGACAACTCGAACAGGAGGAGCAGTGTTTTCAGGTACACGTCGAATGGGTCGGCCATTCCAAGCCACTGCTCCAACTCATCTCGGATCTCGGCGAGCAGGTCGCGGGCGTCGCGGGCGACCTCGTCGTACCAATCCGTCCATCGTTGGATGTGCTCGGCATCGTAGCTGGCCTCAACCTGCTCGGCCTGCCCTTGCAACCCGTTGACCGTGAAGTTGGCCGACCTGTGCCACAGCATGGCGTCATCGCAGATGGAGAACTTGCAGTGGAAAGGCCTCTCCATCTCGCGTGCATCGCGGATCCGGAACCGCCCGGCCCGCATCCGCTCCACGAGCTCTACCACGGCATCGTACAGGTCCATGTCGCTTTGCCGGAGTTCGCGGCGGATTTCTTCTAGCACAGCCTTATAAACGTGCTCACCCTCCTGCCGTCCCACCAGAATGTGCAGCTGCACGCTTTGCGCGAGATACGTCCGGCCCAGATTGTAGCCTTTGATGCTGAAGTATGCGGTAGCGACGCGGAGGATGTGCTGGACCAACGGGAAGTAGCCTGAACGAATGTGAGCCCTGCCCCCGGCCCCACAGCAGCGATGGGAGGGCCCGCTGGGCCCGGGTATACATCTAACGGTGGTTTTACTTGTTTAGTCACATCTAGCTGGGGTTCGTGCATAGTGGCAACAGACAGACAAACGCCGTGAAGTCAAGAAGTATCGCTGACTGTAGACCCATCGCCCATGTGACTTGTGCGAGGACCGCCTCTCGTGCCAAGCGTTCCACCTTTGGCGTTCGGCCCTGTAGAACCCTGGAGTGCGGTGTAGCAGCGAAAGGATACCACAGGCCAGCAGAGCTAGGGGTGCGCGGCACACAAGCGTTGCACTCCAGCTGGAGGCAGCCTAACGGCCCGGGCTCAGCGGCGCGGTGTGCCGCCTCTGCAGCCTATGGTTAGGCCGTCGTTTTTCGGTTCAAGCTGCCACTGTCAGTGTTCCGGCGTGGCAGTATGGCGCGGGCACATCCATCCCAGCCCCTTTGAGCCCTCTCATGGTTTGTGGCCGGCGATGAGCATCATGGTCAGGCTGCAAAACAAAACACCCTCCACCTCGGCTTGCGCAAGACTGCGCTGCCAGCGCTGGAGTTCCTCCACGCTCACCATGCCGGCTTGAAGCGCCCTGGACTCGCACTCCTCCATTCGCAGCACCTGCCGCATGAAGGTGTAGTACGCAGTATAGTCGGCACGCATTTCGAGCACGATGTCGACCAATAGCTGCCGCTTGAAGAGCCGGTACAATTGCCTCCCAGCATAGCCGTTCTGACGCATGCGTTGCGCCTCGAAGCGGGCCAAGCGCCGTTCAATCTCGGTCTCCTCGGCATCGATGGACAGTGTCCCCCAATCCGTATCCAGCACCACGATCCAGCCACCCGGTCTGGTGACCCAGACCATTTCCGCGAGGGCGGCGGCGGGGTCGAGCAGATGCTGAAAGAGGCACTCAGTGCGGCACGCAGCAAATGCGCCGGTTTGAAGCGGCAAGGACAGCGCATCGCTCTGATAATGATGCACCCAGGCACTTACACCTGCCTCCGCGGCGCGTTGATTGGCCTCTGCGATCCCCCCGGCATCATGATCGATGCCGACGACGTGACCCGCTGAGCCAACCACCGGGGCTAACGGGATGGTATCCACCCCTGGGCCGCAGCCAACATCCAGCATATGGTCGCCTCGCTGGAGATGCATCAACTCGTACGTGCGCTGCTTGTCCGCCCTGAGCCGTTCTGCCCCGAGTTGCAGGTTTTGCGAATAGACATCCCCCTGTCGATCTATCAGGCCCCGACCTGGATATGCGGCGCTCGTTCCATGCAAGCTGCCTTTTGGTGGTCGGCAACTGAAAAATCTGCGGCCTGCTGGGGAGTAACGCACGGTGGGTGAGGATAGGTAGGGCCTCTCAGCCTTTCCCCCCTCCCAAACCCGGCGGGCACCTTTCAACGCACCGGGCTTTCCAGCGGGGTGGTTTGAGACCGCTCTTCTTGGTAGAGACCCTGCTTACGCCATGAGGTCGCTTGTCGCTCAGGGCGACCCATTGGAAACATACCTCATGTTCGGATTTGCCAAGCCGTTTCGGTACACCACGCCTGGCGGACCTTCACCCTGTCCCCATCATTACCACGGGGCATCTGGCGACTATGCCGCCTCCGTCCTCCCATCCGCATACTGGCATTTTCATGTCCTACCGCCGTAGGTCAAGCAGCATGGGAGTTCCCCAGTTCCAACACAAGAGCTGAAAGCCACCCGTAGCGACCTCCTCTACGCCGAGCGGATCGGGGACAACGCCTATCAACGTTAGGACTTAATAGGCCCTCCGCCATCCCTTTTGGGTCTGGCGTGTCTCAGCCACCTTTCACTCCGCGCTTGTCACGACGCTTCCAACAGAGGTTTCTCGCGTTCGCCTAGGTCGCAGGACTCGTGCGGTCGGCTGCCCCTGGCTGGGCCACCGCCGCCCTTTTCTCAGCAGGCTTCAGACCCCGACGGTTGCCAACCATCGACGCCCGCTGCATAGTCCTCATACCGTTGTCCATGTAAGGTTCTCTAAGAGAACAATCTCTTGCGCCGTTAAAGGGCGCACCCTAACGCTCGCAGTAAGCGGCGGGGGCGAAACCACCCCTGACCTCCGCCTGCACCACCGGGCTGCACAGCTGCGCTGGCCCCCCCGTCCACTTCAGTGCCTGGTTAGGGGCCGATTCATCTCTGTCAAAGCCGGTTGAACTGCAAGCTGACCTCCCCTATGTCTCATCTACCGACGCGCGACCTCTTACGGGTATTGTACGTCCGGTGCATACCTGCGTTCGAGGAATTCGCTCTCACGGCGCACCATACGTTCTACGGTGTAGTCGCATGAAAATCTCCAGCAAGTTTCCGGAGGGGATGTCTGAAACATCCAGATCGTATACCTCCTGAATCTTCTGATGGATATCAGAGAGTTCCATCTGCTCTACACCCGTGAAATCAAAAAGACTCGATTCATCGGTGACGAGGTATTCGCCTGGTTCAAACGCAAAGATGCGTCTCATAAAATCCTCAGCGATCTCCAAGAACATATCGATCCCCGTGGTAGGCGCGAACTGAACCTTCTTCCCTTTGAACGGGCCACTCGGGATGATCTGCTCATCGTCGTTCATTTGCTTTCCTCTGGCCCCTAACGCAAAAGCTCAGCGGCGCGCTGTCAAGCGCGTCCGCTGCAGCGACAGACTGTGTGAAAACCCCGAAATCTGGCCCTTTGGGCGGCGTAACCCATTGGTTTTATTGAGGCACATTTTTGAAAAATTGAGTTTTCACACAGTCTGGCGAGAGGTTAGGCCGCACTTCCAGCCTCACAGCGGCTGCCGTTTCTGCACAACATGCGCACGCAGCCATGCCGTGAACTCTTGACCCGCCGTTTCACCAGTCGCAACTCGGAGAATCACTTGCTCTTGTTCATCAACGGAGGCACTGATCTCATAGCCATTCAGCACCAGAAATGTTTCCATGGCCGCATGGCCCGTGCGTTTGTTCCCATCCACAAACGGATGATTCTTGATCACGGAGAACCCAAGCGCAGAAGCTTTCTCCACCAGGGAGGGATAAAGCTCTTCACCGTCAAACGTCATGTGGGGTTGGGCAAGGGCTGACTCAAGGGCGCGCAGATCAAAGATGCCCTGGGCGCCGCCTGAGTGCTCGATGACCTGGCGGTGGAGTTTCAGGACTTCGGCGAGGGTGAGATAGTGCATTAAGCCAGTCGCCGATACAGCTCCGCGTTCTTCGTGAGAACATACGTGATGGCACGCTGAACTCCGTCTTCGGAGCAGCTCAGCAGCTCTTCGATGCTGACCCGAGCGAGGTCTTCGGGGGTGACACCCAAGCGAGCGGCCATCTCCTTCAGCTTGACCAGGTGGTCATCAGGGAGCGTAATCGTGATCGTCGTCATGCTTACCTCCTCGGCCATAAGAATACCACTGGCTGGATGGATAAGCTAGTGAACTTCCATGACCACGGTGTATCCGCGGATCTACTCGTCGTGAGGGCACTAGGGGTCACGGCCCACGTATCACTCTTGATGAGTGTTGATATAGGTAAGATATTGACATTAAATAACTTTTTCGCGATGATCAGGTGGTAACATGTAGGCGGGCGCGGAGCACCCACGCCCGACGTAGGAGTGTTTGGACGTATGAAGGGGAGGTCGCATGGAAGGAAGGGATGCTTTGTTCCTCACGTTTGCGCCGTTCATTGAGGCTATGGCCGGTGAGTGGTCGCACGCACTTCGGCAGAGGATCGTCACGCCGGAACCAGGCCGGAACGACTCATTGACGATTGTCATGCCAACGGAACGCATGGTGGACGTGTCCCCGGCGATCGAAGGAATCTTTGGTATAAACCCCTATCACCGCATGCGCTTGGTGGATGGGGGGCGTGTTGCGCTTCTGGTCCACGATTCGTCCCCAGTTCGCCGTGGCGATGAGCATTGGCCGACGTACTGGCGACACGATGATTGGCCCGGTCACCGTGCGGTCCACTGCCGCCCCTGTCGGCCCCGCTAAATCCGCGACAATCCATGCTGTGCACTGACTGATCACACTGGCGCACAGCATGATTCTAAGCCGTGTTTTCGTCCTTCGGCTCGCCCGCGACGTTGTCGGATCCAGCCATCAAACGCCAGTGGCAAGCCACGCGAGGTGTTCGCCGACGTGTAGGTGGAGATGATTCACTGATACACCAATCACTATGAGTCGCCTACGCGGCTTAACGAATTAGCGTTAAGCGGCCGCGAGACCAACGCCCAGACGAACCCCCCGAGCCGGCCGCGGTCCGCTTCAACGCCTGGTTGGACTACCCGCTCACCGAGTCACGCACCTCCTGGCTATGGAGTTTATAGCGGGCCCGGCTGCCTGGAACCCGCCCTCACGTCAGGGGAGCGACCGGAACAGCCCATCGGATGTCGCATGATGGACGTATGGGAGGGCTGTTGCGCCCGTCGAAGCTGTCGCCATACCGCTGCGCGGGCACGGCAGGACACACCACCCCACCGACCGGCGCGGGCGCACGCCGCGCACGCGGTTCATGCCACGCTCGCCCCACGAACAGCTACTGCGGGGGGCCCACTGGAGCGTGGCATCACACCGCTGCAGACAAGGAGACGCCCACACAGCGGACACCGTGCGGGATGCTCTTCCCCCCACTGGCTGCAAGCCGTCGGCCAATCAAGCACTGCTGCCCTCACCACCGGGCCTGGCCCCAACGGCTCCCGGCATCGGGCCAATGCCGCCCACTTGGTCGGCGCAGACAGCCCATAGCCACGCACCACCTTGGTGCCAGGCTTTGGGACGTGCCACAGATACCGCCGGATAACCTCCGCGATGGGCAGGGTCATCAGGCCCCTCGGCTGGCGGTCGGCCCCCTCCCCATGCACCCGGTAGCGGAAGGTGACCTCCCCGTGCGCGCACGAGACCACGCGTGTATTGGAGATGGGGCCTCCGCGGAGGGAGCGGGCCACAGAGGTGAGCACCCCGGCTCCATGGGCATCCCACTCCCGGATGTGCACATGCCACGTCTGGCGGCCGAGCGTGTTGAGGAGCTTCTCCAGCGGCTGGCCGCTCCTGCCCTCCGGCCGCATGAGCTCGCCGTGCGCCACCCCCCGGCGCAGCGCGGCCAGCAGCTTGCCCCGCAACACTGCCATCACCACCCGCGCTGGCAGCAGAAACCCGTTCCGCACCGCCCGCCACTGCCCCTCGTCCGTGAGCCCACCACCGGTCACCAGACCATGCAGATGCGGATGGAACACCGGCGTCTGGCTCCAGGTGGGTAGCGCGGCAATGATCCCAGGGTGGGCCCCCAGATACTTCTCATCGCCCAGCAGCTCACACCGCGTCTCCCGCACGGTGGCATACAACAGCTGCGTCATGACCGTGATGTTGGCCAGCCAAAGTCCGCGCAGTTCGTCCGGCAGCGTACAGATCACATGCTAATGGTCACAGGCCAGCCGGCGAGCCTGCTGGCGGCTCAGCCAGCGCTCGACTTGCCGCCACGCACACCAGGGACACCGCCGGTGGCGACACGAGTGGTACCAGACCCGCTCGATATGCCCCTCCGGGCAGGCCTGGATATGACCACCAAGCACGGCCGTCCGACAGACCAGGATCGCCCACGCCGCCCGCCGCACATAGTCCGGCAGCCGGTGGCCCTGCGCGAAGGCCGCATAGCCGGCCGGGAAAATGTGCTGCACCATACGCTTGGCCATCACCGCTTCCCCAGCCCCGCACCCCCTCCCCCGCCGATGCGGGTTAGTCCAACGCTGCGCCTCAGCTGCTGCCGGAAGCGGGAGCGGACGGTCGGGTAAGGAGGCGGTGTCACCATCGCCTCCTCCCCTAAGAACAGCACGTGCGAGTTTCCCCGCCTGCCGCTCAAGCCGATTGACCGGCAGTGACGCCTTGTTAGGGTCGTTGGCGATGACATGCTGCATGGAGCCATTGGAGGTTCCCTCTTTCGTCCCTGCCCCCGGCGTGTACTGGGATGAGGTGATGGCGATGGACCTCCTGTCCATCGCACAGGGTTTGTCCACACCCCGGACATTGCCAACGCTGGGCTTCGGCTATCCCAGAGAGCGTGCCGCCTTTGGCCAAGCGTTGACGACCCATCTTGAGGCGCCTGCTGTCCCAATACGCTTTCAGGGCGGGATCGTCCGGGCTCGCGCTGCCTTTCACCTTCACGTGGCGGATGATGGGAATGGCAGGCATCCTTTCGAGTCGGAGACGGATGGTCTTGCCACGTCTATCCCGACTTTCCGTATCGAACGTGGCGCCGTATTTCCCGCCTTCGAAGTATCGGCGGTAGACCCACCGCTTCGGTTTCTTGGGGTGCCGGCGTTCCACCCAACACCACAGCGCTCTCCAGATGTAGTCGTCCACTGTCTGGAAGGTGTGTTGGCTCACCACCTGGCGGTAGTACATGGCCCAGCCTCGGATGAGCGGGTTCAGATGGCGAATCACGACTTCTGCAGCGACGGTCTGATGGATTTTCAGCCATGACCGGACCTCCTGAAGTAGTGCTTGCACCTTCTGTTTCTGGGGCGTGATCAGGAGTTGCTGCCCTCGCATCTGCACAGGCAACCCGAGACAATCCAAGCCCTCTGTCCGCTGCACCATGCGGGTGTTCTCCTGATGGCGCGCCAGACCCCGTTCGTCGAGAACGGCTGGGACCACGGGGCACGCCTGCTCGATAGCGGGCAGGCGTTTTGCCATCACGACGATGTCATCGGCCTACCGGGCGACCCGGTAGCCTTTCCCCAGCTGTTTGGCCAGTCCATCACGGGCGATATTCGCCAACAATGGGCTGATTACTCCTCCTACAATCTTGCAAACTTTTTTTTCAGGGCTGGGATCACTTGGGCGTGGTTCGATCCGAAACACCACTTTGACGTGGTCATGGGCCACCTCCACACGCTTGACCAAGGCACGAATCATCTCCCGTTTCCGGCTCCAATCAGCCTCTGCCAACCCGTCTTGGACCTGTGCTGCAAAGTCTTCCAACCGCCCAATGATCAGACGCATGTCGGTGTCCAGAGCCGTCTGCTCGGCCATCTGTTGGCGCTGCGCTTCCACATGGGCGATGCGTTGGCGGAGCCGGGTGATCCGGGGTTCAAACTCATGCTTTTCAATAAGCGCCTCAGCGTAACTGTCGATCAACCGCGCCAGTCCCTGCCGCAGCTTGCCCAGCTGGGCCTCGAGTGTGGTGAGGGTCGTGCGCTTGGTGGAGCCGTCGGCATGTACCCGTCGCCGGTATTCCTCCGCCAGCCGCTCGGGCTGGGCCAGCAGGACACAGACTTCCTGCCACACGGCCAAATCCAGCAGATCCGTCCGCACCTGGGTATTCTGACAGACCCGTTCGCCCCCAAAACGGTAGGCGTCTGTTCCCAGGCACCGGTCATCGGCATACGCCCGGGGTCTACCCTTGCGGGCACTTGGGCTGAGGCGTTTCCCGTCGTATGCATAGCCGCAGTGCTGACACTGCACCAAGCCTTGGAGCAAGTACAGCGCGCCGCGGCGCGACTGCCGGGCGTGGTGTTGATGGTCCCGCAACTGCTCCTGAACCGCCACGAAGAGGGCCGGTTCGACGAGCGACGGTACTAGAATCGTGATCCAGTCCTCCGGAGGGACATCCCGGGTGGACACCGCACGCCGGGGCTGCAGCGGGCGCCCCCGCTGCGCGCGCAGTCGTGGCCGCAAGGGCCTCTGCTGTATCTTCCCACACGCGGCCGTCCCCATATACGCGGGATTCTTCAACATCCCCCACACGACGCTGCGATCCCAGACAGTCTTGCCGGTGCGAGTCCTCTCGCCCGCCCGCGTGAGGCGGCGACAGACCTCGCCAATCGTCAAGCGGTCGTGGCCGACCCACTCGAACACGCGGCCAACCACGCGGGCTTCGTCGGGGACCATCTCATAGCAGGCCTGCCCACCCCCGGCATACTTGGGGACGTAGCGGTACCCATAGGGCGCACCGCTCAGCACATTCACGGCGCCGGCCCGGGCCGCATGACGCTTGCCGCGCCGATGGCGCTCGATGATCTTCGCCCGTTCATATTCTGCCATCATGCCCTGCACTGGCAGCAGCAGGTCGTCCTCCGGACTCCGGCCCAACTCCCGGTTCAAGAAGACCACTCCCACCCCAGCACGCTGAAACGCATCGACCAGCAGCACTTGGTAGGCGTATTTGCGGGCCAGCCGGTCGGGCGAATGCACATAGAGCCGGTCCACTGCGCCCGCGGCGGCCAGATCGCGCAACCGCTCCAGCGCGGGCCGCACCAGAGTGGCCCCACTCTAGGCTTCATCAATGAACTGCAGGGCCTCGGGCAATGGCAAACCGTCGGCCGCGACGCGCTCCCGCAACGCGGCCACCTGGCTCGCAACCGTTTGCGTTTCCGCTTGGCGCGCCGACGAAACCCGGGCATAGATGGCGGCTTGGATGGTGTTCATGAGGCCGACCTCCTTCCTACGCGTAGCATCTGCCTGCCGCATGCTCCCTGCCCGAGCGCGGCAGATTGCGAGGTGGTGCGCCGTGTGCTCGGGACCACCTGCTCATATGCCTGCGCGACACAGGCGGGGCTGACGCGGCTCGGCTCAAACATGACGCTGACCTCCATCACCTTGGTCGTTTTCAGTTCTCGATGTGCCATGACGGCCTCCTCGCTCCCGCTCCGTTGGGATGGCGTCAGGCTTCACCACCGTGAGAGGTGCGCCCAAAAACCCGGCCCCATAGCGGGTCGAAGCTGTTCGCGCGGGATGCTCGTCGAGAACTCTACGACATTTTTGGCAACTTTGTAGGAAGTGTAATTACGCCACCCTGGGGGGTGCCTTCCGTCGTGTGGTGCAGC
>JBKPCR010000351.1:0-10398 GCA_046727435.1 bacterium | reverse complement strand
ACCAGCGCCTCGTTGTCCATGCCCCGGATCCAGAGCTGCCCACTGGCCAGGCCGATACGTTCCACCGCGCCGTGGGCGAGCCGCACCTCTTCCCCCTCTCCAAGGTCATAGAGGGCGAGCTTCAAGGACGAGGAACCGCTGTTGAGACACAGGATGACGTGGTGAGCCGATGAAGGATCAGACGGCATCGCTTACCCTCGCACATGTTCGGAAATGCCACCTCACGCCGCAAGCCAGTTCCCGTCGCGATGCTTGGGCAAATTGTCCTGTTTCGGCTCGGCGGCGAGCATCCAGGGTGTCGCGGCGCAACTGCACAGTCACCTCTCAAACGTTATCGGCCTCCGTCGAGCTGCTGCGGCCAGCTGCCGCTTGCTGTTGGCCCCACGTCCAGCTGCTGACCTCAGGCATGTCATCACCGTACTCAGCGATGTACTGCTTGTGCTCAATGAGTTTGTCGCGGATGGCCTGCTTGGCGTAGGCGGCTCGGGCGCCTAATTGCGGTACCCGATCGATGACGTCCTGCACCAAGTGGAAACGGTCGAGATCGTTTACCACACACATATCAAAAGGCGTCGTCGTCGTACCCTCCTCCTTGTAGCCGCGCACGTGCAGGTTGGGGTGGTTCGTCCGTCGGTAGGTCAGCCGGTGGATGAGCCAGGGATAGCCGTGAAACGCGAAGATGATCGGCTTATCCTTCGTGAACAGTGTATCGAAGTCCTTGTCGCTCAGGCCGTGTGGGTGCTCACTCTGGGGTTGGAGTGTCATCAGGTCCACGACATTGATGACGCGAACCTTGAGCTCTGGAGTATACCGACGAAAGAGATCGACGGCGGCGAGCGTCTCCAGCGTCGGCACGTCGCCACAGCAGGCCATCACTACGTCCGGTTCACCACCCCGGTCGTTGCTCGCCCACTCCCAGATGCCAATCCCCGCCGTGCAGTGGTTGATCGCCTGATCCATGGTCAGCCACTGGGGCGCCGGCTGCTTGCCGGCGACGATGACGTTGACGTAGTCGCGGCTGCGCAGGCAGTGGTCAGTGACGCTGAGCAGGCAGTTGGCGTCGGGCGGCAGATAGACCCGCACGACCTCGGCCTTCTTATTGACGACGTGGTCGATGAACCCGGGATCTTGGTGGGAAAAGCCATTATGATCCTGGCGCCAGACGTGCGATGACAACAGGTAGTTGAGCGAGCCGATCGAGCGCCGCCAGGGAATATCGTGACAGACTTTCAGCCACTTGGCGTGCTGGTTGAACATCGAGTCGATGATGTGGATGAACGCCTCGTAGCAGGAGAAGAACCCGTGCCGCCCGGTCAGCAGATAGCCTTCCAGCCACCCTTGGCACTGGTGCTCGCTCAGCATCTCCATGACGCGGCCGTCGGGGGCCAAGTGGTCGTCGTACGGGTAGGTGTCCGCCACCCAGGCGCGGTTGGTGACCTCCAGCGCGTCCTGCCAGCGGTTCGAGTTGTTCTCGTCCGGACTGAAGAGGCGAAAATTCTTCGATTCGAGGTTTAACTGCATCACGTCGCGCAGGAACCTCCCCATGACCCGGGTGGACTCGGCACTGACGGCCCCGGGGCTCGGCACCGGGACGGCATAGGCGCGGAAGTCGGGCAGGCGCAGGTCCTTGAGCAGGAGACCGCCGTTGGCGTGCGGGTTGGCGCTCATCCGGCGTTCGCCCGTGGGGGCGAGGGCGGCCAGCTCGGCCTTGAACGTGCCCTGGGCGTCGAAGAGCTCCTCCGGCCGGTAGCTCTTCATCCAGTCTTCGAGGATCGTGATGTGGGCGGGGTTCTCGTGCATCTCCCCCATTGGCACCTGGTGGGCTCGCCAATAGCCCTCGGTCCGCCGGCCGTCGATCTCCTTCGGGCAGGTCCACCCCTTCGGCGTGCGCAGCACGATCATGGGCCAGCGCGGCCGCTGCGTGAAGCCATTCTGCCGCGCCTCAGCCTGGATGCGCTGGATGTCAGCGATGACGCTGTCGAGCGTGGCGGCCATGAGCTGGTGCATCTTCTCCGGCTCATCCCCCTCGACAAAGTAGGGCGTGTATCCATAGCCACGGAAGAGCTGGTCCAGCTCCTCATGACTGATGCGGGCCAGCACACAGGGGTTGGCGATCTTGTAACCGTTTAGGTGCAGGATGGGCAAGACCACCCCGTCAGTGACGGGGTTGAGAAATTTGTTCGAGTGCCACGAGGTGGCCAGCGGCCCCGTTTCCGCCTCACCATCGCCGACCACCGCGGCGACGATCAGGTCCGGGTTATCAAAGGCCGCCCCATACGCATGAGACAGGGCATAGCCGAGCTCGCCGCCCTCGTGGATCGAACCGGGTGTCTCCGGTGCCACGTGGCTTGGAATACCGCCGGGGAAGGAGAATTGCTTGAACAGCTGCTTCATCCCTTCTGCATCCGCAGGGATGTTCGGGTAGACCTCGCTGTAGGTCCCCTCCAGGTAGGCGTTGGCGACCAGACCTGGCCCGCCGTGCCCCGGACCGGTGATGTAGATCATATCGAGGTCGTGCTTCTTGATGAGTCGGTTCAGGTGAACATAGAGGAAGTTCAGGCCCGGCGTCGTCCCCCAGTGGCCCAGCAGTCGCGGCTTGACGTGCTCCTTGCTGAGGGGTTTTTGCAACAGCGGGTTGTCATAGAGATAGATCTGGCCGACAGACAGGTAATTGGCCGCACGCCAGTATGCGTGGATGGCGTCCAGCTCTGCATTCGAAAGCACCTCAGGCATCGTACACTCCTTCTCATGAATGGCGTACAGCGCCATCATAACTGCACTACAGAAACCCAATGGGCGGTCCGCATCGCTGGTTTCAGGTATGAACCATAATCTGCCACAATACCATAATCTGCCACAATACCATAATCTGCCTGACAGGGAAGCTGGCTGCTCCGCGCATTTATGACTATCCCTGTCCTGCGGCTCTCCTAGCGAGATTTGCAATGACTACCGACGACGGTGGACGGTCTTCGGCCGCTCTATTTGACGAGCGTCACCTCCATCCCGGACATCGCGGGTACAGCTAGTCTAAGTGTCGCTGTACGCCAGCTAGCACATGCTGCATGAAGGTCAGCAACTCCTCCAGGGCCTGGAAGTGTGTCACCTGTCCTGAGACCACATGCTCGACCCGGCCCTCCCAGGCCGTGGGGCTGTCTGGGGACTGGACGCGGAGCTGGACCAGAAAAGCATGATTGGTCAGCAACGTTGGCTGGGATGGGTCCATGGGCACGTCCTCGCAAAACCACGTCCTTGTGCGATCAGTTCATATTGTGCTTGATGATACAGTAAGATACAATCAGCTCCCTGTTCAGGACCATGGCCAGCGCGTTTAAATTCGGCAGAGTTCGGGCCTCGATCTGTTCAAGTGCTGTTCAAGCTGACCTCGAGGAAGCCCTGATGGAGCCCCCGCACCACCTTACCTTTGGACCGTTCTGTCTCGATGTGACGCACGACCGCTTGTGGCGAGGGAATCAGCCCATTGCCCTGCGTCCCCGCTCGTTGGCAGTGCTGCAATATCTGGTCGAGCATCCCGGCCGTCTGGTGACGAAGGCTGAGCTGCGACAGCAGGTGTGGGCCGGGACCCACGTCACCGACATCGTGCTGCGCGTGAGTATCCGGGAGATTCGGGCGGCCCTGGGCGATTCGGCGACCACACCGCACTATGTGGAGACGGTCGGACGAGAGGGGTATCGCTTTCTCGTTGGGTAGGGGTGTCAATCATCGCGAAGGCGGCGCACACCTGCGGCACCGACACGGTCGGCTGCAGTCCGCACCAATGTCAAGGAGGTCGGCTCTTCGTCGTTTTTGGTGAGAGCCAGCCAGTTGTCCGAGATCTCGCGGAGTGGATCACTCGCTGTCCATGTTCTGGGCCTGTTTCCCATGTTCTTTTTACCAAAAGCGGTCAATTTTTATCTGGCCACTCGTGTATATGGCCTTGTCAGAGAGTGGTTCACCTCACTCTCAAACCGTGTCACCAAAAGCGACGATGAGCCAGGAGGTGTTGGCCATGTTTGCGCGGTAGGCTACGGAGGCACTCATCGGCAGACCGCGGCGGCGACAATGGGTCGGCTCAACGGAGCGGGGGCTGGCGTGAGAGCCCCAGCCCCTGCCGGTCCCGCTCCAGGGCTTCGCGCTGATCCTCAGGGTCTGTAATGGCAGCCTTAACCGTCGTATCTAGGTGTGCGATGTAGCGCTGGACCAGCTCGCGCTTGTCCGGGGGTGCGAGCCGAGCCAGATCGAAGAGGGCTGTGCGCAAACGACGCATGACCTGAAGCGAGGTCGCGCCGAAAAACCGGATCTCGTCGAAGGCCAGCATCAAAAAATCTCCCCATGTAGGGGTGGGGAAGATCAACCGCAACGTCCCATCACCATCCTGGACCTGCCCCACATCGAGTCGTCGGCTGGCCAATCGGCGCAACAGATCCTCAATGTGGTCCAACGCCTGGACGGCGGTGGTGGGGTCGTTGATCGCTGGGGACAACGCCTTGATAGCGATATCCACCAGGAGACGGAGGGCATACTTGGGGTCTTGCTCAAACGTCCGCTCGCGTTGCAGCTGTACGGCCCGCCGCAGAGCCGCTTCGGGGAGCGCACATTGGCCATCAGTTACGCTGAGGAGGGTGTCCCCTTCAAGAACCGTGTCACCCACGGCGTAGGACATGACGATGACTCCCCCCACCTGTGTGGCCAGGCTGACCAATGCCGGCACGTCATAGGCGGCGATCGCCAGGGGCGCTCCCGTATGCGTGACGGTCTGGGTCACCGGCGGGACTGCTGGAGGTGGCTTTGGCGACTGATCATGACCCACCCTTGTCGGCCCGATACCGGCCAGGGGAGGATAGGTCGCGGCAACGACCTGCTGCCCCTTTTGGCTGATGAAATAGAGCACTTCGGTCACCTGGAGCATCGTCAAGCCTTGGACCAAGCGGGCTAAGACCAGCATGCTGGCGATGAGCAAAAGAATGACCACCCACGTTGAAAAAAACGGCACCTGTCCAGACCCGTTCCGGTCGACCCAGCCCAGCGCCACGATGGCAAACAAGAACGTTGCCGTAAAGATGCCCAAAGCATGCCAAATGATGGGAGCCCGGCTGAGCCATAGGACGAGACGTGGCGAATAGGCGCTGCTGCTAAACTGCACCATGACAAACGCCAGCGCAAAGACGAGGGCCGTGAGGGCCAGCATTCCGGAGGCTACGGCGGAGAATGCCGCAGTGGCCACAGCCACGGTCATACCATGGCGATAATGACCCAGATAGTGGAATTCCAGACGCGGAAACACGATCCCACATACCAGGGTCGCCACGGCATAGATCATCGGGACGCCTATGCGGGGAATGCTGATCTGATGCCTCTGGCGCAAGAAATATCTCCACAATGATGAGTTGACGCGGATAGAGGAGGGCATACGGGGACCATGCCCCCTGCTAGTGCAAGCTCAGACAAGCTACTCGGGAAAGAGCGATACTATGTCGTATGAGACCACCGATCTTTGTCCGTTCATCGACCAGCGCCGAGCGCTCGGCGCTGGAGGCGAGCCTACGCTCGGGCGATGCCTTGATCCTCCGCCGCTGTCAGATCGTGCTGGCCAGTGCTCGGGGCCACGCACCGCCCCATATCGCCCAGCACCTGGGCTGCAACGATCAGACGGTGTGCAACGCGATTCGGGCATTCAACACGTCCGGGCTTGCCTGCCTGCGCAGACGGTCCTCACGACCCCATACGGTTCAAGCGGCGTTCGATCCCGCCCAAGCCGAGCGACCTGCCGTACCGCCAGGCCTGGTTCCTAGGCCAGTGGGAGCCTGACTGGAAGGCCTGGGAGGCGCAGAGTGATTGACATCATTGTCCACGGAAATCGTAGGGATTCGCACGGATTGGACGGTTACCCCTATGCCTTTGGCATGGTGTGCTCGGTTTTCATGGCGGCGACCAGGTCTTTTGTGCCTGAGCCCCACCTAGAGACGGCCTGGACCGCCTGCGTGAACGCGACGTCCAGGGGATGCACCCGGTCCCGGCTGAGAATATAGACGGCGCCCGCGAACGGCGTGGGCACCGACGGGACGAAGACCGTGAAGCGCCCGTCCTCCAGTGCTTCAATGATGAAGGCGGGGACCAGGGCCTCCTCAATCTCGACCAGCGCCGGCTGCCACGCGTGCTCCTGACTCTCCCCCGCCAGTCGTTGGGTCAGACTTCTCACGAGGGCGTAGCCGGGGAGTCGCTCGAAGAGGGCCTTCTCGAGGCGTTCTCGAATCACTCGCCCGGTCCGGGTGCGGACGGCCAGCCCGATGAGGCAGCAGAGCAGCAACACGAGGAGCAGCGAGAGGACGTTTTCCGCGGGGAACCATTCGGGGAGCAACATGGCCAATGGCCGCACCAGCTTCGCGAGCGATTGCATGGCCTTGAGCAGCAGGACCACGGCGAGGTAGACTGGCACGACGATAAGCAAGCCACCCACGAGCACATTCACCACGAATTCGCGGAAGTGTTTCATACGCGGCCCTTTCTTGCGGGGGAGATCAGGGACCTCCGTCTAGAGAAGCGGTCATCCGGTGCCACGTCTTGATGGCCCACCCCATGTGTCATCCACCACTCCTAGCCCCGAAGCACCTCCCACACGCCATCATCCGTGACCGTTGTGGCCATCACGAGGCTGCCCGTGAAGGCCCCGCCCGAGCGCAGGGCGATGGTTCGGCCACGTGAGGCGGCTCTCTGGCGCCACGCGCCAGGGACCCGGCGGTCGTGCGCGTCAGCCATGCGCCTCCCAGGGCGCTGAGGCGCCGGGAGGGACGCCGCGCCAGGGTCCTGCCCCGTGCCCCGGAAGGCGCTAGACGGGCTCCGCGCACGGGTTATACGGGTCGCCAACCCGTGGGAGTCGTGGCCCAGGGTCGACGTGGCCATCATGGTGCCCTTCGCGACCCTGGGGCCTCGAAGAGACGTCCCACCGCCGCAAGGGATGGGTGGAGCGCAGCCGGCGCCTGGACAAGACCGCTATCACGGTGAAAGGGCCGTGGGACTCAGCCTCCACTGCTGGCCATACCCTGGTGCCTCAACCGCCCTCATGTGACCGATACGCCCTTCTCCCACACACCTCCTCTCCACAGCCTCTCCCCCGCGCAGCAGGGACCACACCACCGATCCTCGCCTCACGTCTATGCAGTTGTTCCCAGCATGCTCCCTCCATAGCACATGGAGTCACGCGTGGGCATACCGCCGCATGCAGATTGCAGCGCCATCCTGCGCCGTCTCACACGGAACGATACTCCACGCTCAGGCGTGGGGACACGGTGCAGATACCGCTGGTTGAGCACGCCCAGCCGCGCCGCCTGGTCGGGCAAGGGGCCGGTGAGCTCGGTGATCGTGGGTTGTCCCGGCTCTTCCCGGATGGCGATGGTCATGCCGCCAAGACGCGCCGACCACCTGAGGGGCCACCGACCGTCCACACGGATCCGAGACACTGCCGGCCGCGCGAGTAAACGGCGCGCCTGCGCTGTCTCGTGCATCGCCCCATCTGGGCCAAACCGCCTACTGCTAGTAACATACAATCAACTACCTGTTCAGCAACATGGCCCGCGCGTTTAAATTTGGAGGATCTCTGGCATCGAGCTGTTCAAATGCTGTTCAAGCCGACGTCTAGGAGACCCCGATGGAGCCCTCGCATCACCTCACCTTTGGACCGTTCTGTCTCGATGTGACGCACGGCCGTTTGTGGCGAGGGGAGCAGCCCATTGCCCTACGTCGCCGCTCGTTGGCAGGGCTGCAATATCTGGTCGAGCATCCTGGCCGTCTGCTGACGAAGGCTGAGCTGCAACGGCAGGTCCTGAGCTGCCCGCGCCCGTGTGTTAACCTCCCCTGACTTCCCCCTGTCCAACCGCTCTGCGCACCTGGATCTGGTCGGGCTGACCCAGGTGCTGGCCCCCAAGGGCGTGCAGATCCGGCGTGCATGCCGCCACAGTGCCAGGGGACGTGTCCACGTTAGCATGGCGCGGGACAGCGGACGGTCTTCTGGCGGGAGCCAGTCAAGCCAGGGGCGACCGCGGCCGAGGCGTCGGCGGGGGTGGCCTGAAGATCGCTCTTCGCGTAGGACCTCCAGGGGGACGCTGCGATAGGACCCCACAGGCGATACCCGCCATGAGTCTCGATTGTGCTGTACTTGTTCCGCCTCATCGGATAGAATCAGCCGCTCCCAGGTCCCCTGTGTGTGTTGACCCGACCCCCATGTCCAGAAGGAGGGCTCCCATGCACCGCTCACAGCTGTCAGCTGTGCCGTCCCTGAGTGTGATGCGTAGTTCCCCGGTCGCGGCCCAAGCGGTACTCGTCTGCATACTCCTGGTGATCACGCGCAGCGATGCCTGGGCTATCCTACCTGCGTTCTCGACCCTCCGCGTGGCACCCGTGGTGACAGCCGCCACCGGGGCGGCACATCCGGCCGAGCGTCGCATGCCCAACATCACGCGGGTGATTGATTTCACCGACTATCCCGGGGGCTCAATGGAGGCGTGGCTCCACACCAAGGGCTTCGAGTTGGAACATGGGGCGGAGGACCCTGCCGTACTGGCCTTGTCGCACCACGCCGGGGCGCTCGTGTTAGAAGCGAAGCAACCCGTCCGAGGGTTTCTGGTCAACAGCCAGTTCATGCTGGCCGAGGTTTCGACGATCCGCATCACCTGGGGGGTCATCAAGTATCCCACAGGGGCCTCATATGAGCGAAAGGTCAACAACGAAGCGTTAATGGTCTACATCTCCTTCGGTGAGGCCGACGTCGCCAGTGGGCATGTGCTGATCCCGGCGCGGCCGTATTTTATCGGCCTCTTCCTGGGCCAAGAGGACCAACTCGACACCCCATACCAGGGCCGATATTTTCACGAGGGCGGCCGGTTTGTCTGTCTCGGCCATCCGCCACCGCAGGACGCGGTGACGTCGGAGTTCGACCTGCGCACCGCGTTTCACACCTATTTTCACAAAGCGGATGTGCCCATGCTCTCTGGGATCAGTCTGGGCGTCGATACCTTCGCCTCGGGTGAAGGGGGTACCGCCGCGGCCTATATTCACCGCATTGAATTTCTGGACTAATGCCCCGAAGAGGAGGCCCTGAAAGCCGCCCTCTACCAGCAGAAAGGAGGCCTTATAGGGCACACTCCTCCAATGATCCGCGCGTGTTCGCCCCCGGCCTTACCGGCTTGCTCGGCTACGGCTGGAGGCACTGGCAGCACACCGCAGTATACCTGCGAGCGTCGTGCGCTGGCGCCGTTCTGTACACTGTCGCGAACCCGATACGTGATCAATCCGCTCGCCTCACCGCGGCCTGCAGCGGAGCCAGCGGGAGGCGGAAACGGATCCTTGGCCAACGAGGATCAGAAAGGGCACGAGCATGAAGAGCACGAAACAGACGTTTGTGGCGTCATTCGTGGTCGCGGCCGTCGTCCTCATCGGCGCGGTGGGCAGCGCCAGAGCTGCTGATGAGTGGCTCGTCCTCGGCGAGCAGACGATCAAAGCGGTCGATCAAGGCGTGGAGATCAAGAGCGAAGGGGGTCGGTGGGCGAAGGACGTCAAGCAGATGAAGATGAGCGTCGAAGGCGCAGACGTGGAGCTCACGAAGGTTGTCCTTCAATGGGACAATCGCCGCGATGACACGATGACGGATATCGGCGTCCTGAAAGCCGGCAGATCGACGACGCCGAAGGATGCGCCGGGACGCAAGGGCCGGCTCACGGCGGTGACGGTGCAGTACAAGATCGTGGGTGATGCCCCCACGGCCGTGCTCAAGATCTGGGGATACGACTGAGCAGGGCGTGAACGCGGACCGGAGCCCCAGCGCGAGATCCAACCGGCCGCATGCTCCGGACGCGTCTTCCGACGCCGATCGCGGGGAGCGGAGAGGTGTTGCGCATTGACGCGAATGTCGTCAGGTGTGGAGGACGTGTCAACGGGTTCTGTGCATGAGGCTTCTGGGGTACCACGCTCCCAGCAAACCGCGTCAGAACAGACTCTGTTGGGTAAATTGCGGCGGTCAATTTCCAACGTCATGGGAGCGACTATCGCTAGAGGAATTTACTGGATCGCTCTGGCTTTCAAATCTCGTATAGAAAACCACTTGTCCGTGCATTGTTGACTTAACCAACAGAGTCTGTCGTGACGTGGGCTGAAACGGGTCGCACCCGGAAAACGTACGGTAAGGCTCCTGGAACCCCAATAAGACCCGCCGTCATCGCGAGGTTTGGCTCCCGGTGGCGTGGGGGGACACAGGCGGGATGCTGAGAGGCGCCGGAGCCACGTAAAAAGTGGCTGAAAAGTGGCTTTATATTTCCTATACTCGTACTCGTGGAAAGCTCGCGGCCCCCGATGTGGCGCAAGATGCATCTTGTGCCACGAAGAGCGCCCAGAACATTTCAACCCTAA
>JBKPCR010000350.1:0-7378 GCA_046727435.1 bacterium | reverse complement strand
CGGGGTAGTTGAACGTCCCCGGATGATTGACGGAGCCGTAACTCCACACGGTCGTCGTGGGCATGCTGGTCGGCAGGATCTGCTGCGGAAACTGCCGGACGGCGATCTCGTAGTAGTCAGCCGCGCCTACCCTGCCTGTTCTCGGCATGGCCGGCGGGATGACCAGGGGCATCGCATACTTGGGGATGGTGGTCGGGTCCAGCGACCCACCCGGGATGGCGGGGAAGGCACGCCGGATGACGCCCAACTTCGTGAACAGGAACGTCCCTGCGCCTACGGCGCTGCCCTTCAAAAATGCTCGCCTGCTGATCATGGCCTGTCTCCGTTCCGCGTCTGGGACCCCAGCGACATACGCGGGACCACAAGGCTGCTCAAGGACCCGGCTGGTCTGCTGTGGTGCCGAGGGGTGTGGGGCAACGCGCCACACGAGCGCCCGCCGCCCCGTCAGGTGCACGATGTTGAGAAGGGTGAGACACGCTCGCCTAGAGAGCACCGCCTAGAGTGGGGACGCGCGAGTCGAGAAGAGATGCTGACCCGGAGCGCAAGAGACGCCTGGGCATGGGCAGCCTCCTTCTCGGGAACCGCCGCATCATCCGCAACGTGGAGCGGGGCAGTGATGGCAAGTAGGCCCAGTGTACCGGACTCGTGCCGCATGTCAAGCAAAAACGTCAACAAAACCAAAATGTTAGCTGTTTTTCAGCGATACCCCTCAAGAGGTAAAATTTCTCATCTCCTTCCGCGGCTCGGTCCTGCCTCCACCCCTCGGGTGCGTCGGCTGCACGCTGCACAGACGTCCAGGAGGTGGTCACGAGGGACAATCGCCAACGCCATGGGAGTGCATGTCACCAGAACCATGGACTCGGTGTCTCTGGCTTTCGAACGTGGTTTGTAAGCCCGTTCTCCACAAGGGGCTGAGTTACCCAACAGAGTCAATATATACTGGGTTCACAACCACGGCATAGCATACTGCATGCCAGCCGAGCAGGGGGCAGCCCCTGTCCTCGGTGAGGCTGCGGCGTGCACGGCGCTTGCATGATTTCGTAAGAGAGGGATAGCGCTAGTCATCACCGCATGGCTAAGGATGATATGGTGGCGAGAGGAGGAGCCCCAAATGAATGAGGTGTACGAGGAGGGTCTGCTCCTAGAACGCGAGATGACTGAGCTCCTGGGAGAGCTGCAGCGTGCTGTAGAGGGACCGACTTTTCCTTCCGGCTGGACTCGGTGTCAGCGGCGTGGGGGCTATCGATGCCAGCATGTTCATAGGCTTGTGGTACTTTCACGGGCGAACACGCCAGCCTATAGCAGATCGAGCTTTTGCGGGATATATCCTCACCGAAATCCTCCAGAAACTGGGGCCGTTGGAGTTGCTGGCGGCGGGATACCTCAAACACAGGGTGAGGCCAGTCAAACCCATACCTGCGTGATGACCCCGAAGGTGGTTGCCCCTTGCAGCCGTGGGCGGTGTAATGGTCGGTTCATTAACTAAAACGAATGCTTTCATCGTGCGCCCGTACAAAGCTCCGATGGGACATAGTGCGACTCTTTGTGACATTTTGTCACACAAGACTAGCGATGCCCTGCTCATCCACACGGATAGCCGGATAGTCAGCTAGGATGATACGAACTCCCTGACAGAACCGGCCTTGGCCCGCCACATGGTTGAAATGATGAACGTCGCGATCGCACGCCGTCTGGATGAAGTCGCAGAGCTGCTCACTGAGCAGGGCGCCAACCCCTTCCGCATCCGGGCGTACCGGCACGCGGCGGACACCTTACGACAACTACCACCCTCCCTGATGGAGATCGTACACAAGGAAGGTATCGAAGGGCTTCATAAGCTTCCCGGCATCGGCGACAGCTTAGCGCGCTCGATCCATACGCTGGTCACCAGCGGCCGGTTGCCGATGCTCGAGCGGTTGCGCGGCGAGGTCGATGCCGTCGCGCTGTTGGCCTCGGTCCCTGGCGTCGGCAAGGTGCTGGCGCGACGGCTGCATCACGACCTTGGCATCGACACACTCGAAGATCTCGAGATGTCCGCCTACAATGGCCGCCTCGCGAACCTGGCGGGCGTCGGGCCGAAACGGCTGGCCGGGATCATCGATTCGGTCGCCGCCCGGCTTGGGCGGGTACGCGGACGAACCCATGCGGCGCAGGCCGCGGACGAGCCGCCGGTTGGTGAATTGCTGGACGTCGATCGGGAATATCGGGACAAGGCGGCTGCCGGGGCATTGCCCACCATTGCCCCACGACGCTTCAATCCGACAGGGGAGGCGTGGCTGCCGGTGTGGCACACCCAGCGCGGTGAACGGCACTACACCGGGCCGATTTCCAATATCCGCAGACGGCAAGGTGCTTGCGTTGACCTGTTCACAGGCAGGCGTCCGGTTGCACCTTGATGGATGAGGCGCCGCCCAGTGCCTCGTGGATGGTACGACTAGCACGACAATTGGATGTGAAGTCCGCGATCTGTGATGTTATCGATCGATAGGCAATGGAGGTGTTCCATGTCATTGCGGCGGTTTTGCAAACGGCCCACCGTGACGATCGCTCCGGAGAAAACCGTCCGGGAGGCCTGTCAGTTGTTGGAGGAGCGCAATGTCGGATGCCTCGTCGTGGAGGAGCATGGCAAGCTGTGCGGCATTCTCACCGACCGAGACATCGCCCTCAGGGTCGTGGGGCAGGGGAAAGACCCGAAACTGACCCGCGTGGGAACGATTATGACTGCCAACCCGGTCCGCATCCCCGTGGACAGCACGTTGCACGAACGGACGATGCTCATGCATAGCCAGCATGTGCGACGTGTACCGATCATCGATGCGAGCGGTCGGGCGATCGGTATTGTGACGCTCGATGATCTCCTCACGCTGCTCAGCGACGAGATGTCGGATCTGGGGAGGACTGTCTCTGAAGCCTTCTTCCGCAGGCCGGCCGAAGTGGAAGCTGAAGAATATCACTGGTGGGCCACATACGCCTAAATGCACGCCGAGTATGCCAGCGTGTGGTCAGGGTGACGAGCAGTCCCAGGGTGTCGGGGCGACGTTGCGCAGCACGCGGCATTATGACGCCAGGGGCTTTGCGTGGGGCGCAGGCTTTTCGCCGGAAGACTTGGTTGGCGGCCTCGCTGCGCGGGGATTGGCATGAGGCGGGTGCACCGTAAATCATCCCTGTTGATCACGTTCTGGCTCGGCCGAGTGGCTGGCATCCAGAAGGAAGCCGTCGACCAGAGAACCATGCCATCGGAGGACGCCGGCCTATCAACGTGGCTAGCGTCCATGGTTGAGAATTTTCGTCCCACCATGAGTCACGGTGCCCCGCTTGCGGGGTCTCCGCCACGCGAAAGACCCTCTTCCTTCGCCGCATTGACCCTCGTCTGCTGAACGGATCAGGCTGCGCGCTGCGCCCCTGCAGGCGGAGGGCACCCTTTGCGTCTCTCGCCAAGGCATAGGGCTTGCACCATCTTCAGGATGTTGCTGAACGACTGATGGCGATCTCGCTCGCATGCACAGGAGGTGAGGCCAGTGTTTAAGCACATTCTCGTACCGGTGGATTTGTCAGACCGCAACCAACACGCCTTGGAGGTCGCCGCGGGCCTTGCCAGGGAAAGCCACGGAGAAGTCACGCTGCTGCATATCATCGAAATCATTCCAGGGACATGGCCGCAGGAGACCGACTTCATTAAGCGGATCGCAGAGCTCGCCCACAACCACTTGACGAGTTTAGGTCGATCCCTTGAAGCAGACCAGGTTCTGGGACGGAAAGAGATCGTCCACGGCAATCGAGCCCATGAAATTGTATGCTACGCACTGGAGGCGGGCATCGATCTGATCGTACTTACCTCGCGCCGCATCGACCCTAGCGATCCCAATGCCGGTTGGGGACCCGTGAGCCACCAGGTTGGCATTTTGGCGCATTGCCCCGTGCTCCTGGTGAAATAAGGCCAGCGTTACGGGCTGAGATGGTCGAGCGACCGTCTAGGGCCTGCCCCTGCCAGAGGGGGCTCAGTGGGGGGCTGCGGCAGCGCTGAGGAGTCGCCCGAGCTGCGGGCTTCTGGGGGGGAAGGCTGTACGGAGACGACAAAGTGCCGGGCCTGCAGCTTCGCCAACATCGCAGATCGTGGCGGCGGCTCACGGGCCTCCCAGGCACGCTCTTCCGCCAGCGGTCCACTCGACAGCGGTGACGATGGCGTGGCCATAGGCTTCTTCAGTTGGCCTCAACGCCTTTTCATGAGTTAGATTCGGTATTCAGCTATGCGCGGTGCTTCCCAGAGCATTGTGGGTCGTGACGTACACGTCAACGGCCGCCACGATGGCGAGGAACGCCGGACTGAGGATGAGGAGCGCGGCAACGATCAGGTAGGGGGTGGGCATCACGCGCCCTTCGACGAGCAGCACGACGGCGGCCGTTCCGGTGAACAGCCCAAGCAGAGCCACGCTACAGGCCACGCCTAAATAGGCGGCTCCCCGCCCGGACCTGTGGAGATAATAATGCCCGATTCCTGGGATGACGCTATAGAGGATGGCGCGCTTCAGCGATGGTGTGTCAGGCGTGACGCTGCCACGGAATATCAGCGTGGAAGGGAGTGCTGCGTCCTGACCCAATGCCAAAATCGCTCGGAGGATGAGCACGAAGACCGCATAGGCGGTCCCCGATGCCCAAGCAAAGATGAAGGCGATCATGATCCAGGTGGCGAGCGGCACGAGGAACGGCTCGCCGGCCCCCACTTTCAGCAACACAAGCTCGACACCCCCCAGCATGCCCGCCCAAAGTCCCAGTTGGAACCCGAACAGGGCATACTCCAGGATATGCCAGGGAGCAGGCCGTGGACTCGTCCGCAGACGCAACGCCGTCCAGATCGGCGGCACAAAGAACAAGAACAGGATGAGGAGGTTACTCGCCACGGAGGGACGTGGCCGCTCCAAGAGAAAGTGGAGCGGGAAGAGCACCGCCACGACCAAGATTCCTTCCCACGTCGCCCGTCCGACACTTGCCCGATAGAACAGATGCATCACCGCCACCTCAGCGTGTGATGGGAAAGCCCGCCGCCGGGACAGCCAGTTGCACGTGACAGGTGTGGCATCCCGCCAAGATCGGGCTTCGCCGCGCATGGCAGTCGACGCAGAGCGCCATCGCCGGCCGGGTCTGCCCCCCATACAGCGTGCCATGCACGAGACCAGCGTGACAATCGGCGCAGTGCAGCCCCATATTCATGTGCTTTGCGTGGAGAATCCGGTGATTCCGCACGGTCTCCGGCAGGTGTTCGGGCGGATGACAATGCACGCAGGACGCATCGCTGACCTCGGCCCGAATCAATGGCCCGGACATCTCTCCGGTGAGCATGACGACGAGGTAGCGCGCCCCGTTGAGGTGGGCTTTCAGCTCCCCCCCCACCCGGGCTCCGAATGGCACTCGATGCAGGTGGCCGCCGCCCCATGCGGGGACCGCTGCCAGGACACATACCGGGTGTTCATGACGTGGCAGCTGTTGCAAAAATCTGGCGTCGATGTATACGCCATCACCCCCCAGCCGAGGCCGATGACAATGGCCAGGACTACGGCCGCGAGCAGCAGGCCCACCACCACCAACCTTGCCACGGGTGGCTCTCCTTATCTGGACTCTTGCCAGGTGGGACCTTGCGTCGCTTCGCGCTGGAACCGGAACGCGAGGCCCGCCTCCAACGCCTGTTGCAGCCTCTCCGGCGCATCCCCTTGATGCCAATGGCAGCTGTTACACGCGTTGGGCTGCTTGTCCACACTCCCCCCGCCCAGCGTGATGGTGGCGCTGGGCTTGACCACCTTGAAGGTATGGACGCGCTCATCCCCCCGTGTCGCACCGCTCTTCCCAGTAGGCGCCATGTGGCAGCCGATGCAGTCGCTATGCTGGGGCGCATTGGTGATGGGCGCATGCCCGGTCACGGAATCGGTACTGACGTTAGAATGGCACGAGATACACAGGTTATTCGGGGCCAAACGCGTGGCGAACTTGCCGGGGGCCTCGTGCACGCTATGGCAGGTGATGCAGGTGACGCCAGCTTTGGCGTGCTTCGAGGCCTTCCACTCCGGGTATTGTTGGCGGTGCTGCTTGACGCTGCCGTCGGGCCACCACGCCGCCTGATCCTCCTTTGACACCACGCGGAAGTGCGCGGTGGTCAAGATATCGCCAACCTGGAAGCCAATCGGATGCGGCCACTTACCATCCGGGCTCTTGCCCCGCGCGTGGCACTGGCCACAGACGGACGCGGCGTAATCAAACGGTAGGGAGGCCGGGTTGACAATGGTGCCAAAGCGCTCCGCCGGTTTGGCCTCGACGTGGGCACTCCCAGGACCATGGCAGGCTTCACAGCCGACGGACAGCTCCTTCCAGGTACGCTTCGCGGGGTCGAACCCGGTCACATGGCACTGGGCACACTCGCTAATCCAGTTGGTCTCGCGCCACTTCTGGGCATCCGGGGTGGGCGTCCATTTCTCGTCATCGAAATTCCACTGCGCGGGCAGGATATGCCAGTCGTTATCGATGTACCGCTGTTTCCACTGGACCCCGTGGGTCAACTTCACGTCCTGTGGGGTAAACGTCCGCCCGTCGAAGGGTTTGGTCCAATCTCCTTGGACGGCGCGGGGATTCTGGTGGACGTCTTGGATGGCTTGAGCATGGATGGTCTTCCGCCAGGTAGCGTAGATCTTGTCGTGACACTCCCGGCACTGCAACGATCCCACATACGTGGAAGGTTTAGCCGTGGCCGCAAGCCCTTCGCGACCCCAGAGAGACAGTACCCCGAACAGCACAAGCACCGGCAGGCTGATGTACAGACCACCTCTCCCCTGTGCTCCCATCTCCCATCCCCCATGCGAAGGATTGCACCCCGGCGTCAACCGCAATGATTGAGAGTGCTGCCCTAACTATCTGGGACATCCTTTGTTTATCAAAAATTATCGAATTTTTCCAAATAAATATATGTGGGCCCTGCCACCATGGCCGTGACCCTTGAGAGAAAGGATAACCGAATGGCGCGCCAACTCAGTTCTGATCCCACTATGGGACCAATGCCGACGATGGGCATATTGAGCGCTGCTCAAAGGGGTTCCCTTTGGGCGCGCGGAGAGGCTTGGCTGCACTTAGCATCATACACGCCTAGGCGTTTGGGGAAGTAGTAGAAGCCTCTGCCGAGCAGCGGCAACGAGGCCCAGGTGCGCTCACGCCGTGGGTGCCCGCTTCGAGCTGCGGCAGGATTATCTGTCCTAGCTTGTAACTGGCTGACCGGGGCAAGGCAAACACATACGCGACCTTCATGATAGGTCCTTCTCTAGTATGGCTCTCCAAGATTCCCGACCAATGTCATGGACTAGGGGAAGGCCAATGCGGTGATGGTCGTTCATCGATGACT
>JBKPCR010000349.1:0-24791 GCA_046727435.1 bacterium | reverse complement strand
CGCACCAATCTGGCCAGATCCAGCACCGGCTGGCCTGGCTCAACTCCACAGCCGTTGCCGTGGGTATGGATGTCCACCACCACGTGCAGCGTCACCCCATGTGTGCTGGCGGCATGGGATAGATCCTGGACATTCTGTGGTCGATCAACTGGCACAGTCATTCTGGCATGACGTGCGAGCGCGCAGAGACGGTTGATTTTGGGGGGTGTGACCATCTCGCTCGCCACCAGGATATCAGTGAATCCATGTTCGATAAACACCTCGGCCTGCCCAACGGTGCCAACACAGATGCCATCGACGGTCCCCCCAGCGTCAAGCTGTTTATGGGCAATCGCTGGGCAGCGATGCGACTCGACAGAAGGGCGTACCTTGGTATCATGCTGGCGGAAGAAGCCGTGCAAAGTGTCGATATTACGTTCCAAGATGGCTAGGTCCACCACGAGGGCCGGCGTATCGAGTTGTTCGACCGGTGTGCCCACGGGTTTGAAGATAGGTCGCTCCATGCAATCCTCCTGACGTCGGTGCCGTAGGTCTCGATATCGTCGTCTCCCCGCCGATCACAGAAAGATCGTGTTCTCTGCAATCCATCGTATGCTGCAGCCTCCATCAGGTTATCGACAGCTCAAAGCCGCTCTTGCAGTAGTCTTTGAGCCCTGGGGAACCTCACGGCTCACGCCAGCCCATGCTCCTTCACCGCCAGCACAGCGGCCGCGAAGCCGGCCAGGGTTTCGGCGATGACGGCATCGGTATGGCAGGTGCCGACCAGGGCGCGGCCGCCGTTGAAGTCGATGCCCTGCAGGATCAAGGCCTGCCGCAGGGCACTGCTCTGCTGCGGGTGGCGGGAATCGAGGCGCTGCCAGGGGACATCGTCCACCGACTGGTCGTTGCCATCGCGTGGTGGGGCGTCGGCGCCGTAGTATAGTTTCCAATCGCTATGCTTGCCGTAAACTCGCCAGGCCACTTTCTCACGCGCCAGAATCTCGTTCATGCCATAGCGTAGCTTAGCCGCCTGGCCATTGGCAAACCGCTGCGCTTCGCCATCGGCAACCGCAGACAGCATCGCGACACCCGCGGCGGCCGATAGGGGATTGGCATTGAAAGTACCGGGGTGATGGATTTTCGCCTGCCCCGCCGCCTTGGTGTCCAGGAAAGCGAGGATATCAGCCCGACCGGCAACAGCGCCGCCCGGCAAGCCCCCAGCCAAGACCTTAGCGAACGTCGATAGATCAGGCATCACACCAAACA
The DNA here is from genome assembly GCA_046727435.1 of bacterium. Classification (GTDB taxonomy): domain Bacteria; phylum Tectomicrobia; class Entotheonellia; order J063; family CAVPRW01; genus CAVPRW01. The sequence goes on along the minus strand of JBKPCR010000349.1, from coordinate 23,546 downwards.
GGGCCTGCGCGCCACCGGGCGCCACACGGAAGCCCGTCACTACTTCGTCGAAGATCAACAGCGCGCCGGCTTGGCTCGTCGCTGCGCGCAGTGCCTCCAGAAACCCAGCCGTGATCGGCACGGTGCCGAAATGGCCGCCGGTGGGTTCAAGGATCACCGCCGCCACGTCGCCAGCGGCGAGGGCCGCACGGGCGGCGGCGAGATCATTCGGCGGGCAGAGGGCGACCGCCTCCACCGTTTCTTGCATCTGCCCGGGCTCGGGTCCGGCATTATACGGTGGCTGTACGCCGACCTCCAACCCTTCGTGCCAGCCGTGGAAGTGGCCCGCGAACTTCACCACCCGCCGTTTCCCTGTATACGCTCGCGCCAGGCGCAGCGCCATGTGCGTGGCTTCCGTGCCGGAAGCGGTAAAGCGCACCATTTCGGCGCACGGCACCAGGCGACAGACCCACTCGCCCCACTCCACTTCCCGAGCATGGCTGGCCCCATAGTGTGTTCCGCGCTGCATCTGGTCGATCACCGCCTGGCAGATCTGGGGTGGACTATGGCCCAGCAGCAGGGCTCCGTGCCCCATCCAGTAGTCGATGTAGCGGTGGCCGTCGACATCCCACTTGTAGGCACCTTCCGCACGCTCAATGTAGATGGGGAATGGCTGCATCCGTCGATTATCGTGGGTCACCCCGTCGGGAAAAATCCGTTGGGCGCGGGCAAAGAGCTGCTGTGAGTTGGGTAACGCCTTAGCGTACACATCATCGAGTTCGACGGCGGCCAGTGGTTGCATCCGGGACTGCATCGTTGGGTCTCCATGCAAGCGGGGCATCACATGTCGTACGGTGTCATTCGTCAGCCCCTCCCTGGGGGAGCGACATGGTGAGGGAGGGGGAGTCTCGAATGAAGTGTCCCTCACCTCAGTCCTCCCCCGCCAGGAGGGAGGACTCGTAGAAACTCTCCGGTTACTGCCGCTTGTACTTTACGACGCGGCGCACCCGTCCCCACTCACCCGGCTGCACGACATAGAGATCGCCCTGCGAATCCACCCAGATACCATGGCACGAACGGTGGATAGGACCGCCCCAGCGGGCTAGCCGCTCGCCATCCAGCGTCAAAATGCTGACCATGCCACCATTATGTTCGGGGATGTAGACGATGTCCTCGTGATCCACATAGAAAAACGCTGGGCCGATCAACTCGGTCGACCAGATGGAGAGCAACTTACCGTCCTGATCGAAGATCTGCACGCGGTCGTTTTCTCGATCGGCGACCAACAGGCGTCCCCGGCGATCGATCCACACCCCATGGGGCAGGTTGAACTGTCCCGGCGCCTTCCCCGGTTCGCCCCAGGAGAAGAGATGTTTGCCTTCCGGCGAGAACTTGTGCACGCGGGCATTGCCATAGCCATCGGACATGAACATCTCGCCATTGGGCGCCACGACGATGTCCGTCGGTAGGTTGAACGGGTCCCCCCCATGCGTCACGTTTTTCCATCCTCCCGAGCTGAAGTCGTCCGCTGGGATACCGGTGTCGGAGCGGAAACCTTTTGTACCGATCGTCCCCAGCAATTGCCCATCGGTGGTGAACTTCATGAATTGCCCATGATCCCGGTCGGTAATCCAGACGGAATCATCCGCTTCGATGCGAATCGCATGCGGAAAAGCAAACAGTCCAGCTCCCCAGGAGGAGAGAAAGTTACCGTCCCGGTCGAAGATGAGAATTGGATGCTCAGGCGAGCGATTGAAGCAATAGACGCGATCCTTCGAATCGACCGCCACAGCTGCCGCCTTCATCTCCACGCCTTCGGGAAGGCGGGCCCAGTCCTCGTGCACTTCATAGGTATACTTCCCGCTGCCAACGAGCGTTGCCATCATATCCCCCTTTCGGTTCAGCCCATCAATGCACACCGACATCGGATGCTATTATAGCAAGGTTGGGCCTGCATGAATACCGCTTCCGCTGGAGGCCTGGCTCTCGCACCCGATCAGCACATCAACATGCGCTCCAAACCACGCCACCGTTCCGGATCGAGCACCGAGTTCAGCGCGCTGCGATCTTCATGGGCCGGTCCCACTCCCGCTGGCAAACCCTACGCGACGCCGTATGTCTGGGGGGTGAGGCTGCGAGCGATAACTCGGCTCCCCTAATCTGCATAAAAAGCTCATCGTGGCAGGTAAGTTCCTGGGCTGCTACAAGGTATTCAGTGGGGGAATGGGGTAAGAAACCTCACCGATTCGACTGGCGCATCGACCGCGCATGGGCGAGCTCAGCCTTGCAGGTTGACGACAGCTCCGACTCATGCTGTTTCAGACACTGTGCGACACGGCCGCCGCCCGGATTGACGCCTGTGCAAAATTGCTGGACGTCGCTCTCACAGGCGCCGCTCATCCCCTTCATCCGCGTTTCCATGGTTTGAACCCGCGCCTGACATGGGGATGAGAGTTCAGACTGATGTTCTTTGAGGCACTGCATCAGCTTCCCTTGCCCACCCTTGACGCCCTGGCAAAATTTGGCGACGTCATCGGCGCAGACACGACCCTGCGCGAATGCCGGCCCGTGCAACACGGCGAGTAGCGCGAAGAACCATCCCAACGCCACTGCCGCCGTGGAAACCACGAGAGTCTTGCGCAATGATGGCATGTGCGTCTCCTCATCAATACGGCTAGCATATGTTAACCTAATGAAAGGAACACCTCTTGGCATCTTCCACGGCCTCAGGGGAGAGAGCCCGCTCATGGCAACTGAGCCGCTCCCCCTGAACATATAGAACATATATATGAAGCAGAGACTAGCGCTTTTCTCTGAAAAGCCCCCGCATTTCTGTATGTAACGCGCGCATGCGGTCCTTGATCTCGGCAGCTTTGGCTAGCTGTTCCGGTGTTAGTAACTTACGCACCTCGAGGGCAACCCTCAGCCCCTCCTGCATGAGCTGCTCGCGCAGCTGCGCCATCCGCTGCATTTGGATGGTCAAATCCTCAACCCCAACGTTTCCAGGGGCGAACAGTTTATCGGCCAAGTCCTTGTGAGTGGCCTGCAATTCGCTAAATAGGGTTCGAAATGTCGCCCGGTGAGCCGTCATGATCTCGTGCACTTGTTTCTCCTGCGTATCGGTCAAATCGACGCCCTTCAGCACCAGAGGCAGCAGCATCCCCGGCCCATCCTCCATCATGCGTCCTGGTCCCATCGCCCCCATCCCCTGGCGTGGCTGTCCGTAGCCCGTCGCCGCCCACAAACTAAGCACTACGATGCCAACCCAAACGAGACGTGATGTGTGCATCAGCTCATCTCCTATCCTCACAGCTCTCCAAGCAGGAGAGTGAATGTATCATCGTCACAGGCCAAATTGGCAAGCGCCTCTGGCTCTTCACAGGACCATTCCCACGCCAGGGCCGCCTGCAGGTCGTCGAGGTCAGACAGCCGATCCGGTGCAGCGCTGAAGCCGATCTCGACGATGGGCAAGAGGGCGGTAGAGACGCCCTCGATGAAAGGCCAGATGGATGCCTGACGCACCTCGACGGGAAGGGGCGATGAGGGCTGCAGCCACCACCCACCGAACCATGCTAACATGACCATCGCGGCAAGTGTGGCCACCGACGCTACCCAGCGCATGCGAACGTGCGGCCGTTGGGCCGGCACTCCCTGCGCCGGCGGTGATCCGGATAACACCAATCGCAGGTAACTTAGCTCCTGCTCCAGCCGACGCAACCGGGCAGCGCAGATGCCGCAGGAAGCCACATGGGCACGCTCCTCACGACTCGCTTCGCCCTCGGACAATCGCCATAACGTCCGATCGCCTATACAGCGGCTCATGCCTCTCCTCCAATGACGCTACGCAAACGGTGCACCGCCCTAAACAGGTGCTGCTTCACACTGCCGACGCTCAAGCGCAGTGCGCCGGCAACTTCCTCGGTCGACCAGCCTTCAAGGTAGCGTAAGGCAAACACCTCTTGCTGGCGCGCTGGGAGCTCACGAAAGGCCTGCCAAATACGCTCGACAAGCTCCCGGGTGAGGGCGTCTTCTTCTGGCGTCGGTCCCCCGCTGCGGTAGTCCAGGATGGATGGAAAGTCGACGTCGGCGGTATGTCGCGGTGCACGCCACCATTTCCACCATCCCGAGCGCCGTCGATCACGGCAGGCGTTCACGGTGACGCAGGTCAGCCATGGCTCCCATGCCATGGCACGGGTCTCGGTTTGCGAGGCCTGCCAGAGTTTGATGAAGACCTCCTGGGCCACGTCTTCGGCCTCATGAGCATCAGCTAGAAGCAGGCGGCACAACCGCATCACCCGTGGGTAATGCAATTGATAAAGCTGCTCATAGTGGGCATGCGCATCAGGTGCTGTGTTGACGTTTGCCACGATGTCTTTCCCGGCTTCTTCCACACCTCTTTCCCACTGTGAGTAACGAAAGAGCCAGTGTGTTCGTTGACACCATGGTTAGGAGGAAGTGTTCGCAGTACCTCTGCGGGGCGTCGACTGGGTAGGCAAAGGGAGCCTTGAAAGGCCCCCGGAGGAAGCACAAAGGGTAAGCTCAGCTATCCCAATGGACCTTGGAATACTTGGTCGACGTAGGTATCCGACAGGGGCTCAAGGGCTTCCGGCCATTGGCCCTGCACGACGCGCCGCTGACTCTGCGGCCGTACCTTACCATCCCAGCCGATTTGCTCCATGTAATAATAGAGCTGAAGGCAATGGCCATCGGGGTCCAAAGCGAAGGTGCAATAGTCAATACCGGGGTGCAGCTCCGGCGGAATGGCATCAATGAAGCGCACCCCCTGAGTTTTCAGAAACGCCACCGCCTGCCGCAGCTGCTCATAGCTTCCCACCTCGACGCCGAAAGACATACACGTGGTCTGTTCGCTGAGCCCCAACGGCCGCCGCAGCTCCTTCGGGAAGAGGCCGATACTGTGATGTTCCGTGCCACAACGCAGGAACACACACCGCGCCCCCTGATACACACTTTCCTCGCTGTTCACAAAGCCCAAGCGCTGAGTATAGAACGCCTCGGCCTTGTCGACGTCAGCGACGAACAGCCCGACGGGGCCGATCTTGGTGATCTTGAACGGCCGCGGCAGCAGCACTCCCTCAACATCGTATCGAGCGGGCAGCGGTTCTTGAAAACGGTGACCGGAGAAGATGTCGATCCCTTTGTCGCGGGCCTCGGACACTTCGGCGCTCTCAGACATTTGTGGTAGAAGGGGTTTGTCGCGGAAACCACGATAGTACATCTCGACCGGCTTGCTGACACCGTTCCAACCGACCTGCTCGATGCCATAGTAAAGCTCGTTCGTATGACCGTCCGGGTCATAGACATAGACATGCCAATTGCTCCCTGGCATATCGCGTCCGACACGCTGAATGGGCACCTTCCGCTCGTGGAAATAGCTGTGCGCTTCCATGATCTCCTTGAGGCTACCACATTGCCAGGTGATCTGATTGATGGTGACCTCGGAGCCGAAGCGGCGGTCAGCTCGGAAGTCCATGACTTTTTTGTTGAACAAGACGAAAGCGTGATGATCTGTGCCATAGCGCATGAAATAGCCGCGCGTATCCCCCAAGGTCGAACGATCCTCGGGCATCCACGGAGCTGTGGTAAAGTCCAGGGTATCAGAGGGCTTGAAGCCCAGAAGTTGGGTATAGAAATCGACGCTCTCGGCCAGGTTCACGGCGTTGAAGCCAAAATGCCCGAGTCGCCGGATCTTGAAGGGCCGCGGTAGGAGCACTCCGCCCACATTATAGTGGCGTCCAGGTATAGACATGGTAGCCTTCCTCCTTCTCCCCCTGGGTTGCGGAAACGTGGCCTGACTGGTCTCTCACTGTCACTGCCTGGCTTACAACTTCCTCAATGCTTGTGGGACCACCGCTTGAGCAGGCGGGAAACACTGCTGGGTGTATATCCCCCAGACTACCGCCTGCCATCTTCAGCGTGGCGGAGGCGCCTGAGGAGGAGGGGGCGGCGTAGCAGCCGGGGGAGGTGGGGCGTTCGGTGGCGGTGGTACATAGCTCGATGAAGCAGCCGTCGTACCAGGCACCTGATTGCCCTTGGCATACATGCATTGGACATAGGCGACATCGTACCGCCACTGCAACGTCCCCGCTGTGGCGGACCCAGACTCTGCGCCAGCCGCTGTGCCCACGAGTATCCCCGTGCCAGCCCCTACGGCCGCGCCCACACCGGCATTGCCTGCGGCCGCGCCAATGGCGGCCCCGGCGGCCGCACCTAAGACAGTGCCGATGGCGCCGCCTTGCACGGTACTCTGCGTACTCGTCTGCTCAGGGGTCGTGCCAAGCTGCCCCTGAGCAAACTGCCGGCAGACCATATCGTCGACCTGAAACTGATCGAATGGCTTGCCCGCTCCAGGCAGCACCATCACATTCGGACCAGTCGGCAGTGTCGTGCAGGCACCGAGGAAAACCACCATTGGGAGAAACACCCCCCACTTCTTGGACATGTCCTACACCCTCCTATCCCGGCGGCGCTGGATTCACCTGTCGCCATCCTCCGGGGCATTGCTGCACATAGGGATAGTAGCCGGGGGGGGTGTCACAATAATACCAATATGGTTGTGATGGAGGCGGTTGGACATACACCTGGGGTGGTGGCTGAACATACACTGGAGGCGGTGCGACGACTACCGGAGGATACACATATGGCACCCCAAAAGGGACCACGATTCGTGGGACGACCACCACGGACGGCGATCTATGACGATAATAACCATACGGGCGATACCCATATCCCCGATACCCATACCCCCCATTCCAGGCAGATGCCGGCACCGCGCTGCCAATGGTTAACGCCGCCACTGTCATCAGTATTCCTATAAACTTCATAGACTTCGACATACCCTCTCTCCCCGCTACTTGCCTGCCTTGCCCTTACAGGGGTGCCGAACGCGGCTGCCCGCCCGACCACCTTACGATTTATACTACAACACTGGGGGGAAAAAATCCTTATCCTTATGGGTGTCCATCGCGACAGCGCTTGCGGCCTTCGCGAACGGGGGAACGCCAGGTCGCCATCGTCAGGAGGACAGCTAGAGCAAGGATTGGCTGAACGTTTCGGGCCATTCTTTGATCTTCGACAAGGACATGTGATACCTCTGCAGCATAGGGTCTTTGTCGGTCGTCCACATCCGTGTCTCTACAATGCAAGTATCCCCATGCCAGATGACCCGTGTAGGGACACTAACATATTTGTCTGAAAGCGACGCGATTGCATAATTTTACCACAGCACCGGACATACCTCTCGACATGCGCCGCAATGCCGCAGTACAGGTGCCCATACATGATAGCCATCTCCAGCCCACCCCGATGCATCTCAAGGGAGATGATCTGCAGAACTGTCGAAAAATTCCGTTTGACAACGAGAGAGTAGGGCTTATGATTGCTCAACGGTGGTCTTTTCTATAGCATTTTAGTATATCAGGCGATATTTTGTCATAGTTTTTCCTATGAAGGACCTCGGCGACGGGGCGAAGGCGCTCTTTCGCTTCGATCCGAGCACCTTCGACCGCAATGATCTGGCCTGGAGCCTCATCGCCTTTGCGGAGCTGCAAGCTCACGAGTGGGAGAATGCTTACGGCGAGCGGATTCAGCTCACGGAGGTTGCGGCCTTCGGCGTACAAGTCCTACAAGAGGCCACATAAGGGCTCAAGCCCTACGCCACGGCAGGTCTCCCTCTACCAAAGAAACTGCCCATTCACAGCTTTACGTGCGGTGGGACCCACCTCTACTATAGCGTCTTGGTGGCGGCCAAGCACGGTGTTCTGCAAGCGGCCGGCAGGGACATCGTGCGGGAGCAGCTGCAGATGCTGATCTATCGCCTCCAGGCGGACCTTGAGCTCATCGATCGATACTACCGAGAGATCTCCTCTGCGCCAGGCGTCGACCTGTTTCGCGCCGGCGCCAAGCTGAAGGTCCTGGGCCATGCCCTGGAGTGCCTGGGATCCGCCCAAGCCCAGGGGCTCTGGCAGCCGAGTCCGCTTGAGAGAAAACAGATCGAGCAGGCGGCGCAAGAGGTGCGGAGCTTTCTTTCATATATTTTGACACTCGACCTCGCGGCGATACGACCACGGCATGCCCAATTGGTGCAGCAGGTCGTCGGCAATACGTGCCACGCCTTCCGAGGCCTAAGCTTGGTTTCGTTGGAGGTTGAGGATCAATGTTCGGTTGGCGACAGTGGCGTCGGGAAGGCAATTGGCGGGGCGTTGAGCGCGACTGGCGAGGCCCACAGGCAAGGCGAAGACCTCGGGCCCTGCTGGGTGCCTTGCTGTGCTTGGCCCTGCTAGCTCTGCCCCTGGCAGCTGAGGAAATAGCCAAGGCCGAGCCCGACATGGGTTTGAAAGCACGCGGTCAGGCGTTCTGGGAGGCGAGGATCAAGGAGGACTATGCCCTCCAGTATGGCTTGCTCGAACCGAAGGTGCGACGGCAGCTCAGCTTGACCGACTACATTCAAGTGCAGGGCCCCCTGCAGTATCTGGAGGCCCGGATCGAGGGGGTGCAGATCGACGAGGCGAAAGCCGTCCTCACGGTGCGCACCCTGATTCGGATCAAATACCCGCATCTCGACCAACGGAAGCAAGAGATCGTCGTCCGGGAAGAGTGGGTGAAACGACAGGGCGAGTAGTACCGCGTGCATCCCCAAAGCTAGCGACGTGGTCAGCATACGGGGACGCCCGCTGGCGCGTCATGCGATGCACTCCACCACCGAGTGGATAGTCCAGGGAGGGGATGTGTGAGGAGACCTCTTCCTCAGATGAACCCAGACACCGAAAGGAGGTGAGAGGCGCGCGGCGAGATGAACGGTAATAGCCGTGGTTTTGAGGTAGTGGTACGCATGTGTAGACGGTGAAGTGATCACCGCAAAGTTAAGGGAGTTAGGGAGGTTTGCCAGTGAGAATTCAATGGAAGAGTGCGCTCATGATCGCTGCTCTTGCCCTATCCATGGGCATTGCAGCCCCAGCGTGGTCAGGGTTAGCGGATCCAATGACGGAGGACTATACCGCGCATGTGGTTCCGTTTTACAAAATCGACGCCAATTGGTCCGCCTTTCTGGTCGTCACGGATACGTCCTTCCGAGACCTGGATGACAGCGGGTCCCCAATCTATATGACTTTCTACAACGCTGCTTGCGACTTTGTGTCGGATGCTATCGTCGAGGTCACCAGGACCGATGCTCAGTTCTTCCAGTTGCACAGTGACACCGACGCCAATGGCCAGTTTAATGGCATCCCGCGGGAGGGGGTAGTCCTGCTGGATGGCGACGGCCATCGGTTCCTCACGTACATTCTCCTGGTCAACGGCAACGACAATTCGCTGATCAGAATCGACTCAATCCCCTGCAAAGGCCTAATACCAACCTCTACTTCTTCAGCGCTAAAGGGGATCTGAGGAAGGAGCTACTGAGGTACGGGACCCCGCGTCACGGGGAATGGGCCAAGGGTATTCATTTGGATGGCTTCTGTGACGAGATCTACCTGGGCTCCCGCCGACTCGATCTCAAATGCACGCAGCGGTTGAGCCTGACCTCTCTCAATTACACCTTCCTGAACGCGTTCCCGAATGATAATTGTGCGGGAAAACCAGGCCATATCGAGATCTACGCCAGCGACAACGGGATCGACGTGGTCGAGAAAGACTACTCGGGCTTCCAGGAGACGCTCGCGGAGTTAGTCTCACCCGCCCGCCTGATCGGCACTGGCTATATGCACCATTCCGAATAGTCAGAACGAAGCCCTCAAGCCTGTAGCCGGGCTTAAGGGCAGCAATGCCGGAGGCGAGGGGCTTACGAGCTCTCGCCTCCTGCTCGCTTCTGCGGCGATTTTAAGGTGTTCTATTCGGGGATGAGTTACTCTCTGTTTTTGCCCAGAAGTCCTATAGCTATCCTGATCGCTCAAAGCTTTAGCCTCCTGCTCGAGTACATCGCCAGACGATGGTACCACCCTCCTATGCTGCGTGGATATTCTCTGGATGCGGTGAGGTTTTTATGTGCTGAGGAGCTGCCGCCATGGCCGTATGGATGGCGAAGCGAGGCGCGCGTATCAGGCGCCCTCCGCAGCTACAGGTAGATGAAAGAGGAGTGAGATGACGATTCTCAAGACGATCATCCTGGGAGCCATCTATCTCATCTGGAAAAAAGAGCGTGACAGCCAGTCAGGTCATATGTTCTTCAACCGTTCAATCAATCGGGGGAAGAGCTGGCAGCAGGACACTCGCTGGCTCGACCGGGAGAAACCTGGCGGGTCACGGTCCTCCAGCCCTCGGGTGGACAGCGACGGGAAGGGGAACGTCTACGCCGCCTGGTGGACCAAGCATCGCGATGGCAAGAAAGATGTCCTGTTGAGCGCCTCTAGGGATTTCGGGGCGTCCTTCGGGCCTACCGTCAAGCTGAACCAGGTCCATGGCGCTTTTCCTCCAGAAGTCAGTGCCGATGGCAAAGGCCATATCTATCTTGCCTGGTCCGATGAGCGGACTGAAGGCGGAGATGCTAACCGAAGGGAAAGGTCCGGGGGCCATCGCATCTACTTCAATCGATCAGACGATTATGGCGCGACCTGGCTCCCGCAGGATCTGAAGCTGAGCGGCGAGGCCGCCGGCCGGGGGCGGGTGGTGCAAACCTGGCCCCAGATCCGCAGCGACGACCACGGCCATGTCTATGCCATCTGGTTCGATACCAGGGACGGCGGAGGCAGCGTCTACTTCCGGGCCTCGGATGATTTTGGCCGGACCTGGCGGGAGGATCTCCGCGTGAAAGGCGACGCGGGGGATGTCGAGGGCGCCATGGAGATGGCTGCCGATAACCGGGGGCACCTCTATGTCGCCTGGGCGGATAACCGCGATGGGGAGTACGGCATCTACCTGGTGGCGTCGACCGACCACGGCTGGACGTGGTCGAAGGAGGTACGACTGGATGTCGCCAAGACGAAAGTCTCGCGCGCCAGCCTACCCACCCTGGCCGCTGATCCCTCAGGGCATGTGTACGTGGCCTGGCAGGATGCCAGGCACGGGGGGTGGGACATCTACCTCAACATGTCCTCAGACTTCGGGAAGAGCTGGCGCACCGAGGGGCTCCGCCTTAACGCTGGTCCCCCAGGCGAGGCGGAGGCTCAGCTCCCCCAGATTGCCCTCGACGGGAAGGGGACCATTGCGGTCGCCTGGCAGGAGAATCGTGGACACGACCAGCAGGAGGGGATCCACCTCATCTGGTCGACCGACTTCGGGAAGACATGGCTCAACCCGGACATCCGCGCAGACGAGCAGAAATCTGGGGAGGCTGCCGTCAGGCTACAGATCGCCATGCTTCAGGATAGAGCCGCGGTCCTCGCCTGGGAAGTCACTCGGCAAGATGGTAAAGATATCGTCGTCAAGGTGGTGGCCCCAAGCATTCGCCAGACGTCGGCCCGCTAGGTCGCCTGCTTCCGCCTTCGGTCGGATCGTCGTGTGAACGAAGCATCGCTGGTGCCGCCGTGTTGTGGCGTGACATCACAGGGAGCACATATGGTGTCGACTCGACATCACCGATACACAGGATACTGGCTCTTCGGCATCGTCGCAGGTCTTCTCGTCCTCCTCATCCCTTGCACGGGAGCCTGGTCCCAGGGAAAAGGACTGCAAGCGGAGGGCACGCGCCAGAGGAGTACAGCGAAAGGTCTTTATGTCGTTGTCCAAGAAGGGCGGCTGTCTGTAGACTTGCAGGAGGCGGATCTGGGGGAGGTCTTGGCCCAGGTCGGGCGGCAGGGCGGCATCCGAATATCTTCCGGCCCAAGCTCAGGCAAGAGGGTCAGTGCGCGTTTCGCAAGCGTTGAGCTGGAAGAAGGACTCCGCCGTCTGCTACGGCTGGCGTCCCTGAGTCATATCTTCCTGTATGCCCATGGACCGGGGGGGACGGTGACGATTTCAGAAGTGCGCGTGTTGGGGGAGGGGCAAGACACGACCCCCCGCCCAGCAACCGTCGTCGAGCCGCGCGTGCAAGGCAACGAGCCAAATGCCGGCACTCCAGTCCGCAAGGGCAGGAGGCAAGCCCCAGAAATCGTCGAACCGGTTCAGGAGTCAACACCCGATCCTGGACAGGGGGAACCAAGCGAGGCCACTCGCCGCGTCAGGGAAGTGTTCCAACTGAGCAAGGGGATGGGGAACAAACCACCGAACGAGCAAGAGTCCTCCCCTAATGAAACCAAGTAACAAGGCCATGAGCAGGGGGGTGTAGGGGGGGCACCGTGAGGACACTATTCGGTCAGAATGATGTAGGGAGAAAGTCGTCCCCACCGGCTACCTGCCCTGCCCCACAACCCCAGCCCGACGAGCCCTTCAGAGCCCTCGGGGATAACGGTTAGGATGGCCTTTCAGATCACATCTTTTGTGAGAAAGAAAATCGTTGTGCACCCCCCCACGATCTTTTGCCATATTCTTCATGTGCTACCGTCCCACACTGCACCAGGAGGCTGCTGCGCTGTCACCGTGGTCGACCGTCAGGGGGTGACCGTGACGGTCGACCTCGAGGCCGAGGCATTGCAGACTTACGAGCGCTTTCAAGCTGCGCTGCTGCGGCAAACCGGGAGTCCCTTCCGCTATCTGCCCCTTGAACCTCGAGCAGTCCCCACGCAGGTTCCACCTGCTCCTAAGCCGAGTGTTGCAGCTGCGACGAGGGAAAAATCCCCGCTTGTGCGGGAATTCAGCGTCGGGGTTGACTCCGCCTAGGGAGCTGTCACCCGAGAAAATGCCTTTGAAATCAATAGATGTCTCCCACGAGCTGGCCGCTGACCAGCATCGGCGGCTAGCCTGAGCGGGCGAAATCACGTAGATGCATGGTGGCAGCTCCTTTGCGGCAAAGGCTTCATAGGGCGCAGCGGCTGTGACGTCGGCCCGCAGCGGTCGACACGAAGCCTCGATGAGATGCTCGAACAGAGCTTGCCAGACCTCCGATGACTCCTCGCGGTAACGAACTACAACACGGATGGCACTCAGAACACTGTCGAGCTCCCCGTCTTCAGGCCCGATCGAGGCCTCAAGCCTTTCCCCCAAGCGTTGCGCGAACAATGGACTATTCCCTCCGGTTGAGATGGCGACTTGTACTGTCCCCCGGCGTACCAATGCCGGCGCATGAACTTGCATGCGTCCCCCCCATGATATCAACTCACCTACGCCCCTGGCACTGCCGCCGGGCTCTTCCACACTGAGCTGTGAAGCGATCGCTTCTAGCGCCCCGCACACGGAACACACCCAAGAGCTTACCAGCCCGACTAAGCTAGCAGCATGTACGGTGCCAACCTCCCTAGGCTGGGCTGTAATTCGGTAGAAGGTGCAAATCGACGCTTGGGTGGCTTACGGGCTGCACGCGCGTATCTGCGAGCACAAATGGTGTCGGTTGGGTTTGAGGTGGTCGAGATCCCTCCAGGCATCATGCTGGGGCGCCTCAATCCGCTCTCCAGATCGGGGCCGGCAGTGCTGTCCGGTTCCCATATCGATGCCGTCCCTGCGGCCGAACGGTTCGATAGCATTGTGGGGGCGGTTCAGCATCGTTTTCCGAGATGTCGAGGGGCTTGGTGCCAAGTGGAACCAGGTGGAACCTCTGGTGCGAGCGATTGCCAGGGCTCGCCACGTGACCATGGAGCTACGCCCGATGTCCTCAAGCGAGCCTGTGGCGTTGTCGCCGCCCATCCAGAGCTTACTGGAGCAGATTTGTGGCCGACGGGGCCTTTCCTGCATGCAGATGCCGAGTGGAGCAGTCCACGATGCCCAGGTGATGGCCGGTTGGTGGAGACCGGCATGATCTTCATCCCGAGCCGTGGAGGGCGCAGTCACTGTCCAGAGGAATACTCTGAGCCGGCGCAGCTCGAACAGGGCGTCAATGTGCTGTTGGACGTGGTAAGCACATTGGCAGGATAGCAGCCCGCTTCGGATGAGCAGTTCAAAATCGTTCAGAGGCCGGTCTCAAGGTGCCACTATCTCACGCGTGGAAACACCTTGACCCAGGCTCGGTCCCAGGAGAGCGCGACGCGTTCACCCGGCCGCAGCAGCCGATCGCCCGGAGCACCGTGATTTTGTCTCAAGACCATGATTTCCTTGCCACTGTCGAGCTGCACAAAGTATTTGGTCGCCGGCCCCAGAAAGGCGTGGTCGACGACTACCCCAGCAAACATGTTCTCTCCCTGGGGGGGGGTAGTGCATAAGTAAATCTTCTCTGGACGCACGGCTACCTCGACGTCATTCCCTACAGCTAGAGCATCATTGACGTCGACACTCAGGGCATCTCCCTCGACGGTCAGTATGGTCATACCGCTGCTGGCGCTCGCCACAAGTTTGCCGCTGAACAGATTAATCTCGCCGATGAAGTCTGACACATACTTGCTGTGCGGGCACAGATAGATATTCTCTACGGAGTCGAGCTGTTCCAGGCGGCCGCGGTTCATGACGGCGATGCGGTCAGACAGCACCAGCGCCTCCTCCTGGTCGTGGGTGACGTACAGAAAGGTGAGGCCAACCTCGCGGTGAATGCGCTTCAGCTCAAGCTGCATGCGCTTGCGCACCTTCAGGTCAAGGGCCCCGAGAGGCTCATCGAGCAGCAGGACAGCCGGCTCGTTCACCAGCGCCCGAGCCAATCCCACCCGCTGCTGTTCACCCCCGCTGAGCTGATGCGGATAGCGTGTCTCGTAGCGGGTGAGCTCGACGATTTTCAGCACCTCGGTCACGCGCGACTGGATATCACCCCTCGGGAGCCGCTTCATGTGTAGGCCAAAAGCGATATTCTCGTAGACGGTCATATGCGGGAACAACACGTAATGCTGGAAGACAGTGTTCACGTGGCGCTTGTATGGCGGTGTGCTCCCCAGCGGCTGGCCTTGCAGGTAGACCTCTCCCGCTGAGGGTTTTTCGAACCCAGCAACCATGCGCAACGTCGTCGTCTTGCCGCAGCCGCTCGGCCCCAGCAGTGATAAAAACTCCCCTCTGCGCACTTGTAACGACAGGTCATCTACCGCGCGCACGTCACCGAAGGTTTTGCTCACACCACACAGCTCAAGCACGTAGTCCATGATATAGGCATCCGTCAAGCATAATGGCATGTGTTCCCCATGGCACGCCGAGGGTGGGTGAGACCGAAGTGTGCGCTTACGTCTACTGTGCCGCTCTCACGGTGGTGAGCGCCGACTGCGCCGTCGCCGATGCAGGTGTCACGTTGCTTGCCTCTCAGATCGTGAACTTGGGCTCACGACATGTGCCATCACTCAGCGTGGTTGCCCTTTGCCTTTCAGGATATCGGTAATGGCCTTCAAGAGGTCATCCGCCGTTTGAGGTGCCTGTTGAGATACCCGACGCACCACTCGCGAGCAGGCATCCCGTTTCCAAATGCCGATTTCCTGGTTGAGATCGACCTCCTTCCATTTCGGATGGCCGGTGCACCACAACTCAGCGAAGTTCTCCTGGATCGCTGCCCCAAGTTTACTGATTTCTCCGCAGCGCTGCTGATAATGGGCATTCTTACGGCCGGAAAAATCGAAGCTGATCAGCACAGCTTTCACGGCAACCGTCGATACAATCTCACTCAGCCAGGCATAGTCGTTCGGTCCAATAGTCGACGCCACATACTCTTGGAGCATAGCGGGATGGATCAATGGGATAAAATGGATATCTTTGGTCAAGTGCCCAAAGCGTGGGTCCTTCTGCAATTCGAGCACAGCTGTGAAGAGTTTGGAAGGAGAATCCGATCTGGGCAGTGATGAGAACTGGCTCTCAACGACGCCATCTCGATGCCGCTGGGCACGGGCAGAAGGCATCGTTGGACGGACCGGAAAGGACTGCAGAGGTGATTTCTGTCTGGTGCTGGTCAGAGACACGTGCAACACACGTTCACCACTTCCATAGGGTTTGGCGCGACCAACCAGATCATAAGGTCTTGTCTTCTTCAGTGAGCGGTGCGATACGCGCTGGCGCGCAATGCATCGTGGTGGAACTGGATCTCACCGGTCCAGGCCGGAGATGACTCCATGTTGACTGCAACCGATATTTCTCTTGAACTACGATACAGACCTGGGAGAGAAAATGTCAATGCTTCTCCGGCTTGATGTGTGTAAAAACCGCCAACCGCTCCTAGTGGAGCGCTCACACGGCGTCGGTATGACCCATACTGGGCTAGCATGACAAAGTCTTCTGCCAGTTGGTCGCGAGCACTGCCGCAGGACCGAGGTGTCTGACGCAGGTGCGTTCGACAACGGCAGCGTATGCGGCAGGATTGTAGGCAGTCAGGTGATCAAGCAGGGGGCTGCACAGAGGCGACTGACATTGCAGGGCTTTGGCTTACGTCCGCAACGGGCGACTCGCAGAGCCGCCCGCACCAGCTGATTAGCCTGCGAGCACCGGCGTTTTCGCGGTTTGCTTGAAAGCGGGCATGACCTCCATGGCAAAGCGCTCGAGTTGTTCCAACACCGCCGTTTTCGGCACGCCGACGGACAAACTGACCATCACCCGCTCAAGACCCGGGTAGCGTTCTTCCAGCGCTTTGAGATGCTCGATAAACTGCTCAGGCGATCCGCACAGCACGCCACCCTTGTTGATGGCGTCCGCAATGGAAGGCAGCCCTGCAAATGGAGCTTTGCTCGGGTCACCCATCACCTCGATCTGCTGGTCGGTTAACGCACGCACCAGCCGCAGCGGCCCGAACATTTTCAGGTTCTCTTCGTAATACTTGCCCGCCTCGCGAATTCCCTGCTCGCGACTATCGGCGAGATAGAAATGATACCCGAAACACAGGCCTTCGCCCAGCGCTAGGTGGCGCCCGACACGAGCCTGGGCCGCTTGCCAATCCAAGACGACCTTGTGCATCGCGCCGCCTTCGGCTGAGCCACCGCCCACCACGCCCTTAATGCCGCATTTGGCCATGAAGTCGAGGGCGCGCTGGGAGCCTCCCTGAATGGGTTGCCAGCACTCCACAGGACGCCGCAGCGGTCGCGGCACCAGCGTCAGGTCCTGCAGCTCGTAGCCGCGATACGGCACCTGGGGCGGCAGTGTGTAATGTTTCCCCTGATGTGAGAAAGACTCCTCGTTGAAGGCCTTAAAGATGATCTCGACCTGTTCTTCAAATAGTTCACGATTGGCCGGCTGGTCCAGCAAAGGAGCCCCGAAGGTCTCGACTTCCCTGCTATGATAGCCACGCCCAACGCCGAAGGTAACCCGCCCGCCGGTCAGGATGTCCGCCACGGCAAAATCTTCGGCCAGGCGCAGCGGATGCCACATGGGGGTGATATTGAACCCGCACCCGAACCGCAGCCGTCGCGTCACATGTGCCAGATGTACCGCCAACATCAGCACATTGGGGATGCACTCGTAGCCTTCGTGTTGAAAGTGGTGTTCGGCAGTCCAGAAGGTGTCGTAGCCCAAACGATCCATAAGCTGCGCCATGGCCTGCGCCTTGTCGAAGACCGTCACGAGATGGTCGTTGGGAAAGCGGCGGTCGTTGACGGCCGTTCCAGCGTATCCGACGTTGTCCATGTCGATATGGCCTGCATACAAACTATCGAATTTGGTAATCATGCTGCACCTCCTCATGTGGATAATCGATGGTCGTCGGCAGCATTATACCTTATACCAAACGTTCGTCAAACTCCTGTCTGCGGCCGATGGTATGAGGCTGGGAACGTCATAGGCGGAGGTCCGCTATGTGGAGGCACAGATGCGGATGGCCACGCAATCGTCCTGTCCCCTCACCGGGAGAGGCCTCGGCTGAGCACCTAGCAGGGCGCGAACTGCGGCGCTCACCTTCAGCCTCTCCCAGTGTGAGGATTGCTTGCGCCTCAATCGCTGAAGACCACCTGGCGCGCCCGTCCACGCTCGGCGGCAGCACCTCGAGGGATCCACAGGGTCATCACCGGGATAGACGAGCGCTGGATGACCTTTTCCGAGACGTTGTCGAGGTGCATGCGCCGCCAGCCTTTTCTCCCTTGAATACCCATGATGATGAGGTTGGTACGCTCCTCAATGGCTACTCTGAGGATTTCGTCAGCCACTTTCCCGACCACCACACGCGTACGTAGACGATCCGAATCCAGAGGAGGGAGCAAGGCAGCAAGCTTCCCTTCGGCCTCTGCCCAGAGGCCCCGGTCGTCCGCCGCATGGGGAACCTCGTAACTGAAGGCATTGCCAGTTGGATCGATGGTCAGGGTGAAGGCTTCACGGATGCCGGCCAACTGAGGGCTTTCCAGCATTGCCACATCGACGACATGAAGAAGCAGGAGCTCAGCTCCCACCGCATCACTCAGTTCGACCGCGTGCCCGACAGCAATCCGTGATGTCTCTGAGAAATCCGTTGGCACGAGAAGACGTTTCATGCCATCTCCTTTACAGCGGTGATGTCGCATCATTCATCATCGTCCCCCCCACCTCAAGGGATATTCAGTCTTCTCAACTCAGAAGGCACCGATATGCTCCGGGCCTTATTGGAGCAAGGCCTGCAGAGCATAATCGATGCCACGACCGCAATAATGGCTCGGTGGGCGGCTAACTCATTGCGGCATCATGCCGTGACCGTGCCGTCTGGCGTGCACAGGGGCGACGTGGCACAGCCCAGACTGTTGTTGCAACAACACCGTGCCAGCACATTGCGTCGCCAGCATCAGGCTACAGCATGCCAAATTGCTTCATGCGGTGGCGCAGGATGTTACGGGTAATGCCCAGGAGGTGAGCGGCTCGAACTTGATTATGTTTGGTGAGCTCCAGGGCTTTGCGGATCAGACGATCTTCGACGCGGTGATAGGCCTGACCAGCATGCATCAGAAGGATCTGTTCTAGCCCTTCGTCGAGGGGATCGCGTGGGGGAGCCGGTTGGACGCGGGCGATCGAACGCTCTCCGAATCGCAAGTCTTCGGCGGTGATCAGATATCCACGGCAGGTCATGAGCGCCTGCTTCATGGTATTCTCCAGTTCTCGGACGTTCCCTGGCCACGTATGAGCGCTCAAGGCTTCGAGCGCCTCAGGAGCAAACCCACCGACCGGCCGCTCCAGCTCCCGGCTGTAGCGCGTCAGAAAATGCTGGGCCAGCAGCGGAATGTCTTCCTGCCGCGCTCGTAGAGGGGGCAGATGCAGATGAATGACATTCAGCCGGTAGTACAGATCTTCGCGAAACTCCGCACGCACCACAGCCCCCTCCAGGTCTCTATTGGTGGCGGCAATGATGCGCACGTCGATGGGCATGGATTCACGCCCCCCGAGGCGGCGAATTTCCTTCTCCTGCAGGGCGCGCAGCAGTTTGGCTTGTACTGTTAACGGCAGCTCCCCGGCTTCATCCAGGAACAGCGTGCCTCCCGAGGCTTCTTCAAATGATCCTGGTTTCCGTTCGATGGCGCCAGTGAAAGCCCCTTTTTCGTGACCGAAGAGCTCGCTTTCCAGCAGTGGCTCGGGGATGGCGGCACAGTTCAGAGCCACCCAGGGGCCATCGGCTCGCAAGCTATGCTGATGGATGGCGCGTGCGACCAACTCCTTGCCGGTCCCACTCTCTCCAGATAACAGCACCGTCGTATCCGTTGGGGCGACGCGCCCGATCATCTTATACAGGTCTTGCATCGCCACGCTGCGGCCGAGGAGGGGGGTCGCCTGCTGGGACTCGGGCAACAAGAGCGTGTCTACTTGGCCTGTCAGTTCCCGCAAATGCAGGGCTTTGGTCATGATCCCCCGGAGACTAGCGATATCGACCGGCTTCAGGAGGTAATCGTAGGCGCCATGCTTCATGGCGGTGATGGCAGTTTCTGTGGTGCCATAGGCGGTCAGGAGGATCACCGGCACATCTCGATCGATAGCCTTGATGCGTTGCAGAGTTTCAAGACCATCAGACCCCGGCAGCTTGACATCCAGCAGGATCAGGTGCGGTTTTTCGCCGCTCAGTCGTTGGAGAGCCTCCTCCCCAGAAAAGGCGCTGATGAGCCGGAATGCCTCTCCTAGCGCCCGTTGTAATGAGTAATGCACATTTCGCTCATCATCGACCAGCAAGATCTTGTTCATACACGTTCTCACCCACGAGGGGTAATTCGATGCGCACTGTCGTCCCGACGCCCGGCTGGGATGTGACGCGAATCGCCCCGCGATGCCCTTCGATGATACGTTGCGAGATCGACAACCCCAAGCCAACCCCTTTAGGCTTGGTGGTGAAGAAGGGGGTGAAGAGTTGGGCCTTCACCGCCGCCGGCATGCCTTCCCCGTGGTCATGGATCTCGGTCGTGATACATTCGCCGTTGGCATGCATACGCACCTCGATGCCTCCTCCAGACGGCATGGCCTGCATGGCATTGAGCAGGATATTGAGAAACACCTGCTTGATTTGGGTCCCATCCACCCAGACGACGGGGAGATCACCAGTCCAGGCTTTGGCGATGCGAATCCCACGGCGGCGTGCCTCAGTCCGCACCAGCAGCAACGTTTCCTCCATGATTTCCTGGAGCTTCTGAGGGGTGATGGCTGGGCGCTTCGGTCGTGCGAAATCCAGAAATTGCTCCACCAGCAGAGTCAGCCGCCCGATCTCGCTCTGCATGACCTCCAGGTCAGCGGATAACGTACCGGAGCGCAGACAATCCTTCTGCATGGCGTAGGCCAGGAGCTGCATGGTGTGCAGGGGATTGCGAATCTCATGTGCCAGCCCGGCAGACATGCTCCCCAGGGCCGCAAGCCGTTCAGATTGGCGGAGTTGTTCTTGGGTGTCGAGCATCGCCCGGTAGAGACAGGCGTTCTCGATGGCAGTAGACGATTGCGCGGCGAGCGCCAGCAGCAATTCCACCTCTTCCGCCCGGAACCGGCGCGGCTCGATGGTGTACACCGTGAGCAGGCCGATGAGTCGGACGCTCGTTTTCAGCGGGATGCACAAGAGGGAACTCAATCCTGCCTGAGAGGCCAACTGTGCATAGGGCGCATGCGTGTTGTCTTGGAGATCGAGGATGGCGAGTGGTGAGCCGCTGCGCACCACCTCGCCGAGGACACTTGTCGCCAGGTCCAGCGGCGGACGTTGCATCCATGTCTGGTTACCGCCATAAGTGGCCTTCATCCGCAGCGTTTGGCCTGTATCATCCACCAGCATGAGTGCCGCGGCCTGCGCCCGCAGCAGGCGCGCGGCATGGCGCACGACGCGCTTGAAGACCTCATCAAGATCGAGGCTAGCCGTGATGTCGCTGCTGACCTCGATGAGGGTGCAGAGCTCCTCTTTCTGCCGCAGCAGGTCACGGTACAACGAGTCGTTGTGCAGGGCATGGGCTGCCAGATTCGCCAGCGCTTCCAGGAAAGGGGCTCGATCGTGTTTCGCCCATACCTCCGACAGATCCTGTAACGTCAGGATTCCCAGGACGTCTCCGCGCGCCAGCAAGGGGATTCCCAGAGTCACCTGGCAGTCCTCTGGGGTGTGACCGGGGCCGGCCCGCATCGATTCCAGCCGTACCACCTTCCCTTCACGGATGACGTTCGCCCACGGCGGGGCATCAGCGGGGATTTCTTGATCATCGGCGATGGCCTCCCCCTCACCGAGATGGAGCCGAAGCGTCCGACGGTCAGCCTTAAGCAGGAGTACCTGTCCCCCGCGGCCGCCTGTCAGCCTCAGCGCCTCTCGCAGGAGCGTGCGCAGGAACGAGGAGCTCTGTGTCCCCATGGTCAATAGGCGAGTCAGGCGATACAACGTGTGCAGTTCACCCTCCCCGTTGTTCATAAGTACTCCAGCCTGCGAAGCAGGGACGCTTAGCAACTGATCAGGCCACCTACCTTTTCCATTTCAGCGAGGTATTTCTACAGCTGCCCATGAAACTATGGCGCAAAGCGCGTGCCATCGTCGTTTATGCAGCGATGCAGTCGACGCAGGCCGCTGATGATGCCTGGTAGATAGCGCAACAGGGCCGCGTGAAGACGAGTCCCGGCCGCAGGCATAATCAACGGAAGTCGAGGACATGCTGCACTCTAGAGGGCATTAATGCTTAAAACTGCGCACAAAATAGGCAGGCAGGAAAGTGCTTGGCGTGGGCGGATATGTAGATACATAGGCGGAGTGAGCGCACATGAGGAGTCGCAGGCGAGAGCCTCCGCTGCGAAATGCCAGAACGGATACGTCTCCGTCTTCCGCTGGCCCGTCAGAACTTTTATAGATAAGTAAAGATAATTATTGATCAAATATTTTGCACGAAAAAATTTAATGGTAAATTTTATGATACAATGTAATTATAAGGATAATATTGATATTAAATGATTATAAAAGTAGATAAAATACTGCTTGACTCTCCGCTGGCAGCAGGTATGATCGGAGGTGTGAGAATCGCCGATCCGGTTCTCGCATGAAACTTGGCAACTGCCTCTGCAACCGCCAGATCGAAAGCGCAAGGCAGGTTTGGCGCATCAAGTTTAGGCCGGATGACTTCGACGTAGACCATCTCAAGACCGGCAGAAGTGGCTGGCACCGACGGCGATGTTAAGCTGGTCAGTACAGACGGTCAGCGTCCTGTCGTGGGCGTGGGACAGCAGGAGGATGGGTAGCGATTTCAGCTGTGTAGTAAGGCACTAAAAGGGGCCACGAAAACGATGACCCTCCCCAACAACGGTTGGCCGACCAGGGCTGGGGAGGGCCAGGGTGAAAGACGCACGTCCTTACTTTCCAAGAGGCAGGAAGGCACGCCTTTGCTAACCCACTCTGATTTAAGCACAAGTCTGGAGCTAGCACAAGGTTTTTCATGCCTACCTCGAGCCTACGTGCGTCCATGCGACGGTGAGCACTCTTAGGAGTAGTGCTGCGGTGGCATCTCCTGGGGCGTGTTCTTCCCCTCAGACTTCTATCCTTGTTGGCTGACGACTAAGCTGCAGCGGCTTTGCTGTCTGTAGCCATGCATTTTCCTTTCCTCCAGCGGGACACCAGCTGTCCGCATGCCAATGGATACCCTTGGCTGAGAGCTGGTGCTGCCGCAACCAGGGTGTATGCCACCGCATGGCATCACCGTCGAAGACGTCATTGCAGGTTGCACTCGAGGAACAGGGACAACCTGAGGGGGCGGAGCCTTGCCTACCCTTGACAATGCCTTGCCCCAGGCCGCAACGGCTGGCGTCGAAGTGTGTGCCGGTCGGGGTTGACCTGGCACAGGCATTGAGGCTGCCGGGGGCGCAGCCGACGATACGTGGGGGCGAAAGGCTTCCGTCTCCGAGGCAAGGTGCAGCTCTCGTGAGGGAGATTCACGTATGGCTCTTGTAGCACAGCGCGGAATTTCCATCATTCTTCCAGCCTATAATGAAGAAGATAACATCGCCAAAGCCGTTGAACAGGCGGTGCATTGTGTCAAAGCCTTGTTTCAGGATTGGGAGGTCATCGTCGTCAATGACGGCAGTCAGGACAAGACGGGTGAGATCATCGATGGGCTGAGCGAGCAGAATGAGCGCGTCATCGCGCTGCATCATTCCAGCAATCAGGGCTACGGTGCAGCCCTCAAAACTGGCATCCTGCAGGCTTGCCAAGAGCTTATCTTCTTCTGCGATTCCGATCTGCAATTTCATCTCAGCGAGCTCGTGTTGCCGCTCACCTGGATCGAACAATACGACATCGTCATCGGCTATCGGGCGAA
>JBKPCR010000348.1:0-6560 GCA_046727435.1 bacterium | reverse complement strand
CGGATGGTCATCGGCATCGATGGCGATGGCAGCTTCCAAATGACCTCGCACGAGATGGCAACCGCGGTACAATATCAACTCCCAGTGAAGATCGTCATCTTGAACAATTACTACCTGGGTATGGTCAAACAGTGGCAGGAGTTGTTCTACAACAAACGGTACTCGCACAGCTATCTCGGCAACATTCCCGACTATGTCAAATTGGCTGAAGCATACGGTGCCAAGGGCTTCCGGGCCACCAAGCCGCATGAAGTCGTACCGACGTTACAGCAGGCGTTCGCAACCCCTGGCCCGGTGGTCACCGAGGTCGTGATAGACTCCGAGGAAAAGGTCTATCCGATGGTCCCGGCCGGTGCTGCGCTGCGTGAAATGGTTCTGGCATAAAATGGTCCTGGCATAAAGGAGACGACCACGGGTACGTCCACGGCACCACGACAGGCGACTGAGCATGCGAATCACGACAAGGGGGTGCGCGAGCATGTGATCTCCGTGCTGGTGGAGAATCGCGTCGGCGTGCTCGCCCGGGTGGCTGGGCTGTTCACCGGCCGTGGCTTTAACATCGAGAGCCTGGCGGTGGCGGCAACCGAGGATCCCACCCTCTCCCGGATGACGATTGTGTCCAGCGGCGATGCACGCATCATTGAGCAGGTGACCAAACAACTCAATAAACTCATCGACGTGATCAAGGTCGTCGACCTCAGCCGCGAGCATTTCGTCGAGCGCGAACTCATCCTCGTCAAGGTACGAGCCGAGCCCGAACAGCGCGCGGAGATCCTGCGCATTACCGATATCTTCCGCGGCAACATCATCGATGTGAGTCCAAAGTCCTATGTCATCGAAGTCACCGGCGATGGCGACAAAATTCGTGCCTTTGTCGACCTGATTAAACCCATCGGCATCCTCGAAATCGTACGCACTGGCCCGGTGGCTTTATCACGCGGCAGCAAGGCGTTGTCCTAAGAGGGGATAACCCATGGCACAGTTGTACTACGATGCAGATGCAGACCTCCAGCTCCTCGACGGCAAACGCATCGCCATCATCGGTTATGGCAGCCAGGGCCATGCGCATGCAGGGAACTTGCGCGATAACGGTCAAGATGTCGTGGTTGGCCTACGTCAAGGCAGTAAGTCATGGCCGGTGGCGGAGCGCGATGGTTTCCGAGTCATGACCACGGCGGAAGCAGCCAAGGCCGCCGACATCGTCATGATCTTGATCCCCGACGAGAGGCAGGGGGAGACCTACCTGGCGGACATCGCTCCGCATCTCGATACAGGCGACGCGCTGGCGTTCGCCCATGGGTTTAATATTCACTTCGGCCAGGTGCAGCCAGCCCCGGAAGTCGATGTGTTTATGATCGCCCCGAAGGCCCCCGGGCACATCATGCGCCGCCTGTTCAAAGAAGGGGTCGGCGTCCCCTGCTTGTTAGCGATCCATCAAGATGCGACTGGCAACGCCAAGCGCATTGCCCTCGCCTATGCCAAGGGAGTTGGAGGCACCAAGGCGGGTGTCATCGAAACCACCTTTCGTGAAGAGACGGAAACAGATCTGTTCGGTGAACAAGCGGTATTGTGCGGTGGGGTCACTGAATTGGTTCGGGCGGGATTCGACACCTTGATGCAAGCGGGCTATCAGCCAGAGATCGCATATTTTGAGTGCCTCCACGAGCTCAAGCTGATCGTCGACCTCATCTATGAGGGCGGCATTAGCATGATGCGTTACTCGGTCAGCGACACGGCGCAGTATGGTGATATCACGCGGGGACGGCGTGTGATCACGCAGGAGACGCGCGAAGCCATGAAGAAACTCCTGACCGAGATCCAGTCGGGAGAATTTGCCCGAGAATGGATCATGGAAAACAAGGCCAACCGCCCAGTCTTCAATGCCCTGACCAAACGCGATGCCGAGCATCCCATCGAAGTTGTGGGCGCCCGCTTACGGCAGATGATGAGTTGGCTGCGCAAGGAAGGGATCTAACCACAGTGCGCCTGCCTATCGCACGCGAAGGATGGCCGTTTATCCTCCCAGTGCTCGGGTTGGCGATCTTGGGACTAGCGCTCATACCGGTGGCAGGATGGTTCTTTCTGGCGCTCACCGGCTTTATGGTGTATTTCTTCAGAGACCCCGAACGTGTGAGTCCGGTGTTGCCAGGATTGTTGCTCGCGCCTGCCGATGGCACAATTGTCGCGGTAATCCCTCTGCAGCATGATCTCGTTCAACCAGCTGGTACGCTGGTGAGCATCTTTTTATCAGTATTCGATGTACACGTCAATCGTGCTCCTATGGCAGGGAGGGTGGTGGATGTGCGTTACCAACCGGGGAGATTTCTGCCGGCGTTTCGTGCCGATGCCTCGGACCTGAATGAGCAGAACTTGGTGACCGTGCAAGCCGGTGAGACATGTGTGATCGTCAAGCAGATCGCCGGGATCCTGGCCCGACGTATCGTGTGTCGCGTTAAGGCAGGGGACACTCTGGGCCTTGGGGAACGCTTCGGGTTGATCCGCTTTGGATCGCGTGTCGATCTCCTCATACCACCTGAGTATGCCGTGTATGCACGTTCAGGACAACGCGTCCGAGGTGGCGAAAGCGTTCTCGCCTCATCGCTGTCGCAGTCTACGCAGCCCACCCATGCTGTTGAGGCACAACCAGATCAAACGCTCGCCTAGCTCACGGCCTATCTGGCCGCACGCAGGCCGTGTCGTCCGCTTCGAGCGCGGCAAAAAGGAGAATAGGATGCAGAATGGCAGTCTCTGGAAGGTCGTCCCAAGCGTTTTGACGACTGCCAACCTATTCTGTGGGTTCTATGGTATCATCGCGGCCCTCAGAGAGGATTTTTACCAAGCCGCCATCGCGATTCTAGTGGCGGTTGTATTCGACGGCCTAGATGGCAAAGTGGCGCGGTTGACCAAAACCACGAGTAATTTCGGCGTGGAATATGACTCCTTAGCGGACTTGCTCTCATTTGGCGTGGCTCCGAGTCTGATTCTCTACTTGTGGGCACTTGAGCCCGTGGGGCGGTTTGGGTGGATCGCGGCCTTTATCTTCCTGATCTGCGGCGCCCTGCGCTTAGCCCGATTTAATGTGCAGGTAGGCCAGAGCTCGAGTTTTCACTTCACTGGGCTTCCCATCCCCGCTGCGGCAGGCATGGTGGCGTCACTGATCTTGCTTGGGAAAAATTTTATCGCCTTCGCCGAGCCACAACCAGTGGTGATCTTGGGTGTAGCCTGTGGGCTGGCGTTTCTCATGATCAGTAATATTAAATATCGGAGCTTTAAGAATCTGCGCTTGCGTGGGCGTCATCATAACTGGCTGATTTTAATGATTATTCCTCTCTTTGCGCTGATCCTAAAACCTGAACTTTTGATTTTTGCGGTGTTTGTGGTCTATATTGTCTCAGGTCCGGTCGAGCAAGTGGTCGCGCACCATCGCTTAATGCGTGAGTCGCGCGCTCACTGAGCGTTTCACCGGAGAAATGTCCCTGACCTCGTAGACGTGCAAGGCAGTTTATGCGCCACGTCTGTCAGGTCAGCCCGAAATACATGTGCCCAAGAAGGGTAGTGACACAGGAGTTAAGCTCTCATTCCTGTTGCGCGGGGATCGGGGGCTTTTTTTTGCGGCGACGTTATCGTGACACCTAGCTTTCCAGGATTGGGCTAGGCTGAGGGTGCCATCGCTTCTATGTCTCGTGGAGGAGTGGCTGATGCTCACACACATAGGCGCGACCACACTCGAAGTAGTGCAGGGGGACATCACCACATGTGCCGTCGACGCCATCGTCAACGCAGCCAATAATCATCTGTGCATGGGGGCCGGTGTCGCGGGTGCGATCAAGCGCCAAGGCGGCCAAGTCATTGAAGATGAGGCCGTTCGCCAAGGGCCGATTCCCGTCGGCGCAGCGGTAGTGACCGGAGGTGGGTGGCTTAAGGCGCGTTATGTCATTCACGCGGCTGCGATGGGGCAAGATCTGGTAACCAACGCTGACCTCATCCATCAGGCAACGATCAACAGCTTGAGGCAGGCCACCGACTTGGGTCTAACGAGTATTGCGTTGCCAGCGCTGGGGACGGGCGTGGGTGGTTTCCCCGTCGCCGAAGCGGCGCGCGTGATGATCGACGCGACATGCAACGTGCTGCGCAGCACCCCGCAGACGTCGCTTAAACAGGTTGTCTTTGTGCTCTTCACACCAGATGCCCGCCAGGCCTTCGAGCAGGCGCTCGCCAGGATGCTACAGTGAGGGATGACACGTCCAATCCCGGTCATTATCGGCCCCACCGCCGTTGGCAAGACCGATCTCAGCCTTGTCATCGCCCGCGACCTTGACGCTGAGATCGTCGGGGGCGACTCCCGCCAGGTCTATCGTTTCCTGGATATTGGCACAGCGAAACCCAGCATTGCTCAGCGCCACGCCGTCCCACACCACCTGATCGATATCGTCAATCCGGATGAACCCCTCAATGCCGCGGGTTTTACGCAGTTGGCCTGGGGCTGTATGCATGCCATCGAAGCCCGCGGCAAACAACCGCTCGTCGTGGGCGGAAGTGGGCTCTACATTCGCGCTCTGACGGATGGTCTCTTCGCCGGGCCAGGTGCGAATCCACGCCTACGGACGGCCTTGGAGGCAGAAGCGCACATCCTGGGGCTCCGGGCCTTGCATGATCGCCTCGCTGCTGTGGATCAGGCCGCCGCCAATCGTATTCACCCGCATGATCGTGTACGGATCATTCGCGCCCTGG
This sequence comes from bacterium, assembly GCA_046727435.1. GTDB lineage: Bacteria > Tectomicrobia > Entotheonellia > J063 > CAVPRW01 > CAVPRW01. The sequence goes on along the minus strand of JBKPCR010000348.1, from coordinate 1,829 downwards.
AAATCTATACCTTGACAGGAAGGCCGATTTCCCAGTGGCAATGCCAGTGGCGAAACCCGGTCCGACCCAGGACCTTCGTGCTCATCGGCCTGACACGTGACCGTGAGGACCTGCGTCAACGCATGGCGGCGCGCACCGAGGCAATGCTGCAAATGGGCCTTGAAGGCGAGGTGCGAAGGCTGCTGAGCATGGGTTATGCCTCCACATTGCCTACTCTCCAGAGCGTAGGCTACGGAGAAATGGTCGCTTATCTCGGCGGTGCATGGGATTTGGCCCAGGCCCGTGAGCTCATCGAGCGCCACACCTGGCGCCTGGCCAAGCGCCAAATGACCTGGTTTCGGCGCATACCTGGTATACACTGGATCTCCCTGACAGAAACGCCCGAATCTACCGCCGTCGAGCTGATCCACAGCCTTCTGGCAAATACCAGGGATCAGCCTCAAGAAGCCTTGCCTGACAGCAGAGAAGGGGCTCAGGACATCGGGTGTGCTTGCCCAGTGTCGAGGTGACCGTTTACATTTCTGCGGAAGTCAGGTACAGTTGGGGGAAACTTCTCGCCCACGCGAAAGCTGATTTCAGCACGCAGCTCACCATATTAAGATCAGTATTAAGATCAGTCGTAACGCCAGCATTCCCACCCTTTCATCTTCCTAAAAGGGAGACGGGGGTAGGGAGTATAGGGGGTCACCCAGTGGCCGGAAATAGTTTTGGGGAGCTGTTTCGCATCACGACATGGGGAGAGTCGCATGGACGTGCCATCGGCGTCGTGGTCGATGGCTGCCCAGCGGGCCTCGAGCTGTCGGCCGAAGATATTCAGCACGATCTCGACCGGCGTCGAGTCGGACAGAGCAAGGTCACTTCATCTCGCCAGGAGGAGGATCGGGTCGAAATTCTCTCTGGCCTCTTCCAAGGGCAGACCGTGGGGACCCCCATCTCGTTACTGATCTGGAACAAAGACGCTGATTCGAGTAAGTACGAGCCGATTAAAGACATCTATCGCCCAGGCCACGCGGATTTCACCTATGAGATGAAATACGGGCTCCGCGACTATCGCGGCGGTGGGCGTTCAAGCGCTCGCGAAACTGCCTGTCGTGTCGCTGCCGCAGCGATCGCCAAGAAGATCCTGAGCACCGTCGGCGTGCAGATCTACGGCTTCACCCGGCAGGTGGGATCGATCGAAGCCCAGTGTATCGACATCGACGAGATCGAGCGCAACCTCGTCCGCTGCCCCGATAAAGAAGCGGCGAAGCAGATGGAAACCTTGATTCTAGCAGCCAAGGCGGAAGGGGACTCGGTGGGCGGGGTCGTCGAGGTGGTGGCGACGGGGGTGCCGGTCGGCCTAGGCGAGCCCGTCTATGATCGCCTCGATGCCGACCTGGCGAAGGCCATCATGAGCATCAATGCCATCAAGGGTGTAGAAATCGGGCTGGGATTCCGTAGCGTCACGCTCAGAGGGTCCGAGCACAACGATGAATTTTACACTGATGCATCGAGGCGGATACGCACTCAGACGAATCATGCCGGCGGCATGCTGGGTGGGATCTCGAACGGGGAAGATATTATCGTCCGCTTGGCGGTGAAGCCGCCATCGTCGATCAGCAAGTTGCAGCGGTCGGTGACCAAGGAGGGCGCGGCGGTTGATCTCGAAGTGCATGGACGGCATGACCCATGTCTCTGCCCACGTGCGGTGCCGGTCGCAGAAGCAATGGTCGCACTCGTCCTCGCAGATCACTGGCTGCGCAGTCGAGCCATGAATCATTTGTAGCTCACTTTCCCATGTTCTACTTCCTCACAGCATGCCCTCCCCCGCGATGGGGAGGGGCAGGGGG
>JBKPCR010000347.1:0-15241 GCA_046727435.1 bacterium | reverse complement strand
GGCGACGATCGCGGCCATCACTTCCCGGCCGCGCTGACGGGCCATGGCCATGTAGGCTTCCAAAGGGCGATCCAGGACCTGTTGCTGATCAAGGTACTTGAACAGCATATAATTGTAATCTTCAGGATCGATGATCAACCCTTTGACGCCCCCTTCGGCAGCGATCTGCGCCACCACCCCAAAATTGTTCACGATGACGAACCACCGTTCATCATCGAACCAGTTCAGCTGTGCCGTGTAGCCCGAGGAAAGGGCCACCGGGAGAAAATTGTCGGTAAACGCGCGCCACTTCGCGGCTTTCAGGTCCGCGATGGCCTCGCGAAACGCCTCGATCTGGAACAACCGCTTCCCCGTCACCTGCCAGCCGAGCTGATTGTCGGTTGCCTGTCGGCCTTGCTGCCAGCTCTGGCGATCAATGGCGACGATAATTCCTGTGCCGTCGAAGGGCATCTGTTCCATTTCGTGCCAGTGGTCGCGGATATACTGGGTGTCGCGAATACCCCAGCCATAATAGATGAGTTTTTTTGCGCCGGGCGCTTGCGCCCAAGTGGGGACACACCAGAGGGCAAGACACAGCACACACCATGGCAGCAGAGCAGCAACACCGTCCATTCGCATCCGCAGGGGGCTCACCTCCAGGCTCACGTGGGGCGGGTGGGGAGACACCACCTCCACAGTCGCCAAAGCACTAAGATTTCCCAGCTTGGATGGTAATGCTGATCTCGCCTGGCAACGTCAATTCGCGCGCGGAAGCGTTCAGGAACTCCACGCTGACTGGCTCTCCATCCTCGCCATAACTGACGATCACCCCCCCCTGGCTCCTCAATGGCATCCACTGGGGGATTGTTCCGAAGCACCAGCATCAGGACATCCGCATCTGGGTCATAGCGTATTTTCATGCTACCTACAAGCCTCTTCAACCTTGGGCTTCATACGTTGCCCCAATTATATCGTATACCGATGACCCACTATACTGCCAGTCTCCGCACTGGCCGTTCTCCCAGCGCCGGCTGATCCAGCTCCATCCGATAGTAGGCGATCAGCCATTCCAACATGCGCGGCAGGTCGAGCGTGGGTCGATAGCCAATGGTCTCCTCGATCTTGGTTAAATCTGGGAGACGGCGAGCCATGTCCTCGAAGCCCGACTCGTAGGCCTGCTCGTAGGGAAGGAAGACGATCTCCGAGGCACTCTCCGTCATCGCCTTCACCAGCTCAGCCAGCTCATAGATTGAGATTTCATCGGTGTGACCAATATTGAACACTTGGCCATACGCCTCAGGGTGCTGGATGAGCTTGATCATGGCGTTGACGACATCGCCCACCCAAGTGAACGAGCGCTGTTGCGTCCCATCGCCATAGACCGTCATCGGTTTGCCCAGCAACGCCTGCGTGACGAACCGCGGTGCCACCATGCCGTACTGCCCGGTCTGCCGCGGCCCAATCGTGTTAAATAGACGCACGACCACGGTAGGGAGGTCTTTCTCCTTGAAATACGCCCTGGCCAAAAACTCATCGATAATCTTGGACGCCGCATAGCACCAGCGGGCCCGCGAGGTCGGGCCCAGCACGAGGTCGTCGTCTTCGCTGAACTTGTGCTTATCGAGCTTGCCGTAGACCTCTGAGGTAGAGGTCAGCAAGACCGGCTTCTGCTTGCGTGCACACAGATCGAGAAGGAGTTCCGTAGCCTTGATGTTGGTCTCAATCGTACGTACCGGCTCCTCGACGATCAGGCGGACGCCGACCGCGGCCGCCAAATGGAACACCACGTCGGACTGATCGATTAACTCTAGCATGAGCGACCGGTTCATCACACTATCCAGCACATAGGAAAAGCCTGGATGCGCTTTCAAGTGGGCCACATTTTTGATACTTCCGGTTGAGAGGTCATCAAGTATGACGACCGGCCAACCGCGTTGCAGGAGAATCTCTGCGAGATGCGATCCGATGAACCCCGCCCCGCCCGTGATCAGTGCTTTGGTCATGCACCCTCCATTGAACTGTCCTGGCGACACCGTCGGTGCAAGGTCTACGCGCGCCACCGCATGCCCTGCACCGGGCTGTAGACCACCTCGTGCAGACGGTTGGTCCAGGGTTGACACGCTATAGGAATCTCGCGTCATCGATTGCTGCAGAAGCGGCTACAGGCCGCAGCCTTACGTCCGCTGCGTCCCCACATGGCCGGTTCGTGCAGTCATCCAGGGGTACAGAGCACCTCACAGTGGGAAAGGGCATGATCACTAATCGAGTGCTGCTGCTGATCGTGGAGTGAAGAAGGGTGAGAAGAGTGGGGGCTATAAGGCTGATGCGAGGGTGAAATGAGGAGCATAATGATGAGGATTGATGAAGTCGTCCGCAGCCGCTGGCTGTCGGTTTACCAATGTCCTGCAGCGTGTGATGTTGCATCATCAGGCTGCAGTCTATGGTCAGCATATGCCCAAAGGCCAGGACTGGATGGGATGCTCGACTTAGGCGACGACCACCGCGGTCGCATCCACCTCCACTGCAATACTGCGGCGTAGGAGCTCGATCGAGAGCACCAACAACCCTTTGTTGAGCTTACTTTGGACCAGGATGCCCTCGACCCCGGTCAGTGACCCATGCGTAATCCGCACCCGCTGGCCCTCGCGCAGGTAGGGGTGGGGAGCCACCGGCAACTCGGCCTGTAGCACCCGTTGAATGGCGTTGATTTCATTCTCAGGCACCGGGCTGAGTCGATCCCAGCGCTCTCCCAAGACGCGCACCAAGCCTCGCGCCTTCGAGACATCAATAAAACCAATTTTATCCATGATATGGTGCAAAAAGAGGTAGCTGGGAAACATCGGCATCGAAATTCGATGTCGGACGCCCGCACGGCGAGACCATACGTCCAGTTTGGGGAGAAAGACGGAAAATCCTCTGGCAGCCAATTGCTCGTACACTAACTGTTCGCAATGACTGCGGGTATAGAGGGCATACCACTGGGGACGTGTCTGGTGCGCTCGTGTTACGTCTAATTCGCCGCCCCCAGCGGCGCGGTCGAGGTCAGTCTCCGCGTTCTGTTGCAAGGCTCCGCCCCCTTTGGTAAGGTCCTTGATGCATGCCCATGTCCATCTCCGTATCGATCAGGCTCACGGCCATCCAGGTGAGCAGTATGAATCCCATTAGGCACGCGCCAAAACGGGTGAAGCGCGCGTGCCTAATGGGGGACGAAAGTGCACTATAGGGTTACCACCTCGGGGGTGTCAAGCACTTTTCTCATAAATGAGACACCCTATTCGGTATGTGATTGTTTGACATAAAGATTATTATCATAGAATAAAATAGATATATTTTAACAGCGGTAGTCAGGAGCAGAGCCCAAGCGTCTCCAGGGGGGAGTCGCATCCCCATTGCCGCCGTCAAAGGGCGATGCAAGGGTAAAGCCGCAAGCCGCCTATTCTCAACCACTTGGCAAAATCTTCTGTCATGTCTGCTATCTAGCGGTTATCTATTGAATACGTTATAATACGTTGAGTTCGCCTGTTGAGGCGAGCGATGGACACCAGAGAGCTACCAGTGTCCATGAGGCGGATGCCCCCATCAACGGGCCTAGCCTGAACAGCGAAAAGGGAGGTGCTCCCCTCCCCTGGCCCGTCATCATCCTGGGAACGATGGATAGGAGCACCCCGATGGCCCTTGCCTCCCAGCTGTCGGCGGCCACGAAGCTCGCTCGTTCGACGATCTGCTAGTGGTGTCACGAGAATTATGTGCTCCCTCTCAAGTTGGGGGTTTAGTATCTGCTTCCCGCCGGCTGACGTCATGGCCTAGCTTGACGCCCATTCAAAGCCTGGACGGGTGCAGCGGGGGCCAGCCGTCGAGGAGTGATAATCCCCATAAACGGAAAAGCTCCCGAGCTCTATGCTCAGGAGCTTCAACCATTTCCGCCCGGCTCGCGACTGGAAGGAAGTGCTCTCGAATATCGTCGCCAAGTATACCCGATCAGCACCATCCATGTCTACCCAGGCTCAAATCCGCGTGAATCCTCCTCGGGATCTACGGCGTAAATCGTTGCCATAGTAACCCGTGGGTAGCGGCCATCACGCGCCTGATCCAGCGGAGGGGGCAGGGCCATGCCTGAGCCGACGGTGCCTCGCCCTCGGCTCACACCTCGCGATGGAAGGCTTCAATCTGTGGACGATTCAGCAGCTTCTGGGCCATAAGGACCTGCACATGACCACGCGCTACTCGCCTTTCGTAGCCGAGCATCTCCAGCAAGCGGTGAATCGTATGGATACGGTGATAGGGGAACGGCTTGACGGGATTGAGAGACAAGAACACTCGTCAGAGACACCTTATGGATACCAAGACTAGGTGTCCATTCGTACGAATCTTGCCAGTGATTGATCTAGCAAGCGTCCCCAGGGGGATTCGAACCCCCGTTGCCGCTGTGAAAGGCCAGTCGTGGCACTAGCCAACAATGCAAATCGTTGAAAAATCTTGCTAAGGCATATCGTTAGCATGGTATCTCTGATCATTTGTTCTGCAATTGACGCACACCAGGCACAACGGTCTCACGCAAGGACGGACAATACCACCGCAGCGTAGCCGTCGAGCGCCTGGCGGCCCGGCAACGTTTTCGCCAGAACTCCCAGCCCCAGGGCTGAACCGGTGCGGAAGTGCGCTAGGTCACGACAGTTGGATGACCCCGCGACTTGGCCGGTTGGCTGGGCCTGGAGCAAGGCGCGGTAAAAGGCCTCTTCACGCCGCACCACATAGGCCTGCACGTTGGCCGCTGCCTGGGGATCATGGGGGGCCGAGTTCGACCGCCGTATTGGTGATCAGACACCCATGCCACCCCTGCTTGGGCGCGTGGCATGGTCGGTCGCGCTTGTGATCGTATTTTCTGAATGTTCGGTTAGCATAGGCGTGCCTCTCGGAGGCTGTCAAGGTGTTTCGGCATGCGCGGCTCGGCGTGCGACCAAGGCCGCGGGGGTGCGTAGAAACGGAGGCATGTTCAGCCTGTGGAGGACAAGATATGGGCGAGAAGCTGCAGCCAGGTGACCGCTTCCCAACGCTGACCTTGAAGCTCGCGGATGGCGGCACGATTCACCTTCCCGATGAGATGCCGACCCGCTATGCCGCCGTCCTCTTCTACCGGGGCCACTGGTGACCCTACTGTGGACGGCAGTTAGCCGCATACGAGGACAAGAAAGCGGAGTTAGCAGCGCTTGGGGCCACCATTGATGCCGCCAGCGTCGACACCTTGGAGCAGGCACGGGAGGTGGTGGGCCGAGGGCTCACCTTCGCGGTGGCCTATGGCGTATCCAGGGGGGAGTCAGAGGTGTTTGGCGCCTGGTGGGATCGCGACCGCGGCTTCATCCAACCGGCAGAATTTCTGCTCGGGCGTGGTGGGATCGTGCTGGGGTCGATGTACGCCTCCGGACCCGTCGGCCGCATGGGGGCCGACGAGGCGGTACGGCTGATCACGATGCGTGAACGCCGCCGCCGAGAACAGGAGCCGGGGACGCACTAGACCTGCATCCTGGTGCCCGAGGCCGTGTCCTGCATGCTGATCCGCCATGCCGGGTGCAGCCGCCAGCGAGGTGATATGAGGGAACCGGGGGGTGACCTCGTGGTTGCCGCGTTCGACCCCTGGTGCACCTGCACCGCCGTCGAGACCCGTGGCCTTAGAAGACCACGGGTCTGATAGGTCCGCCACGTCCAGCACAGGCGTTCTTCCGTCTCACGCTGATCAGGCAGAGCCTGCCTTCTCGAGGTCGAAGGACTGGCCATTGACCGTCGCCTCCAATGCCACGGGCGACGGGTGGCGCAGGGCGGTCAGGGTGAAGCAAGTAGCTTCGGCCATCTTGATCAGCTGTGCCACACGCTCCGGCGGCTCGTCGCTGTCGAGCGACAGCTCGGTCTTGATCGCGTCGCACCGCGTGCGCGCGTTGCCGGCGATGACCGAGCCTTCGCGGGAGTACCTCGCGGTGATGGTGATATGGACGTTTTTCGGCTCAATGTGGAGCGCTCGTGCCACCTGCACGAGCTGTGTGGCAAGTCAGAATCCCACGGCGACGGTAAAGTAGCCCAGGGGTGAGGGCGCGCTGTCCGTGCCCCCGACGCGCCCTGACTCGTCACACCTGACGGTGAAGCCCTGGACGTGTCCTACTTTGAGCTGGTCCTCGACGGGAATGACCTCTGCCACGATGTGTGGTCCAGGTCGCTCGGGGTCTCGAGGCGGAGGAACGTATTGTGGGTCCTTCGGCATGGGTGGTGGAAGCTCAGGTGCCGTTTGCGTCATCGATGTGTCCTCCTGTCTTCTGCGCGACAGCACATGCTCGCTGCCTCTATTGTTGACGCTGAGGTGTGGCACGAGACAGCATACCATGTCTGCGTGTCTCCTTGTGGCTTAACCAAATGACACGTCTGCCATGCGGGCTGGATTTGAACAGTGCTGTGACCATTCCTATCTTTCCCTACTCCTCCACCGGATCTCTCCATCAGGGTACCCATGCGACCTTTGGAGATATGATGGCTAAGGCCCTCTGGGAGTGCGACACCAAGAAGCGTATGGGGCTGCTACACGAGATACCGCGAGACGAAGGCGGCAAGGTGGACTTCGCGTGGTCCGAACCTGTCTCGTCGAGATCATGGGGAATGCTGCCACGCGAATCCTCACTGATCTGCGACCCCCCCTCGGAATCATTCCCTATCCGTAAATTGATGGCCTTCTCCGGCAGCCCCGGTCTGACTGGCGAGGGCAATCTGCGCTGCCGGCATTGCTATCGACCGGATGTGATCATCGACCACTTGACCTTAAGCCTGCAGATCTCGACACTATAGCCGCTGCCTTACCAGGGGGCGGCGCGGGAAGACAAGTTCTCCAGGGGGCCTCGACATCCCTGACCACTGCTGCCCTTTCGCAAGAGGCGACCATATCACGATCGCCTGGGAGAAAGCGAGCACATAGGACTTCTCCAAGCAGGATCTTTGTGTACGACTATCGTCTCGGCGCGCTAGGCCATTATCTCGGGGGGAGGAATTGGGGGCCTGAGCCATGAGTGTTGTCGCTGGATCAGCAAGTAGGAGGCACCGATGGACCACGAACTGATCAAGGATGATTTCTCCCGCAGACCCTACATTATTTACGAGCCGTCAGCCAACGTCCTGAGCCGACAGGTGCTCCCGCGCTGCGGGGGCCAGCCGACCTTTATGCGTCGAGAAGTTGGCATCAAAGACGACGGCTGCTTGTACCCCATGGTGGCGAACAACACCACCGACATCGACCTGCCGCTGCACCTTCTGCAGGGCACAGCACCGCCGCGAGCCTTCTTGAGCTGCGATCGTGGTCCGACGAGCCGCCAGCGGCCCGAATACCTGATCGCCATGGTGACTCCCATAAGATGGTTATGGCTCTTGCTGAGTATGATGCTTTCATCGCAAGTGGTTGCCGGTGAGCTCAGCTTTACGGGCAGCCACCTCGAGCAGGTGCAGTCCTTCGAGACAGATGACGAATTTCAGCTCACCCTGCTCGCGCAAACTCCTGAAGTGAACATCCGATTGAACAAACTGCAGGGACGGATCAGACGCCATGCCCATCCACAATCCAATCACTTCTTATACCTGATCAGGGGCCAAATTGAGCTGACGGTGGGAGACGAGACCAAGGTGGTCAGGGCCGGGGATTTTGTCACGATTCCGCGGGAGATCCCGCACGCGATGAAGAGGATCGGGGACTCGGAGGCCCTATTTCTCGACGTGGCCTCTCCGCCAGACGTGGGGGATGTCGTCTGGTATGAGTGAGCGATGAGCATGCGTGCACACCGACAGGGCAGCGCCCGCTGAGGAGCAAACGTGCGCCGAACAGTTGGTGGGGTCCCATGTTCCCTCCCTTCCATGATGCTGGAAGAAAGGTATGGTATCCTTTTTCACGGCTGAGCGATCATCCGCATGATAACGGTACATACCCACACCCGCTGCCACTCAATTCGATGGCATCTGGGTGGTCTTGCGTTACGTCACCATGATCTGCTCGCCGAGCAGCACACCCCCGCTTCGGAAACTCAGCGCGAGTGGGTCGTGCTGCAGGGCAGCCTCGATGGCCTGGACGGGCGAGACACCTGGGGTGCCGTGCAGCACGATCGTGCGCACGACACGCCGAGTGTTGATGGCCCCAGCCGCAGCGGCACTCTGTGATTGATGCCTGTCGCCCGCGCCTTGCGGGATAATCTCGACGTGGAACCCTGCCGAAGGCCACGCGTCTCTGGAGACGAACTGCCGCAACGTGGTCACCGTCGACGCCGCCAGGGCCGCATAGGCCAAGGGCACAGGCGGAGGCATCCAGCCCGCCGAGCTATGTCCCGCCAGGAGGGTCCACCGCCCCGGCCTGGTGAGGTTTTCACAGGTCAGGTAGAGCTTGACCTCGCCCTCGTGTTGCAGCACGCCGCTGTCGGCGTACTCCTGGGTATCGACCAGATAGTGGCCGTGGACGGCACCCGGTGGACAAGTGGGGAAGGTGTCCAGCGGCGGCTGAAGCACCTGGGCTGCCGATACCGCCGCCTCGGGCGCAGCGCTCTGGGCGCTGCATGCCACCTGATCCGCGATGGCCAGGGCACCCTTGGTGAAGAGTTGGCCCACCGGGCAGTACTCGGCGGCGCGGCGGAGGCGGAGTTGCTCCGTTTCCGAGAGGGACCCTTTCAAGGCGATCGTTTTCCTGACCCCAAACCCTCTCGCGTCGGGCCGGACGACAGCCTCGACCTGGAAGTCTACTTGGATGTCCTGAAGGGGGATCTGGCCACGGTGGGCGACGCCCACCACGGTGACCACCGTTCAGGCGGCCCATGCCGCGATCGCGAGGTACGTGGCTGGTGGGCCCACCATGTCCTGAGTAGGGTGTGACGTATCCGTAATGAAGGACCATGGTCCCCGCTGCGCCGGCTCCGGGCCGATGATGGTGTGGACCGCACCACCTGCGACCGGCCTGGCGATAATGCTCCTCTGGAGTGGCTCCCTCACCACTCCACCTGCCATCTCGGCTTCACTCATCAGTTACGCTCCTGCATGGCATGATCGTGATCGCCAAAGCAAAACAATCGGGAGATGCGATATAATCTTGCTCCCCGATGTATGCGCTCGCAAGGTTTTTTTCAAGGGATCGCGACACATGCCAGCTCGTGCCCTCCCTACTCCCTTCGTAACTCGTGGATTGACATTGTCAACTTGACTGGCGGGCGGGAAAATGTCTCCCACTCGAAGGATATTTTAGCTGCTCTGCTCCACTGGTCCCACCTGAGACTGAGGGATTACTAGCCTCAATTGCCTGGTGGTTGCAACTTGAGTGAGGCTATCTTATGCTGACAAGCTTGCCTGACGCTTATCGAACGCTTCAGAGAATTCGTCTACCGTCAGGACGGCGTGAGCAATAAGGGGATAATCAAACTTTATCACTGCCTCCTAGGGCTCCATTCCACCAGCCGCTGCCGTGGCATCCTTGATCGCAGTCACATGGTAGCCATGCTCTGTACCAGTCCGAGCCAAAGATTGCATACAGAGCGTGGCAGACATCCCAACGAATACGGCGTATTCTATGCCGTGTCGTCGGAGTTGTGGCTTGGGCTCAGAAGAGCGGGTCCGGCTGTCCAGACGCTCCCTACGATTGAAGAGATGTGCGTGTCTCGGCGTGCATATACATACCGACCCCGACCAGCAGGGATCGGCAATCGGATGCCCTATACAGGACTCCCATAAGACCACTCCTGCGGAAGGCGTCACGCCAAGGGTAAGCAGGAACCATCATCTGGGGGCCGTGAGGAGTTGGGACTGTGTAAAGACGAAATCCTGACGACTGAGAGGCTTATGGCATTGAAAACATGGCGTCGTATCGGCGTTCGAATGACGCTGACCCTCGGGCGTGAACCGCGCATATTCCCACTCGGCGTTGCGCAGCTCCTATGGGAGGAGTAATAACCCTCGTAGGGATCGACGCTGTAATCGCGCCGATGCGAACTTTTCAATGGGTCGAGCACCAACGTTTGCGGGTGCAGCCCCTTCCAGGTGCCCCAGTCGGTGCACGTCGCCGGCAGCATGCGCAACTCCGTCCCTTGCATGAGCCCCGTGATGGCCTGGCCGGCCACGTGGCTCCACAGGCTGTCGGTTTGATGATCGTACATGATCAGCCCGTTGGCCCAAAGCTTCCCTGAGACGCCGAACGAATAGACCTGTCCATTCATCTCCCGGGCATACACGATGCCCGTATAGCACAGCGGTTACCAGGTGACGGCGACGGGGACTCCCCCGACGGTGTCGTTGATGATCTCATGCCAGCTCAGAAAGGGAATTGGGTAGGCCCGACTCTCGCTGCCGATCGTCGCCCCGAGCACCTGGTCGGCATCCCGTACCCCTTTGGCCTCGCTCGCCGGCACGAGTAACGGCTTCGGGTCGAGAATCGCTGGGATGACGTCTTTAGGTAGCAGGGTGACGATCTCGACGGGATCAATCCGCACCTCCGCCATGACCAAAGTGGGTATGAGCATTCTGAGCACCAAAAGTGAGGTGAGCACCCTTGTGCCTGAGCGCAGAGGGGTCTTGTCTGGCTGCCACCGTATTCGACGTTGCATGGTGACGATTCCTTCCGTTCCTAGCTTGAATGGAAACCCTATACTGCTGGTCTTGGCCTGCTCCTCGGACTGGCACTGGTTAATACGTGGAGCGGACGAAAAAAATTCCCGACGGCTGAATTATGCCCACTAAAGAGGTATGCACGAGCGCTGGCTGCGAACCCACCGGTAAGGACATCTCTTCCGCATGCTCTTGACAAAGCCGCCAAGCGGCGTAGAATCGCCCTCGTTTTTCGCCGATTTTAACATGCAGGTACCTGCAAGCTCTACCTTCGAGATGCTTTCGTTACCATGCTCGACAGGGCGCGAGGTCGTCATCGTAGATGTCAAAACCGCTATCGGGCGCATGATTGCGTCGGACTCTGCCCTGTCGCTCAAGGCTATGTGGGCGCCCATCAGCAGGGTCGAGTTGCGCGAGTGCCACGTGGTAAACATCGCCATACGCGAACTGCACATGTCGCTGCTCAACCAGTTCATAACCTACTGGTGGTGGATCATCCTCTCCGAAGATCGCCGCAATAACCCTTGACCTCGCGCCGCTCCCCATAGGGATGGGGCCGTTTCCCTCCGAGAGCATCAAGCATGCCGACGCCGAACAGACGAGGAAGGCCGACCCGAGCATCCACATCGAGCCCTTCTACATCGGCAACTTGTTGGCCCTGCAGATCAACACGCGCAAAAGCTCCCTGAGCCATCCGAAGGTGCGGCAGGCCAGCAGCCTGGCGATCGACCGCGACGCCATCAACAGCACCCTGTATTTCGATCAGGGACGCCGCGTGGCTTGGGTACCAGGGGCGATTGGCGGCCAATTTCCCCTGACGCCGGACCAGGCGGCGCGGCTTTACCCATAGGACCCGGACAAGGCCAAAAATCTGCTCGCGGAAGCCGGCTACAAGCAGGGCTTCGAGACGTCGATCGCCACCACCGAGGCCTGGAGCCTGACCGCCGTTATCCTCGATAAGGCGTTGGAGGTCGGAAGTCGTCTGATTCCTCGCATTCCAGGAGGAATTCGTCATCGAGCGTTGACCGCCGTCGAGGCAAGGCATTACACCCCTCTTGGCCTGTAACCGTTGCCTGCGGCGTCTTGAGTCTGGCAACTATCACATATGAGCGTTGACTATTGGTTTCTGCTGCCGGTCGGCGTGAGCATCGCCTTTCTGGCCATGTCCAGTGGGATCTCCGCGGGTAATTTCTGGGTGCCGGTGTATCTGCTATGGACGCAGTTCGACGCCCCGGTCGCCTTTTGGATGACGTTGACCACGATGCTCTGCGGCTATGGCAGCGGAGTGGTGCGCAATCTGCGCGAGGGCACTATCCATCGCGGCTTCCTCGTCCAATACCTGCCTTTCACTGTACCCGCGGCGGTAATCGGGGCATATCTCTCCCCAGCGCTGAACGTTTCCTGGGTGATTTTGCTATTCGGGGTGTTCGTCTGCGGCTATGGCGCCCGAATGCTCGTCCAGCAGTGGCACCAGCCGGAGACGTCACACCGGCTGCGCGCAAGGCGGACTTGGGGAATTGCCATCGCTGGAGGAGTCTTGCTGGGGTTAATCACCGTCGGGCTTGGGGAGCTCATGCTCCCTCGTATGCTGACCGATCGCAAGCTCGGCCGGCCAGCCGACGCGGTGGGTGCAGCAGTGCTGATCATCTTCGTGACAAGCCTAGCGGCGGCCCTGGCGCGTATGAACGGACCATTCATGGCTGCACTCGTGGAACAGTACACAATGCTGCTCAGAGCGATGGCGTTTGCCGCCCCCGGCGTGATCCTGGGGGGGCAAGTCGGTCCGATGATCGCGCAGCGCTTAAACGCACGCACCCTACAGCTCTACGTAGCCGTCCTCTTGATGATGGTCGGCGCCCTGATGATGACGCGCTTTCTCGCCATGACTGGATTCCTAGGGTGACAGCTCAGGCCAGCCATATAGCAGATCGCCTGCAATGGTGAACCGCCCCTGTGCTCCGCAAAAATTCCATCCTTACGCTCTGGGCGTCGCATCTTTCAGCAGCGATAATAGACAGGGACCATAACTTGCGTCTCAGAGGGACGCCTTCGCCATGACTCGATACCCGAGCCTGCTCCGCAACGTTGGACCACTCGCATGCACGCTGCTGATGCTCCTCATGGATGCGTAGCGCTTCCTGCGCCTGTGCCTGCGCCTCAGTCCTGCGCTCGTGGCGGAGAACCTTTTTCTGCGCAAACAACTGGCCTTGTACCAGGAACGCCAGATCAAGCCACGTCGTACCACGCATGCGACTCGAATGGCCCTGATCTGGCTCGCTCGCTAGTTCAACTGGCGCCAGGCCATCGTCATCGTGCAGCCGGCGACATTGATCCGTTGGCATCGCCAGGGGTTCCGGATGTTCTGGCGGTGGAAATCCAGGTCCGGACGCCCACCGATCCCTGTGGACCTGCAAGCACTCATCCGCTGCATGGCTTGGGACAACCCATCGTGGGGTGAGGAGCGCATCGCCAACGAACTGGTGCTCAAGCTGGGCCTGCGCGTGTCGCCGCGCACGGTGCGCAAGTACCTGCCGAAGCAGCTAGACCGCGGTGGGTCTCGCCGCGTCTCGTCTCAACGCTGGCTGACCTTTGTGCGCAACCATGCCCAGGCGATCGTCGCATGCGACTTCTGCGTCGTGGTGACAGCGACCTTTCGCATGCTCTATGTGTTTGTGATCATCGACCATGCGACCCGCCGCCTCCTCCATGCCAACCTGACCGCACATCCCACCGCCCAATGGACGATCCAGCAACTGCGTGAAGCGATTCCGGCTGACCACGCCTACCGCTTCTTGATCCATGACCGGGATGCGATCTTCTCCCAGGAGCCCGCTCAGAGCATACGCCACCTGGGGCTGAGGGTCCTCAAAACCCCGGTGCGGAGTCCCCAAGCCAACGCCATCTGCGAACGGCTCCTGGGCACGCTCCGGCGGGAATGCCTGGACTTTCTGATCCCTCTCACCTAGCACCACCTGTGGTATTTCTTGAACGAGTGGGTGCCACACTACAATGCAGGTCGCCCGCACCTGGCCTTGGGGCCAGACATCCCGCAACCACCTCCATGGTTGCCAGTGCCGCTGCAAGCACACCGGCACCGCATTCCGGAGCATCTGCGAGTGGTGACATGTCCGATCCTCGGTGGGCTCCACCATGAATACGGGCTGGAAGAGAACGCCGCGTGATGCCGAGATGTAATATTTGCAGACCACAAGCATATTTTCGAGACCCACAATGGAACACAGGAGAGTGAACTGTGAACGCGAACACGTTGACCGCCCGGCGCTTACATGCCCTAGCTGAGCTGTACCAGCAAGGGCAAGTCAGTGACCTGATGGATCGCACCCTGGAAAAGCTCCTGCGCCATGAAGCCGAACAGTGCCAAGCCCAGTTAAGCCAATTACAGGCCGATCTGGCCGAGTTTGAGCAGAAATATCATCTGTCGTCGTCTGAATTCTATCAGCAATTTCAGGCCGGACAAACCAGCGATGATATGGATTATGTGGAATGGGCTTCCCTAGTCCAAATGGCTGAAAATCTCGCGAAGCGGCTGCGCCTCCTCACCGGTGAAGCGTCAGGGTGACCATTGAGGCCTATTTGAACGCGATGAAGGAGCGCTTCGTCACCGATCCGATGGTCACCCGCTTCCAAGTGATACGCGAGCGCTCGACGTGGGTAGATGGACATCTTCGCGCCCGGCTCGAGCTGGCCGATGGCAGCCAGCTTGAGTTTTCCGAATATATGCAACGCTCCCCCCCTGGTGAGATCGTTGTGATCACCTACAGCTATCATTGGGCCGATGCCAACAATCATCTGATCAAGCGTTGGGATAACACGCCGCATTTTCCTGATCTCCCTGGATTCCCCGATCACATACATGACGGAGCAACAGGTCAGGTGACGACCGGGTCAACCGATGAGCACCTTTACGGTGTTGGATGAGATTGCTGGTAACAGCCGGTAAAAGAGTACAGGTGTGTGCATCGGGTCATGGCTCGTGTACCCTTCGAGGCATGGGGTGACTTCCTCGACGATGGTCTGAACTGGGAGGATCGTCGTTCAGAACTGATTCGTGAAGAGTTCCTTAGTGGCGTGCAGTGTATGGGCTATCTGCGCATGATGTGGAGCCTGGCAGAAGGGAGAATGATATTATTGCGGATGACAGGTATCCACATCGCAAACCCTTGAAATTCCAAGCGTCCCCAGGGGGATTCGAACCCCCGTTGCCGCCGTGAAAGGGCGATGTCCTAGACCAGGCTAGACGATGGGGACGTTTGTGAGTTGAGGTGTGAATGCCTGATGGTCTCTGCGTTGGAATGAGCCGCCCAGGACTCGAACCTGGTACCACCTGCTTAAAAGGCAGGTGCTCTGCCTGATGAGCTAGCGGCCCATGCATAAGCATCTCAGGGCGGTACCAGCAAACTGCGCCGCGACCTTCCCAAACTTGCCCCTTGCTTACCACCGCTGGCTGACCGCTAACCATACCCGAGGGCCCTACTGTTTGTCAATAGGCACGTTGGCTAGCTGGCCGCCGAAAAGGTGCTCGGCTCTCCGTTGACCGTGTCTCCAGCGGCCGCATCACGGCCATATCGCCCTAGCGATAGCGGGACTTTCTCCTTGCACCTGTTGCCGTTCCTGTGGTAGCCTACTATGCGAGTTTCAATCG
>JBKPCR010000346.1:0-7558 GCA_046727435.1 bacterium | reverse complement strand
TGGCGATCGGCACTATTATCGATATTCTGGCTCTCGAGAGGATATTCCCGGCTATAGAAATCCACCTCATTCTGACGAATGGGAGAGCCGGGCACGGTCATCAAATCCTCGGGGATCGGAATGTCAATAGGCGGATCACTTGGCAGGCGCCCTGGACGGGTGACGACTTGACCGATTTTTTTCATAGCCATGGTTTGCTCTCCTTAGGATGTGTACTTTACCCGCTCGTTGCTGGCGAGAAAACTCACGCGATGTCTATAGCGCCCAAAATTTCCAGGGCCGCTTTGCTCGGGAGACCTCGGCGGTCCTCTAAGATGCCTCAACACGCGCAGCGGCGCATCAGTTCTACTCCTCACCCACCTGGTTATGGTCATTGGGATGGCTCCAATTATCGCTACAGCGCCTCCGAGCTCACCCGAGGAGAAGAGCCCCCCTCCCGCTGTCGTGATCATTAAAATGGCATCCTACACTCACCTTTTCGAGCAATCAAGAAAAATTTGTAATTGTCAATTTTGACGTTAAAAATAATTTATAATGTGAATATCAACGAAACGGGTTGACGACTCGAGCACAGGCCGATTGACAGCAGGCTTTTCTCTCGAAAATTCTTGTGAATCAAAGGAGAAACGAGCCATCTTCTCGCGATCAGCTGGGCCATCATCTGGCGTTCACCAAAAGTGGACAAGAGCCTGAATCCGAGCAGATCTGACGTCTTGTTATGCAGCAGATCCACGGATGTAATCAAATCGCTAGTGCGACACGAAGTCGCATAGGGCAAGTGTCTGAATCCGAAAGGAGGTGAGCATTAGAGTAGACCAGGCGAGCACCAAACGTCTGTTTCCATTGCGGTTTTTTGGCCGCACGATGAGAGCCGCCGCGGGTGTGCTATGGCTCGGCCATGGGACTCCTGGAGGCCGGCGCCGGCCGGGTCTGAGCCCATCACTGGACACCACCTCGGCCGCGATGCGGGCGGCCAGGCCGCCCTCCCCCACGATAAGCTGCCAGGCGAGTCCTCCGAGCGGCCTGCCCACCAGGGACCCGACGATATAGGCCCAGAAGCCACCGGCAGGACCGGGAATGGCGATCGCCCCCCACCCGAGCCCGTAGGCCACCAGGCGCGGCCCAAAATCGCGGGTGGGATTCCACCCCACCTGGGTGATGGGAGCAAAGAGGCTAATCAACACCGCCACGGTAAAGCCGATGAAAAAGGGCCCCAGGTTAGCGGTCGGGGCCACACGGTTCCGCGAGGGATTTCACCTGGTGGGTCGAGAGGTCGATCCCGACCTCGGCCATGACCTGGACCGCCAAGGGGTCAAGGCCTTTGGGATGCATTCCGGCCGAGGAGGCGTCGATCACTTCGCCTTTCAGATGGCGCGCCCAGGCCTCAGCCATCTGGCTCCGACAGGAATTCCCTGTGCAGAGGAAAAGGACTCTGAGCTTCGGCGTCACGCGCGTTCCCGCTGCGTCAGGCATAACACCTCCGGATCGATGGTGAGAATCTGGAGCAGGCGCTCGGCATCTTTCGCTCGCTGCTTGTCGCGTCCGAGGGCATTGAGCGCCCAGCCGATGGCATCTTTGGCGACCGCGGGCACATCTTCATCGGCTAGGCGGTAATACATCCACCGTCCATGTTTGCGGCCGTCGATGAGGCGCGCGTGTTTCAGGATGGAGAGGTGCTTGGAGACCGTTGACGGGGCCAAGCCCAGGAGTTCGATCACCTGGCAGACACAGAGTTCCTGCCCCTCGAGGATGGCGAGAATCCGCACCCGGTTTTCATCCGACAGAGCCCTGGCAATGGTCACCACGTCACGCATGCTGCTCCCCTAGAAGTCCGATAATTCCCCCTATAACGAAATATGGCCAGGCCACCTTGCAAGGAGACCACGTCATCCTGCGAGTACTGGCGATAGCTAGAGGCACCCTGCGGAGGCTGGGGGAGTGGTCCGCAGCGTTCGTCATAGCGTATGGCTTCGACGTTCACCCGCGCGCGTTTCGCCAATCGGCCGATGGTGAGACGGCGCACCGCTCTCACTTCCACCCAGACCCCCCACATTGTCCCTACGTACGGAGTCAACCCCGCGACGAAGCATGGTCCGCCTTGTATGCAGGGCTTGCCCTGTGCCAATGCGAGGCGTTGGATGAGCAGCTAGAGCACAACGGCTCGGCTCTGATCGGTGGATGGCCCTATGTCTCCTGTGACCCGAGCTCGTCACGGGGTGAAGCCAGACGCAAGGCATAGGAGAGCAGCACATTGAGGAGGGCCAACGAGGTCAGGATGGCCAGCAACCGCTCGGGCCTCGATTCTGGCAACGTGACCGCGACCAGGGTCGGCGCCACGGCCTGGGCGAGCAGCATCGGCATGGCGAGACTTCCCAGGAGCGAGGCATAGCCGGATGAACCAAATAACGCGAGCGGCAGTGTGCCCTTGACGATGGTCTTGATGCCATTCCCTGCCCCGTAGAGCACGAGGGCTGCGGCCATGACCGTAGGCTGCATGGTGAGCAGGAGGATGAGTCCAGCCAAGACGAAGAGGCTTGCCGCGATCGCCGTCGAGACCGGATGGAAGCGTCGGCCGAAGGCGACCTCGAGCACACGCCCGCCGACCTGGGAGGGGCCAACCAGGGTGCCGAGTGTGACGGCGGCCGTCAGCTCGAGCCCAAGCCGCTGCAGCATCGAGAGCAGGTGGACCGACATCACCGACGAGATGATCACCTGAAGCGTGAAATTGCCCCCGAGCATCCACACCAACATGAGATAATGGCGTCTCGACCAAGGGTCCTCTGTACGGGGCACCGATTCGGCGTCCGCTGGGACCTGCGCCGCTAGTGATGTGGCCACGGGATGCCTCACCTCCCTGGGCAGCAGGAGAACGTGCATCGGCAGGCCCAGGGCAAGATGCATACTGGCATAAGCGAAGCAGGCGCCACGCCAGCCCCAGGTCCCGACTAAGAGCGCGCTAAGCGGCCAGGCCACCGTGCTGGCGAAGCCGCCGATGAGCGTCAAGTTGGTGATCAGCCCTCGCGCGTGGACTCCATAGAGTCGCCCCAGCGTGGCGAAGGCGGCATCATAGAGTCCCACCGCCATGCCGAGGCCGAGGATCGCCCAGGCTGCGAAATAGCTGATCGGGCTCTGGGAGAGGCCGAGGCCCGCGAGGCCGAGCGCGAGGATGACGGACCCAAACGCCAGGACGGGCCGTCCGCCGCGACGTTCAACCGCCCGTCCCATGGCCGGCGAGGCCACACCGGCGACAAGCAGGCCAAGCGACAGCCCCGCGACCACCCAGGTCAATGGCCAGCCCGTATCGGCTGCGATCGGCTTGGCGAGGACGGCCAGGAGATAGTAGGACGAGCCCCAGGCCAGGCATTGGGTGAAACCGAGGACGGCGATGATGACAGCCTGCCCGCCCTGGCGTGGTCGCCAGAGAAAGCGTCGAGCCCACGCGGCGGCTTCGCTTATCTCCCCACCCATCGGTGTAATGCTCCCCGTTTGTCAAGCGGCCACGAACGGAGTCCCGTGGCTGAGGTGATAGCGGTATTCACAGTTGAGCCACTGGGGGTTGACCGCCATCTCCAATGCCGCGAACCAATGCCCAGATGTGCAAGGCCGGCCGGCGTAACAGCCCACCATCTCTTTGGTATACCAGTCCAGCACCACAGATGTCAGCCACCATGTCCTCTGTTGCAGGACCCCTTGTCTTCGTGGGGAGCAGTATAACCTGAGTGAGTCGCGATGTTGTGAAGCATAGCTAGACAAGGGGCAACGGCCCAACTGTATTTTACTGAATGTAGGGTCGAAACGCGAGGCAGTCATGCCCATTTTCCCCTGGTGATCATCCTGATGTGCAATAAGTCGACAAAGCCCCTCCATGATGCGCCGCGACAACCGCGCGTGAGAAACTTTTAATTTTCGATTAATCCTTCTTTCACGTTCCCGCTCTATATTCACAGGTATTACACCAACTGGGTGAGCCGTCGGTGGCGCGGACTGCGCCAGCGATACGAGCCGCGATGAAGGAGGATGGTAGCGGTTGCACTGAGTGCCGCGGCACCTCACTGGCAGGCGGTGCGAGGCGAGACACGTCATCGCTGTAGCGGTAGCCTCGCTGTTGCTCAGCCTGCTGATCGCATCGAATCTGCTTGGGACTGGCGCTTCCGCAGCGCAGGATCGCAGACAGCTCGCCCATATGATCACGGACTCCCGGTCGGGAACTGGCACACCCGTGAGGAGTCGAACCTCTGACCTTCAGATTCGTAGTCCGACGCTCCAGCCATCTATGCGATGACAAACGGGGGGAGAGGGCGGGAACCGAATCCGGGAGACGCCGGTATGACTAGCCTACGCCTACTGCTTCGTGATGCCTGGGCCATTAGCCGCCCGTATTGGTGCTCGGAGGACCGCTGGGCGGCGCGAGGGTTGCTCCTCGTCGTCGTCACGCTCACCCTCGGGATCGTCTATATCAATGTCCTCCTGAACCAGTGGAACAATACCTTCTACAACGCACTGCAGGACAAGAATTACACCGTCTTCGTCCAGCAACTCATCCGCTTCTCCTGGCTCGCGGGTCTGTATATCGTCGTGGCCGTCTACCAGCTCTATCTCACCCAGATGCTCCAGATCCGCTGGCGGCGTTGGCTCACCGAGCGCTACCTGAGCGCCTGGCTGACCGACGGCGCCTATTATCGGATGCAGCTCGTGGCGGGTGAGACCGACAACCCGGACCAGCGCATCGCCGAGGACGTGCGTCTGTTGATTTCCGGCAGCCTCGATCTCGCCATCGGCGGCCTACGCGCCGTGGTGACGTTGGTCTCCTTCGTGGCGATCCTCTGGGGGCTCTCGGGGCCGCTCGTCATCCCCCTCGGCAGTACCTCCATTACCCTGCCTGGGTACATGATATGGGCGGCTCTCTTGTATGCCATCGTCGGCACCTGGCTCACCGATTGGGTCGGTCGACCGCTCGTCCGTATGAACTTCGACCAGCAGCGTTACGAGGCAGACTTCCGCTTCGGCCTCGTCCGTTTCCGCGAGAACACCGAAGGCGTGGCCCTCTATCGCGGCGAGCCCGACGAGCTCCGCGGCTTCCGCGAGCGGTTCGGGGCGGTGGTGCGGAACTGGTGGGATATCATGCGCCAGCAGAAGCGGCTGACGGGCTTCACTGCCGGCTACGCCCAGGTGGCGATCATCTTCCCCTTTATCGTCGCGGCTCCGCGCTACTTCCGGGGCGAGATCCCCCTTGGCGGCCTGGTCCAGACCGCCACGGCCTTCGGACAGGTGCAGCACGCGCTGAGCTTCATCGTCTCCTCGTACTCGGACATCGCCGCGTGGCGCGCGGTGGTGGAGCGGCTGGCGGGCTTCGAGCACGCCCTCGAGCGCGTGCGCATGGAAGTGGCGACCAACGGAGGCATCCGGCGCGCCGACGGAGAGGCGACGCGCCTGGCAGTGGAGGGCATAGCGCTCGATCTCCCCAGCGGTCAGCCGCTCATCGCGAACGTCAACCTCTCGCTGGCGCGCGGCGACACCGCCCTCCTGTCGGGGCCCTCCGGCGCGGGCAAGAGCACACTCGTGCGGGCCATCGCCGGGATCTGGCCCTTCGGGCGCGGCGAGATCCGCATGCCGCCCGACGCCCGTGTCCTCTTCCTCCCCCAGAAGCCGTATCTGCCGATCGGTACGCTCCGGGACGTCGTGAGCTATCCGATGCCGGCAGGCGGGGTGGACGACGCAACTCTGCGTGAGGCGCTCGATGCGGTGGGGCTACCCGAATTGGCCTGGCGGCTCGACGAGGCCGGCCACTGGGCGCTCCAGCTTTCCCCCGGCGAGCAACAGCGCATCGCCTTCGCCCGCGCTCTCATCCAGAAGCCTGACTGGCTCTTCCTCGACGAGGCGACCTCGGCAGTGGACGAGGCGACGGAGGGGCGCCTGTATCAGCTGGTGCGCGAGCGGCTCTTGGGGACGACGGTATTCAGCGTGGGCCACCGGGGGACGCTGCGCCCGTTCCACGCCCGTCAGCTCGTCGTGCAGCCCAACGGGAAGGGGTCCGCTTCCATCATGGAAGTGGTCGCCGCTTCTTCACCAGCGCTGCAAGGATGTGCCGCAAATTTTGAGCAGTGCTATAGGGTCCCTTGCGCGGCTCAGGATTAGGCAGCCAGGGAGGAGAACTGTGCAGCGTGTGTGGGATCCGGTTAGGAGCAATGGAGCATGCCTGCTGACGCGCTTAATTATATGCCGAGCGAGGTCGTAATTTCCACTCCCGAACTGATCCGCTGCAATGCCGCACGGGCGGTACGGACGAGCCTTGACGCCGCCCCTGCGCTCGCAGCTAGTGCTGTCAGATGCCCCATCTTGCGCCCGGGACGGGGAATAAGCTTGCCGTAGAGGTGCAACTTGACCTCGGGAAAGGCGCAGGCGGCCGCCCAGTTGGGCTCGCCGTCATGCCACAGATCACCCAGAAGGTTCCCCATAGCGGCCGGACGATACTGTTCGGTCGACCCCAACGGCAGCCCGCACACAGCGCGCAGTTGCTGCTCGAACTGACTGGTGACGCAGGCATCGACGGTCAAATGGCCAGAGTTATGCGGCCGCGGCGCTAATTCGTTGACGAGAAGCTTGCCATCGCGTGTGAGAAAAAATTCCACGCACAGTATGCCTACCACGTCGAGGGCCTCAAGAATGCTGCGCGCGATCTCGGTCGCTTCGGTGGTGATCTTGGGCGACACAGTCGCAGGCGCAATCGACACATCCAAGATGTGCTGACGATGGACGTTCTCAATGACGCCGTAATGAGCGAAAGCCCCGTCCAGCCCACGTGCGGCTACGGCAGAAACCTCGCACTCGAAATCGACAAAGGCCTCCAGGATCGCTTCCTGGCCCTGCAGCACCTGCAGGGCTGCCTTGCCCTCGCTGAGTGAGGTGATCTTGGACTGCCCTTTGCCATCATAGCCAAACCCGGCGGTTTTTAAGACCGCAGGAAGTCCCAGCTCATGCACACCTGCCTGCAGATCTGCGAGAGACGAGACGGTCCGAAATGGGGTGACGGGAAATCCCCCTCGTGCCAGGAAGGTCTTTTCGCGCAAACGGTGTTGTGTGGTGTGTAGTACCGCACCGCTCGGTCGGACCCATACGTGTTCGGCGACGGCGTTGACGGTGGTCACGGGAATGTTCTCAAACTCGAACGTCACCACATGCACATGGCTGGTAAAATCACGTACGGCGTCGAGGTCATCGTAGGAGGCCGTGACCTCCACGTCGGCGACCTGCCCCGTCGGTGTATCGGTCTCGGGGGAGAAGGTGTGGACGCGATAGCCCATGCGCCGTGCCGCGATGGCAAACATCCGTCCCAACTGGCCGCTACCGAGCACGCCGATCGTCGAGCCTGGCAGGATGGGAGAGGTCAAGGGAGCCTGTCCCCCAATATCCGTTGCGTCTGCTCAGCCCGAAATTGGTGCAGCTGTTCGCGCAGCTCTGGCCGGTGGGTAGCAAGGATGGCGATGGCGAGTAACGCGGCGTTGGTCGCCCCCGCTGGGCCGATGGCGAGGGTGCCCACGGGGATGCCGGCGGGCATTTG
>JBKPCR010000345.1:0-15222 GCA_046727435.1 bacterium | reverse complement strand
AGCTGTCACGTCGACCCGAGGTCGCTGGCGCCTATATCATCTGCCCCTTCAATCGCTATGAGCTGGCGTTGACCATCTTGGAGGCCGTAGGATTGCCCAAGTGACCGAGCCCTCAACTCCGGAAGAGAGGCGCGGCCTCGGGGAATTGCGTTGGCTTGCCAAGCGTGATGACCAGGTCGCCTGCCTGTAGCGATGTACCCCCCCACGGATTCGTCAGCGTCTCGCCGTCGCGTTGGATGGCCAAGACGGTGATCCCCACTTGCTCGCGCAGGCGCAGTTCGGCGAGGGTCCTACCGACCGCCGGTGCCTCAGCTCCGATACGAAAGGTTTCGACTTCCAGATCGGCCAGATGTCGGTGAATCTCGGGAAATAAAATGGGTGGTGGCCGAAGCTCGCGGAGCATCTCATAGCCATCTTCGCGAATGGCAGCAATCTGGCGCTCGATGTCTTCCCGAGGCACCAGATAGCGCCGCAACACCCGGGCGAAGATCTCGATTG
The DNA here is from genome assembly GCA_046727435.1 of bacterium. GTDB lineage: Bacteria > Tectomicrobia > Entotheonellia > J063 > CAVPRW01 > CAVPRW01. The sequence continues at coordinate 14,724 of JBKPCR010000345.1, read as the reverse complement.
AGGTCTCGAATTCCTCGGGAATAGCCTCATTGGCTCCCAGGACGCTAAGGGGGCCGACTTCCTGGCTATAGCGTGTGCGTGCGATCAGATACACGCCGGGATTTAGCCGCCTGGCAAGCTCCACCACGCGGCGCGTCGCCGCCGCATCCGAGATCGCCACGACGACAACCCTGGCAGCCTCGATATGCGCATGGCGCAGCACCGCCTCATGCGCCGCGTCGCCATAGGCGATCGGAGTACCTTTCCCGCGCTCCACCCGTACGGTCTCGGGATTCATCTCCAGAACCAGGTACGGAATGTTCGCCGTCGCCAGAGCCCGTGCGACGTTGCGGCCATTCACTCCGAAGCCCGCAATGATGACATGATCCTTGAGAGGCATCCCCTGCACCTCTCCTTCCAGTTGAGGTCTACCCGCCAACCAACGTGCCAGCGGCAGTTGTGCCGCGCCATCGGCCACGACCGGAGCCACCCGCAACAGAACTGGCGCTGCCAGCATGGTGATGACGGCAGCAGCGATGAACACCTGGTACATCTCATCTCCGATCAGGCCACTTACCATGCCGGCGCGGGCGAGGACGAAGGAGAATTCCCCAATCTGCGCCAGGGCCAGGCCGGTTAGCACTGCGGTCCGCAGCGGATAGCGCAGCGCCAAGGTGGCCACGGCCCCGGTGACAAATTTACCCAGTAAAATGCCCATGACGATCAAGACGATCGTCATGGCATATTGCAGGGCAAAGCCCACATTCAGCAACATTCCCACCGAGACAAAGAACAAACTACTGAACAGGTCGCGTAACGGCAGCACATCGGCCAGCGCCTGTTGCGCATAGTCCGACTCCGAGATCAGAATGCCGGCGGCAAACGCCCCAAGCGCCAGCGACAGCCCGGCCAGAGAGGTCAGCCAGGCAGTGCCGAAGCAGATCACCACGATACTCAGGACGAATAATTCATGGCTCCGCGTGCGCACTACCTGATGCAGTAAGGGTGGGATGACCATTCGTGCGCTGATCAGGATGACCGCCACTATCACCACTGCTTTAGCGATGACCCATGCCAGCGAGGCTTTGGAGCCTGCCGCGCTGCCGGCCAGCAGGGGGAGCAAGAACATCATCGGCACCACGCTGAGGTCCTGCAAAATCAACACGCCCACGGCAATACGCCCATGGGGGCTATCGGTTTCGCTGCGCTCACCCAAGAGCTTGAGCACGATCGCGGTGCTGCTCAGGGCGACCAGGAATCCCCATAGCACCGCTTCGCCATCGGATCGCCCGAGCAGACGCGCCGCGGCATAGGTGGCGGCTATACTGAGGCCGACCTGCAATGTGCCGGCAATACCAACGATGCGTTTGAGGCTTACGAGAGTATGGAGCGAAAATTCAATGCCGATGGTGAACAGCAGCAAGACGATCCCGACCTCGGCCAGCGATTCCACAACCTCGATATCGTGCACCAGGCCTAATCCGTACGGCCCGACGATGACGCCGGTAAGCAGCAGACCGACAACGGCGGGGAGGCGCAGCCGATGGGAGAGGAGTAGGATGCCGATGGACAAACCGAAGATGATGACCAGATCACGTAGAGCCGACAGTTCCATTTTACACCCGAGGTCTGACAGAGCTGGCGCGCTGATGCCGATGGCATTTCTTCGGGAGTCATACGTCATCGCCCGCGCGTGACGTATCCATAATATGGCTCAATATACCTCCTGACTCCCGCTATGAATCACTTTGTCCTTGTAGCATAGGGCTTTTCAGCGGTCAAGCAAGCGCTTGAGGCGGCGCTTGACATGCTGAGAAAACCAGTCTAGGGTACGAGGACACAGCCGCACGTGGAGCATCATGGCTACGGTCCGGATCGTCGATGGCTTGGGAAGACGCTCATGCGCAGCATGCCCCATCTGTCCCTCAGATGCCTCGTGTTGTTCCTGGTCGCACTTCTCAGTGGCGGTTGTGCCAGTCACCTACCACCGCTGAACACCTCCGGTCAAGCGTTTACACTGGCCTCCGATGAGGCCCTGTTGTGGGAAAGAGCATGGCGTGAACATCGTAAGCTGAGCGTCAGCTCCGGCCTCCTGCGCGACCCCGTCCTCGAAGAATACCTCGTCGACGTGGCGCACCGGCTCCTCCCGCCTGGCACCCTCGACGCGGGGGTGTCTCCCTCGATCCATGTGCTCATCAACCCATCGCTGAACGCCTTTGCCTATCCCACCGGCGCGATCTATGTGCACTCTGGACTATTAGCCCGCCTGGAGAATGAGGCTCAGCTCGCCACTGTGTTGGCCCACGAGATCGCTCACATCGTGTATCGTCATGCCATCCGCCATCTGCGGGAGGAACGCAACAAAGATCTCTGGAAGCGCATCGCAGTGGTCACTGCCCCACTAGTCTTGGGACCTTTGTTGGCACCTCTGGGGATCAGCGTCAGCGGGACGAACCCAGCTATACTCTTGCAGCGGCCAAGCGTCGAATATTTTCTGTCCGATCAGGCCCTCGACTCATCCCTTGATCTGGCCGCGCGCCGTCCCTCAAGGGGGCGTTTCGATCAGACCATTGCACTATTCGCCCGCACCCAACCACAGTTGGCGTTGCTCGCCTCGGTGCAGAGCTATCAGCCGTCGTTAATGGGAGAGGCCGATCGATTCGCCATTGCAGCCCTGGTGCGAGCTGGCTATGATCCCGAGGAAGCAGACCGCACATTGGCCCGATTGCATGCGGCCGCCAGCTCTCAGGTCACACAAGAACCCTTCTGGTGGGGTCGACCAACGGTGTACGAGGCGCGACGGCACGCGCTACAAAAAGCCATCGCCGCACTCCCTCCGCCTGCCAATGGCCATGTGCAGCAGGTGTCGCGCGTGGATCCATACCCAGAGCGTATTCGACTCTTACTGCGGGAAAATGCTCTGGTGGAACTGAAAATCGGGCGGACCGATGAAGCCATTGGACAATTGGATCGCGCTTTGAGCCTGCATCCCAACGATCCGGTCGCACACTATTATCGCGGCAGAGCCTACGCTGCCAAGGCTGGCAATGCCGACGGACTGCAACAAGCTATCGCAGCCTATATCATTGCCACGCAGGTCGATGCCGATTTTGCTGAGGCCTATCGCGAGTTGGCCATGACGTACACCAAGCTGGGGGATGTCGATCGCGCCTCTGAAGCCCGACAAACATATCTATCCCTGCGTGGGGAGATGGCGTTCTTCCCTGTCCCCGGGCTGCATAGCTTCGACATGAGCCCATTTCCACGTGTCCTACCGAGCGCGACCGAGCTGCGTCCATAGCGACACGGCCCCGGGGAGAAGCATGTGTCTGCCTCTATTCGAAGCCCTCATCGCCATGCCATACGCCAGGGTACGCCTCTCAGCTGAGGTGAGCAGCGAATCCTTCGGTACCTCGCGAAGAAATTCCACACTTCGCAGTAAATCACGAGCCTCTCAACTCGCCCTGAAAACAACCGCGTAACCGTCGCAAATATCCATATGACAGATTACCCAGGTATGATCTCCCTCGATCATCTATAATGATCCAAGGGAGGGAGAGGTCAATGCGAGCATGCCATGACTCCAACTGCATAGCTCCGCAGGTATCTACCCCCGCATCCGGCTCGACGAGTCGCGGGAATAGCGCGGTTACCAGCAGCGTGTCTTGTTGCACCGTCCATTGCCCTGTTTGCGCTAGGTGAAGCGGCGATCCCTAGTTGGCCGCATAACATCAGGAGGCGCCCTATGAAGCGAGTGAAATAGAAGACGCTATTTGCCATCGTGTTCATCGTTGCCTAACACATGACCAAAAACCCATCGGATGCTCCCCCAAAAATTGGAGTTTCCGACAGGATCCTTTGACTTTCGTCTTAAGGGGATGATTGCTTTCCATGGGAGCAGGTCGTTTTCATCTCATGCATGCGTTGGGGGTGCTGAGCGCAACACCGTCGGTACATCCCTTGCTGCTTACCCCTAGAGGAAAAGATTAGGTTCTTATCATGACACAAGACAGGAACAGTAAAAACCAGGATTATAAGGATCCATTACGCGACTTCCATCCATCAACGTCCGTCATCCATGCAGGGTACCGCGCACGGCTGTCTGAGAATGCCGTGAAGCCACCCGTATTCCGGACCTCGACCTTCGAATTTAGTAGTGCCTCGGAGGGCGCAAGGTTCTTCGAGCGCGCCTACCACCTCCCCGGCGATGACGGTCAAGATCCCGGGCTGGTATACTCGCGGTTGAACAACCCCAACACGGAGATCTTCGAAGACAAGATGGTGGCGCTAGAAGCCGGGGCCACGCATGCGGCGGCGTTTCCCTCGGGCATGAGCGCCATCACCACGGCGATCCTCGCCCTTGTGCCCCAAGGGGGGCGTATTCTCTACAGCGATCCGGTGTACGGCGGGACGTATTTCTTCCTCAAACACCTGGGCCCGGAGCGCTTCGGTATCACGACCTTCTGTGTGGACACGAGCGACCCCGTGGAGACAGAAAAAGTGCTCCGGACCAACAGCCCCTTTGACATGGTATTCCTCGAAACGCCAGCGAATCCGACGCTGATCTTGACGGATATCGAGGCGGTCACGGCGCTCGTGCGCCGCCACTGCGGGGAAAGGACGATCATCGCGGTAGATAACACATTCCTTGGGCCGGTCTTCCAGCGACCTTTCCTGAACGGTGCTGACCTCGTCCTATACTCCGCAACCAAATTCATTGGGGGACATAGCGACCTGATCGCAGGGATCGTGCTGACCACGTCAGCAGAACGCATGCGCCCGATCCTCGACTACCGAGCGATCCTCGGCCCAACTATCGCACCCGATACCGCCTGGATGCTCACGCGTTCCATTGAAACGTTGTGGATACGTATGGAGCGTCAAGCGGAGAAGGCGATGAAGATCGCCACCGAGTTGCAGCACCACCCGAAGATTGATCGCATACGCTTTCCCGGGCTCCTCACGCCGAGCGACGGCGCGGCCTATGCGACGTACACGAAGCAGTGCTCAGGGCCTGGATCGGTGATGAGCTTCTACCTCAAGGACGGGACATGTGACATGGCATACCGCTTCCTCAATGCCGTGCACCTGTGCCATCTCGCGGTGTCGCTCGGCGGAACAGAGGCGCTCATCGAACATCCACGGAGCATGACGCACAGCGACATGATAAGCGAGGATCTTGATCGCTGCGGCATCACCGATGCGATGATTCGGCTATCGGTCGGGCTCGAGAGCTCGGATGATGTGATTCAAGACTTGTTTCAGGCACTGGATAAGGCCTAAAAGGAGCGCTCAGCGTGGTTCTATCGCGAATTTCCCTGGTGAGACCACCTTGGGTATGATCTCCCTCTGACAGCTAAAATGATCCAAAGGAAGGAAAGACCATGGTACACGTCAGAGGCGCCACTTCGAGGCAAGTGTCATTCTGACATGTGTGCGGTGGTATCCGGCATATCCCCGAGCTATGGCCAGATCGAGGAGATGATGCCGGAGCGTAGTGTTTCGTTGATCGTTCCACGATCAGTCGCCTCGAACCCTAGTTTGCCCCACTGATGAGCTGCTGGCCGCGAGTAGGTTTATCACGGCGGTGAAGAGACACAGGATCATGATGATCTTCATGGGGTCCTCCTTGAGTCGGGTGTCATCCCGCTTCGGTTGTGCGTGATGGTGTATCGTCATCGGGGTTGGTGCAGCTGCGGCAGATGGGCTTCGGCACGCTTGTGATCACGGGCCGAGAAGACATCGAGACACGTGAAACCACTTCCAACTCATGCGTGCCTTTGCGGAAGGTGCATGGTTCCAGCCGAGTTCACGTACTGAACGCCGTTTGCCCCAGGCTCCCTGTTCTTTGAACGTCCGCGCCATAAAGTTCCGCCGGACGTCGCCTCTCAGAGTCTAGGCGGTTTGGGTGAACGATGCTTTGAGGGAGTGGGTCGACTCCATTGGGGTACCTCTAGCCTGTGATGGCCGAGGTTGTACCTCATAATTTGGGACGGTTAATTTTAGAGAACCCCCCAGACAATTCAAGGGGAGGAAATTTTTCCTAGGCCTCTAAGCCCTCGAAAGGGTTATGCAATGCGGTACAGAAAAGCTATTCCCCCCTTTTCGACCCGTTCAACCGAGACTTCGGTGGCGAGCCCCCTTGGCGATGCTTTGTTGTCGGTCGCGGAACCAGCCCGCTCCCTCCGCAAAGCTCCTGGCCGAAATCGAATCGGTAATTCGCTTTCATTCGAAAAGCAGGCACGGCTCATCGACGGGCGAAAAGACGGCCGCTGGATGTCTTACCGCCTGGCCGACGACGCGCCTCGGGCCGCACACGACGCCCTTCGCTGGACGCTCCAGACGCTGAAAGGCGATAAGCGGCTTCGAGACGATGCCAAGCGCCTGAAACAGATTCTTGCGATGGACCCAGAGGTCTTATGCAGCCAACAACGGGACCGCACTCTGGTGGACCTCTCCGAGTGCTCTTCCTGTGCACCGGAAACGCCTGCCGGAGCCAGATAGCTGAAGCCTGGGCGAGGCACCTGAAGGCCGATGTGGTCGAGCCCTATTCTGCCGGCACCTACCCGCGCGGGCTTGACCCCCCTGGCCGTCAAAGCCATGGCCGAAGTGGGCTTCGACATCTCCGGCCAACCCTCAAAAACCCTGAGCGATGTCTCGCACATCGCGTTCGATTATGTCGTCAGTGTCTGCAGCGATGCCCACGAGAGCTGCCCGGTCTTTCCAGGCCGCGCGACAGTTGTTCACGTGGGCTTCGATGACCCGCCCCGCCTTGCGACCCATGCCGCCCGTGAAGAAGAGGCCCTCACGCACTACCGGCGCGTCCGTGAGGAGATTCACGCCTTTATCGAACAGTTCCCCCATGTCATAGAAACCACAACGAGGAGAGACCCATGAGCACCCACGAGACTGAAACCGTGCACGAAGCCGTGAGAAGCAACTACGCCGCCATTGCCCGAGCCAACTTGCACACCACCCCGGAGTCACCAGCCGAGAGTTGCTGTGCGCCGTCGTGTTGCAGCAGCGCCATCGATGTCACCACGCTTGCCACGAGCATCGGCTACGATGCCGCTGAACTCAGTGCCCTCCCCGAAGGCGCGAATATGGGCCTCTCGTGCGGAAACCCTACGGCCATCGCCTCCCTGCAACCCGGTGAGGTCGTCCTTGACCTCGGAAGTGGCGGCGGCTTTGATGTTTTTCTTGCCGGACCCAAGGTCGGCCCGACGGGCCTCGTGATTGGTATCGATATGACCCCTGACATGCTCGCCCTCGCGCGGAAAAACGCAGCGACCTATCACGAGGTCACAGGCCTCATGAACGTCGAGTTTCGCCTCGGCGAAATCGAGCACCTCCCGGTAGCCGATGCAAGCGTTGACGTCGTCATCTCCAACTGTGTGCTCAACCTCTCCCCGGACAAACCCCAGGTGTGGCGAGAAATCACCCGCGTGCTGAAGCCCGGCGGACGGGTCGCCGTCTCAGACATGGCGCTCCTCAAGCCTCTCCCCGAAGAAGTAGCCGGAACCCTTGAGGCGTTGGTGGGGTGTATCGCCGGAGCGCCGCTCGTCACCGACACCGAGCACATGATGTGCGAAGCCGGACTTGCGGAGCTGACCCTGACGACGAAGCCGGAGTATCTCCAGACCCTGGGCCGCATGGAGCGCCCGCTCTATCAGACGATTGCCTCGCACCTGCCCGAAGGCACGACGCCGGCGGATTACATCACAAGCCTCGACATCAGCGCGCGAAAATCCTTCTAAGCCAGCACGACGGAGCACGCGCATGAGGTCCGAGACGAAACCCTGCGTCCTCTTTGACTGCACGCATAACGCGGCGCGCAGTCAAATAGCCGAGGTCCTCTTGCGTCTCTATGCCGGCGAGCGCTTTGAAGTCCTCAGCGCTAGTCATTCGCCGACCGAGGTGTATCCGCTGACGCGCCAGGTGCTTGCCGACATCGGCCTCGACTCCAGTGGGCTTCACGCCAAGAGCCTTGGCCTCTTCTTTGCCAAAGTCAGTATCGCCTACGCCATTATCGTCTGCGACCGGGCGGAGGACGATTGTCTGCTGTCTACGCCTGTATCCGTTTGCCCTCCAGACGCTCTATTGGCCGTTTGACGACCCAACCCAGGCCGAAGAGTCCATGGCTGAGCGCATCCATGCCTTTCGCACCGTCCGCGACCAGATTCAGCGCCGTGTGCAGCAGTGGCTTGAGGAGCTTGAACGCCGCGTGTGACGCTCGACCCAGAAGGGAGAGTCCCCGTGGTCTTCCGTCAAAACATCACCGAAACTCATCGCACTACACCAAGAAGAAACCCGCTCGCCGCGCGTCCATGCACGGCGTTTATGCTGGCGCTCATCATGTCGAGCGCTACGGTCACGTGTGCGGGGAGACGCACGGGTAAGGACCTGCCGACGGGGACCGTCGAACTCTCCGGGGCAGGAGCCACCTTCCCAGCGCAGCTCTACAAAAAGTGGCTCGAGGTCTATCGCACTAATCATCCTCAGGTGCTGGTCAGTTATGACCCCATCGGGAGCGGTGATGGGGTCAAATAATTTCTCGCCGGCGCGGTGGATTTCGGCGCCGGTGATGCGGCCATGAGCGATGCCGAGATGGCAGCTGTCTCGCGCGGGGTGCAGCTCGTGCCCGCGGTTGCCGGAAGCATTGTGCTGGCGGATAACCTTGATGGCTTGGGCGGGCCACTGAAGCTCACGCGCGAGGTCTACGTCGATATCTTTCTTGGCCACATCAAGTCGTGGGACGACCCGCGCATCCAGCGCATCAATCCGAACCTGAACCTCCCACGGATGGACATCGCCTTAGTCGTCCGCCAGGATAGCAGCGGCACCACCTATGCCTTCACCAATCATCTGAGTGCCATCAGTGACGAGTGGCGTGACCGCGGGCCAGGTGTCGGCCGTCTCCTCCAGTGGCCGGGAAATGCCATGGCCGCCCGTGGCAACGAGAGTGTCGCGGGACGCATCAAGCTCAGTCGCGGCGCCATCGGTTATGTCGAGTATGGCATCGCCCGGCGGGCTGGGCTCATGATGGCGTGGTTAGAGAACAAGGCCGGGGAGTTTGTCCAGCCTCATGGCGGCAATGGCCTGGCAAGCCTGCTCAACATCCAGATGCCGGAGAACTTCCGGGTCTTCGAGCCTGACCCCACCGGGGAGGATTCTTACCCGATTGTGACCTATAGTTGGCTTCTCCTCTATCGGCACTATGATCAGACGAAAGCTGCCGCGCTCAAAAACTATGTGACCTGGTGCCTGACCGATGGCCAGGAATTCAACGAGTCGCTGGGCTTTGTCCGTTTGCCGCCGCGAGTGGCCTCTCGTGCGGTGCGCGCTGTGGGCAGCATTCCATAGCCCAATGAAGCAAGGGATTGGACGCACCATTGACCCCACAGGATAGCAAAGCTCGTATGACGGATACTGACCCACGAGGAAGAGCCCGATGAGCGTTCACCGCACACTGCCGCGAGCCCTGGCCCGGGAAATTCTGGGCACGTATCTCCTGGTCCTCTTTGGCACCGGCTCTGTGGCGGCCGCCGTGCTGACCAGTGCTCAGGACGGACTCTGGCAAGTCGCGGTCGTCTGGGGGTTTGGGGTGACGATTGCCGTCTATGCCTCGGCTACCCAGGCTGGGTGGAATCCCGCCAGGGATTTCGGCCCACGTATAGTCGCGTATCTGCTTGGCTGGGGAGCGATCGCCATTCCGGGGCCTGCTGGTGGCTTCTGGGCGTATATCGTCGGGCCATTAATTGGCGGACCGCTGGGAGGTTTCGTGTGGCAGATGCTTACAGGCGAGAGTGGACCTGCCGCGCGCGCGGCTCCATCCGAACGAGTAGAAGAGATGCCCATGCTGCACTATGCGTCTGTTGCTCGTGATAAGTCGTCTTCAGCGGAGCCTTTCGCATGAACGCCGTGATTCGCCTGGCAACTCCCGATGATGCCCCAGGCGTGCAGACCATCTATGCGCCGGTGGTGCGTGAGACGGCCATCTCCTTATGAATTGGAGCTGCCGCCCGTCATAGAGCAGCGGGTAGTGAAGACCCTGGAGCGTTGGCCCTAGTTGGTCTGCGAGCAAGATGGGGACAGCTCCCGTATGTCTATGCGAGCGAGCATCGCACGCGACCAGCTTATCAGTGGTCCGTCGACGTCTCGGTCTACGTGCCAGCCAACGCCCGGCGCTCGGGGGTAGGCCAGGCCCTGTATCGCTCGCTCTTTTCAAACTATTGCCATGGGCAGCGGTCATGTCGTAATACTGCTCCCGCAGGATATCAAGGTGGCAGCAGGTTCTTGAGGACCATCGGGTCAAGGCGCTCGACCGCTACCACCCCTGTAACCGCCTCAACCAACGTCCACGCTATTCCGATTCGAGCCTCGGTGGGGTCAACCTGCCCGTGGCGAACGAAGGTGTATGCCGCCGCTAAGGTGCCAGCACTGGACTGAAGCATATTCGTTCCTAAGGCGAGGTGCGGGGGAAAGCCCACTGCCAGGAAGATGGGCAGCACGACTAGGCCACCCCCGCCAGTCACGGCATTGACCCAGCCGGCGGCAAGGCCCGTGGCCAAAAGGAGAGGGAACAGCCAGAGCGCATCCAGCATTGGCGTCACTGTGCCGATGTCGTGCCCCTCCGCTCCAGGTGGGACCACAGCCGTTACCCGCTACGGTTCCCTTACGGTTGTCCGAGTCCAGCCGCTCGGAGGGTCTGCTCGTCAGGACCTCGCCCAGCACAGCAATCCGCTAGTTGGCCGTTGATGACCACCGCCGGGACTGAGCGAATTCCTATGCGCTTCGCCCGGCTGGCGACCTCTGCTTGCTTCATATCAAGCACGGTGACCTCACAGGATGGACAGGCCACGCGGTTCACCAGCTCAATGGTGTCCTCACAGGCGGGGCATCCCGCGCTGAAAATCTCAATCGTTCTCTTGGCGTTCATCGTGTAACCTCCGTGGTATCTAACGACTCAAGAATCGGACAGTCTGTCAGAGGACCCTGTCCTGAGCACCCGGTAACCAGCGTCGAGAGCGCGCTCTTCATCGCCATGAGCGCGCCAACCTTCTCGTCTATATCCTTGATTTTGGCTTCCGCATGGGCGCGAATCTCTCCGCACTCTGCTTCAGGAGCGGCTCGAAGCGAGAGCAGCTCCTTGATTTCTTTGAGAGAGAACCCGAGCTCCTGGGCGCGCTTAATGAACCGCACCCGTCGCACGGCGTCTTCAGGATACAGTCGATAATTCGAGGCACTCCGCAGTGGTCTCTCGACGAGCCCCCGACGCTCATAGTAACGAAGCGTCTCGATATGCACCTTGGCCCGCTCAGCCACCTCTCCAATCGTAAGTCCATTCATATCGTTCTCCTCTCATGATGAGGAGTATAAACCCTGGAGCTAGATACGGGGTCAAGAGTGGAGTTGAAAATTTCTCGCGTTGTTTCCATGGCTATTACTTCAAATTCCCCCTTCCCTCTGAACTGTCGATAATGTATTTTATCAACAGTAGCTCCAGACTCCAGAAGCCGAGAAGGGAGCCTGATGCCCACTGCGATGCCCCTACACTTAACCCCGACGATCGCGCTAGCATGACTATCTGGGTCCAGATCCTTGCCGAGGTCCGACCCGAGCTGGAGTCGTTCATGGCCCTCCAAAACGAACCCCCGCTAATGGCCTAAAAGCTCAATATCCAGCGACCCCACACACTTTGTCGGGATGGCAAGCCACGAAGATTTCCGCAGCCGGGCATCACGCTGGTGGCAAGCGATTTCGCTAGCTCCCATCGCATGCGGGATATGCAAGGCTCGCGGCATCACAGCCACTATTCAGGGAATCGACAAAGCAGATAACCGAGCTTCTCTCTGCCGACATCAGCCCGGCTTCTGCTCCCCCCGTGCAGGCATTCCACCTCACCTACAACTATTCCCACCAGACACTCCTCATAGTGACTACCTCCTGGCGATGCTCGACCGATGAAGGACGGCACAAGCGGGGGAAGCCCGCCTTCTGCCGCGAGCCTGTTCAAGTGGTGCACAGGAATCCTGCATTTCGTGCATCACCTCGCAGAAGCTCTGTACCTGATATTCGAGTGCCCTGCCGATACCTGCCGATGCGATCACACCTTTCACCACCAGCGCCTGAAAGGCCCACCTCTATCCTCCCTCTACCACAAATCGCTTGACTGCCTGTCCTCAGCGGCGTTATAGTGTGTTCCACATAGTGAAAGAGGATTTCTGTATGCGAAACCACCATCCTCACCCCATCCGGACACCGCCGCGGCCATCGTCGATCGAGAAGGCCATCGACGTGCTCTTTTGCTTCGACCTGCAACGTCCCCAACTGCGTTTGGTCGACATTAGCCAACGCCTGGGCTTGCACAAGAGCACGGCGCATCGGCTCCTGTCGTTATTAAAGAAAAAGGGCCTGGTGGTCGTCGATCCCGCCACCCAGCTCTACAGCCTTGGCCCAGCTCTAGTCGAGCTCGCCTGGATCGTTCTGCGCCAGCAAGACCTGCGTAGCCTCTGTCGCCCCTATCTGGAACAACTCCGCCAGGCGACTAATGAGACCGTGAGCTTGAATATTCGCATGGGGAACAGGCGAGTCTGTATCGAAGAGCTGCCGAGCGACCAGGAGGTCAAATACTCACAGGCCATGGGCCTGACCGCGCCGCTGCATGTGGGCGCGCCAGGCAAGGCGTTGATGGCGTTTCTGCCCGCGGATGAGCGCGAACGCGTGCTCGCCACGTTAACGTTGGAGCCGCTGACGCCGGAGACGATCACCGATCTGGACGCGTTGCGGGCTGAGCTCGACAGGACACGAGTGCGCGGATATGCCGTAAGCATAGGGGAGCGCTCACCATGGGCGGCGGCTGTCGCGGCCCCAATCCGCGATCGCAGTGGCCAGACCCTCGTGGCTGTGAGTGTGCTGGGGCCATCGCATCGGCTGACTGCAAAGGTGCTGAAGGAGCTGGGAGGACAGGTCATCAAGGTCGCCAGGGAGATCTCTGCTGCGCTGGGCCATAGCGCAGCGGAATCATAGACCCTTCACCTCGCTCTCTTGGGGGAGGAAAAGAAGGGAGTGACGGAAGACTAATGTCGTCGAGCGAGGAGGACATTCATGAGTACGCAAGCCGAGACTTTGGAAAAAGCCTATAGCTTGGAGGATTTCGTTGCCGACACCCGTCGCAGCCTCAAAAGTAAACCAGGCCCCGAAGGCGTTGAGGAAGTACGTCAACACCTGGAGCTGCTGCTGCGTAATCCCAACCTGCTGCGCGACCATCTCGGCGATTCACCCCCCTTCGGCACCCACTGCATCCATCACGACCCCGAGACTGATGTCTATGTGTTGGTGCATGGACGCGAGAAGGCCGGCGGCGCCAGCCCTCACGATCATGGCCCCTGCTGGGTGGTCTATGGCCAGTACACTAATCACACCGACATGCAGGTCTGGCAACGCCTGGACGACGGCAGCAAAGAAGGCTACGCCGACCTCCAAGTGGGACGCGAAGTAAAACTCTTGCCAGGAAACGCCATCGCTATGCAGCGCGGCTATATTCACTCCATCGCTTACCCGGATCGAAGCTTTTTCCTGCGCATCACCGGTGGGGACGTCGAAAAACAAAAGACGCTGCGTTTCGCGCCCGACCAAAAACGCGTCGCGGTAGAAGATCGGGCCCTGCGGCCACGCCCTGAATAATTGCAACTAGGAGATGTCGCAGGCGAGCATGCCAGGGGCGGACTGCAATCCCGTCCCTGCAGGCATATAAAGCATTGACCAGGAGTAATCCCATGGCGGGAGAGCACGCGAATGGCGACGCAGCGTGAAGAGCTGGAACCTGATTTCCTGCGGATGGACAACCCCAATGGAGCGACAACGCAAACCGGCGGGCTTGGCAGCGGGCAAAATATGGGATGGCCAAGCCGGAATGTCGCTCAGCCAAAGACTATCGTGGACGATGACGGGCGTATCACCAGGGTGCGCACACCTGTCATGGACCTGGAAGGCCTGATGACTCCTACCCATCTATTTTATGTCGTACAACATTTTGCGGTACCGCAACCGGTGATGCCCGAGCATTGGCGGCTCACGATTGATGGCGCCGTGAAGCGTCCGTTGGAGATCACCTACGAGGCTCTCCGACGATTGCCCGCCCGTACCGTGCGCACCGTTATGGAGTGCTCCGGCAGCGATGCCAACTACTTTGAGTATTTTCAGGGCATGGGCCAGAAGCCTCTACGGTGTGAGGAAGCCATGATCCTCAGCGCCGGAGAGTTTACAGGCGTGCCCCTGGCAGCTGTCCTGGAGCAGGCGGGGATCGGTGCAAGGGCGGCGCACGTGCGAGCCGAAGGCTGGGATCAGGGTGTGCCGACGAGTGCCAGCCCAGGCACCAAGCCCTTCTTTTACGATAAGGGACTGCCCCTGGAGAAGGCCCTGCACCCCGATACGATCCTGGCCTGGGCGATGAATGGGGAACTGTTGGAGCACCTGCATGGGGCCCCCGTGCGCCTCGTGGTTCCCGGCTGGTCCGGCAATTGGTCGGTGAAATGGATCCGGCGCCTCGAACTGCTCGAGCAGCCACCCGATTGCTGGTATCACTACAACTTTTATTATTACGGCAGCTCGCCTAACGATCCCAATAAAGAACTGATCACCACCATCGGAGTGAAATCGATCGTCACCTCTCCCCGAGATGATCAGACGACCTTGCCGCGTGGCCTGCATATCCTACGCGGCCGGGCATGGAGCGGCGGCGGC
>JBKPCR010000344.1:0-8084 GCA_046727435.1 bacterium | reverse complement strand
ATGATCTGCAAAATTGTGCGGTTGCCTGGATACCCTTGCCGGCCCTGGCCAAGCTTGGCCCGATAGGCTGGACCTTCCAGCACCTGCAATTTGCCCTTCACGCCAACGGCGCCCAAGTCGGTCAAAATGCGCTCGCCCATGTCGAAGTATGGCACCCAAGGCACATACCAATCGAAGGTAAAGCCATTGGGAGAACCCGCTTGGGCCAGCAGTTGCTTGGCCTGGTCCGAACTATGCTCCGGGAGTGGCAGGTCGGTGCCGTCCCCGCGCAGGGCACCGCTGTATTCGGGACCGATCCAGTTACCCCACGGGATGCCGTGGCCCTGTGTCTCCTGGAGCGCGAGGAACTTACGGTTGATAGCCAAGCTGACGGCCTGTCGCACCCGCTTGTCGTGGAAGGGGCTGTCGGGCTCGGCATAGCCGGGAAACGCCAGCCACCAGGGAGCGGTGAGGTTGGGGTCCCAGCGCAGGTTGCGGTCGCCCATCAACCGGGTCAAGAGCTTGCCTGTCATGCCGAACGCCAGGTCCAGTTCGCCGGTCTGCAGGCCAGCCAGGCGTGAAGCGGGATCTCTGATGCCCTTGACGATGATGGTCTTCGCCGCCGGGGTCCGACGCCAGTAGTCCACCCAGGCCTCAAAGACCATCTGCACCCCCGCTTCCTGGCTTACGAACTTGAAGGGCCCGGCACCCAAGGGGCGCGCTTTGAACTCTTCTCGGCCCGCTTGCTCGTAATAGTGCTGCGGGAGGATCCAGGCGATGCCGGTGCTGCCGCCGTTGTAGAGATCCATAAACTCCACGAACGGCTCCTTAAAATGGAAGATGATGGTGCGGTCGTCGACGAGCTCGATGCGGTCGAGCTTGTCTTGGAAGATCTTGAAGTTGACCCCCTTGTAGTGCTCATACGTCCACTTCACGTCTTTTGTGGTCAGGGGGTGGCCGTCGTGGAACTTCAGTCCCGGGCGTAAACGGAAGGCGGCTTTGGTGAAGTCGGCCGTCATCTCCGCACGCTCAGCCAGACTGTAGGTGTTCAGCCCCTGAGGCATGGGCTTGATCATGGCGTCATGGACCAGATAGTCATAGACCTGCTGGGTGGCGGCCGCCTGGTGCTCCAAAGGGTCCAGCCAGCCAGGGTCCAAGGCATAGTGCTGAGCGATGATCAATCGGCCCTTGGGTGTTCCCCTGACTGCCTCGATCTCGGCGTCTTTGATGTCGATCTTCGCTAGCGGGCCGGAGAGGATGGACGTGGAGGTAGATGTGGCGGCCTCGCCATAGCCAACCGTTAGTAACATTATTAAAGCCGTCAGGAGAACAACAATGCCCTTGGACACGGCTCTTCCTCCATAGAGTGGTTCATACATAGAGGGGCGAATATCGAATGGGAAGATACCGCAATTGCGGGAAGGCGATTAGAGGCGGGTCAGGAGTTGTGGCCTCTTGAGGAAGCGTCGAAGGGTAGGTCGAAGAGCCATGGATATCTCTCCTCTTGGCGCCAGCAGGAGACTCGCACTGCCATGGATGGTCCACCCCTTGTATCAGATAAGTATCGCTCTGTCAACACATTTTTCGTCTGCTCATCCGGCACCCGTGTGCTATGAAATGGCGGCTATCGGGTCTGTCCAGAAGCGTGATTTAGCTCATGTGTCATCAGTACCACCAAATGGTGCAAAAAGACTTGACAAAATGACTCAGCCTCGCTAGGGTAGCGGGGATTTCATGAGGCTACTGTTCACATTTGCTGTGACAGAAAGGAGGAAGGACACCAATGAGCGTTAGGCATAGTTCTCCCTTCCCACAGCCTCTGTCGACTACCTGTTGGCGTACGCAACCGCTTTTCCTGCTGAGGCCTCAACTCCTCACCCTGGCGTAAGCCCCCTCCAGTCAGGGGGGGCATATCTCCGGTCTAACGCACTTCCAGTACCTCGATGACATACAGGCAGGGCATTCACCTTCCGTCTTGGTTTTGCCTCATGTAGCCAAGGGAACACAACCGGCTCCGGTAACGGAGCAGGAGCGGCGCCGATGAAGGCCCAGGGCTAGCACCTTTACGGGGAGTCCTTAGCGGGTAGTCTGGCCGTCGGCTGTTGCGAGAGGGTATCGGGGGGCACGTCTCGATACTCGGCAGATGGGTGAGTGTCCAAGGAGTGTGTGGGGAAGGAGGTTAGCGATGGCCAGAGGAAGGATAGACAGAGGCTTCGATCTCTCCAGACGTGAATTCTTGGTAACCACTGGGGGAGCGCTCGCTGGGATGGCGGTCTTCGGCCGCGTCGGTCAGGCGGCCGCCGCCAAGCGGCATCCACAACGGGGTGGCATCCTGCACTATGGCTCGCGCACCGATATCGCTGGCCTCGACGCGCACCGTCATAATCAGAACCACCAAATACATGCCACCGCTGCGATGTATAACGGCCTGACCGATATCGATCAGCGGGGCAACCTCGTCCCCAGCCTGGCCGAGAGCTGGGAGCCCAACAAAGCGCTCACCGCCTGGACCTTCCGGCTGCGCAAGGGGGTGCTCTTTCACAACGGCCGCGAGTTCGACGCCGAGGCGGTGAAGCTGAACATGCTGCGCATCCAGGACCCCGCCATCGGCCACGACTTTATCCGCGGTGGGCTGGAAAACGTCGACAGCGTCGAGGTCCTCGACAAGTACACGGTCCGCATCAATGCCAAAGTGCCTGATGCGGCGCTGCCAACGAGCATCATGCGCTACCCGATCATCCTCATGGCTCCGGATGCGTTCGAGACGGCCGCCGAACGCCCCATTGGCACGGGTCCCTTCAAGTTCGTCTCCTGGACACGCTGGAACGAGACCCAGCTGGTGCGCTTTGAGAACTACTGGGAGACCGATGCCGAAGGGCATCAGCTGCCCTATCTCGACGAGATCGTCGCCAAACCCAAACGCGAGGACTCCGTCCGCCTGACGGCGCTGCGCACTGGCCAGGTCCAGCTCATCGATGACATGGCCCAGGCCGATGTCGAGCGCTTCACGAAGGAGTACGGCGCGAAATACAACACCTGGCGCTACCATTCCAACGGCAACTATATCGTCTTCAACTGGCGGCGTGGGGTGTTCCAGGACAAGCGCCTGCGCACCGCGGCGGCGCACGCCATCGACCGCGAGGCTATCCATCACGTGGTGTATTACGGACAGGGCGAGATCCTCGATCAATGCTTCCCGCGCGGGGACCCCTGGTACCTGCCGGAGATCCGCGGCCTGGAGTACGATCCCGACCGCGCCAAAGCCTTGCTCCGGGAGGCCCGCGCGGTGGGCACCCAGGTCAAGATCATCGCGAACGTGAACACCTCGCTCGCCCGCGAGACAGTCCAAGTGATCCAGGCGGCGTGGGACGCCGTTGGGCTCAAGGCAAGCCTGGATCTCCTCGATACTGTCCCCTTCACCGCCGCCTCGAGGGAGGGCGCTTTCGACGCGAGATTCGGGGGCTACACCTACCGCTATGAACCGAATGACTTTTATGCGCGCAATCTGCACTCCAAGAGTGAGTGGAACAAGTCCAACTCAGGTTGGCACAATGAGCGCTACGATCGGTTGGTGGAAGAAGCCAAACGGACGGTTGACAAGGCCCGGCGCAAGGAACTGTACACCGAGGCCCAAAACATCATCAACGTCGAGCTGCCGCATTTCCACCTGCATGACGTGGTCCGTACCACGGCGGCGGTCAAGGAGCTGCAGGGCTACCAGCCTGGCTTGGGGGGAGCGTTGACGTACCAAGGCGGCGGCCTGCGCACCGCCTATATCGCGGCGTAACGGCGAGCCCCTCCCCCTTGATGGGGGAGGGTTCGGGTGGGGGAAGGGACTGTAGGACGAGCAACAGGAGAGAACGCCAACTTGCTGGGGAGTGATCTCTGCCGTGCACTGGATGGTATGCAGGGTGCTGTCAGCAGTGGATTCTCGGTAAGGGGCCCTAGGGGGCCTGCGCCGACCGTTGATGGTCGCGTTGGGGCGATGAAGAGGAGATCGTTGATGGCCAGAAGAGAGGGCGCAAGAGCTTTTGAAGTGTCACGACGTGACTTCCTAATTACCACTGGCGGAGCGCTTGCCGGGATGGCTGCCTTTGGTCCGGTCGATCGGGCGGCTGCCGCCACGCGGCATCCCCAACGGGGCGGCACCCTGCAATATGGCCCGCACGTGGATGTTGCCGGCCTCGACCCGCATATTCAAAATCAGAATCACATCCACCAGGCCACGGCCGCGATGTATAACGGCCTGACCGATATCGATTCGCGGGGCAACATTGTGCCCAGCATCGCCGAGAGCTGGGAGCCCAACCAGGAGCTCACCGCCTGGGTGTTCCGGCTGCGCAAGGGCGTGCTGTTTCACAACGGCCGCGAACTCGACGCCGAGGCGGTGAAGCTGAACATCATGCGCATCAAAGACCCCGCCATCGGGCACGAGTTTCTGCGCGGTGCGTTGGACACCATCGACAGCGTCGATGTCCTCGACAAGTACACGGTCCGCCTCAATGCGAGTATGCCGGATGTGTCCGTGCCGTCGAATGTCATGCGCTACCCGACCGTCCTCCAGGCGCCAGACGCCTTCGAATCGGCCTCAGACCACCCCATCGGCTCGGGACCGTTCAAGTTCGTCTCCTGGACGCGCCGGAACGAGACCAAGCTGGTGCGCTTTGAAAATTACTGGGAGACCGATGCCGAGGGCCATAGCCTGCCCTACCTGGATGAGATCATCGTGAAACCCAAGAGCGAGGACTCGGTCCGCCTGACGGCGCTGCGCACCGGCCAGGTCCAGCTCATCAATACCATGGCCCAAGCCGATATCGAGCGTTTCAAGCAGAGCTACGGCGATAAATATGACACCTGGCGCTGGCATTCCGGCGGCAACTTTGTGGTTTTCAACTTCCGGCGCGGGCGGTTCCAGGACAAGCGCCTGCGCACGGCGGCAGTGCACGCCATCGACCGCCAGGCCCTGCATCACGCGGTGTATTATGGTCAGGGCGCAATGTCCGACCAGCCCTATCCGCCTGGGAATCTCTGGCACCTGGAGGGCATCCGCAGCCTGGAGTACGATCCCGACCGCGCCAAAGCTTTGCTCAAGGAGGCGCGCGCCGTCGGCACCGAGGTCAAGTTCGTGGTCAACGCGAACACCACCATTGCCCGCGAGACGGCGCAAGTGATCCAAGATCTCTGGAGTACCGTCGGTTTCAAAGTGATCCTGGAGCCTCTCGATACGGTGCCCTTTCGCGAGGCCCGGAATACGGGCACATTTGACGCGCTGATCAATGGTAACACCTATCGGTACGACCCGGACGACTATTTTGCGCGCAATCTGCACTCCAAGAGCGACTATAACGGGAGCCTGTCGGGGTGGCAGAATGCGCGCTACGATCAGTTGGTGGAAGAGGCCAAACGGACGCTGGACCCGGCCCGGCGCAAGGAGCTGTACACCGAGGCCTGGAACATCGTCAACGTCGAGTTGCCGTTCTGCTACCTGCATGAAATCACCCAGACCTCGGCGGCGGTCAAGGAGCTGCGGGGTTATCAGCCGGGCTCGGCAGGATCAGTGAGCTACCAAGGCGGCGGCCTGCGCACGGCCTATATCGTGAGGTCATAGCGGTCTCCTCCCCCTTGAGGAGGGAGGGTTCGGGTGGGGGGAACAGCGTGTTTAGATGACAGAAAGGGGAGGCGGCGGGCGTGTCGTGGAGTTATCTCGGCCCCACACAGGATAGGCGGCGGAGTTTCGGCTAGCATTGGATTCTCGTCAAGAGGCTCGCTACGGTCCTTCGCTGAGCGTAGATGGCCGCATGGGTTTGAGGGAAGGAGATATCGGGAATGGCCAGAAGAGAGAAAGACGAAACTTTTAGACTTTCGCGACGTGATTTCCTGGTCACTACCGGTGGCGCGCTCGCCGGCATGGCCGCCTTCGGCCTCGTCGAGCCGGCGGCCGCCGGCACGAGGCATCCACAACGACGTGGCACCCTGCTCTATGGCGCGGGCGGCGATGTGGGCGGCCTCGACGCGCATACGCATAATCAGAACCACGTCGTCCATCCAACCACCCTGATGTATACCGGCCTGACCGATCTCGACCAACGGGGCAACATCGTCCCCGGCATTGCCGAGAGCTGGGAGCCCAACCAGGAGCTCACGGCCTGGACCTTCCGGCTGCGCAAGGGCGTGCTGTTTCACAACGGCCGCGAAGTCGATGCCGAGGCGGTGAAGCTGAACCTTATGCGCATTAAAAACCCAGCCATTGGCGGCGACTGGGAGCGCGGCGCAATCGACACCATCGACCGCGTCGAGGTCCTCGACCGCTACACGGTGCGGATCCATACGACGATGCCGGATGCCTCCCTGCCGTCGAACGTCATGCACTACCCAACCCGCCTGATGGCGCCCGACGCCTTCGACACGGCGCCCGAACACCCCATCGGCACGGGCCCCTTCAAATTCGTCTCCTGGACGCGCAATAACGAGGCCCGGATGGTGCGCTTCGAGAACTACTGGGAGACCGATGCGGAGGGCCATAGTCTGCCCTACCTGGAGGAGATCATCGGTAAACCCAAGTCGGAGAACTCGGTGCGCCTGACGGCGCTGCGCACCAGCCAAGTGCAGCTTATCAATACCATGGGCCAAGCCGATATCGAGCGCTTCAAAGAGACCCAGGGAGACAAATATAACCTCTGGCAGTGGCATGCCGGCGGGATCTTTGTGGTCTTCAACTGGCGGCGTGGGCCGTTTCAGGACAAGCGCCTGCGGATCGCAGCGGCGCATGCCATCGACCGACAGGCCCTGCATCACGCGGTATATTACGGTCAAGGGGCGATGGCCGACCAGCCCTATCCCGAGGGCAATCCCTGGCACCTGGAGGGCATCCGCAGCCTAGAGTACGATCCGGACAAGGCCAAAGCCCTGCTCAAGGAGGCGCGGGCCGGCGGCACCGAGGTCAAGATCCTCTGCCAGGTGAACAACCCCATTCAGCGCGAGACGGCGCAAGTCATCCAAGATCTGTGGACCACTATAGGGTTCAAGGTAGCCGTGGAGCCCCTCGATACGGTCCCCTGGCGCCAAGCCCGGAGCGATGGCACATATCCCGCGGCAATCCAGGGCCACACCTTCCGGTACGACCCGGACGACTATTTTGCGCGCAATCTGCACTCCAAGAGCGACTACTCCCAGATTCTGTCAGGGTGGCAGAATGCGCGCTACGATCAGTTGGTGGAAGACGCCAAACGGACGTTGGACCAGGCCCGGCGCAAGGAGCTGTACACCGAGGCCTGGAACATCGTCAACGTCGAGTTGCCGTTCTTCTACCTGCATGAAACCACCAACACCTCGGCAGCGGCCAAGACGCTGCGGGGCTACCAGCCGGGCTCGGCGGGGGCGCTACACTACCAGGGCGGCGGCCTGCGCGCCGCCTATATGGCGACGTAATGGCGATCCCCTCCCCCTGGATGGGGGAGGGAAGGTTTGCTTGTCAATGAAGAGGGGACACCGACGTGATCAGGTTTATCATCTACCGTTTCGTGCAGCTGATTCCCGTGTTGTTGCTGGTGTCGATCATGGCCTTTGCCTTTATGCATGCCCTGCCAGGGGATGTGATTGACGCGCTCGCGGGTGACGCGGAGACGAACGATCCAGCCCGGCGGGCAGCCCTGGAAAAGCAACTCGGACTGGACCGGCCCATCTATGTCCAGTACTTCACGTGGCTAGGGAAGATCGTCCTACATGGCGACTTTGGCAAGTCGATCACCACCCGGCGGCCGATCGGGGTGGAACTCTTCAAGCGCATTCCCGCCACCGTCTACCTGGCGGTGGTGGCGGTGATCATCTCCCTGCTCATCGCCGTGCCGCTAGGCACCATCGCGGCACTCAAGCACCGCACTATGGTGGATTATACGGTGACCACCGCGGCGGTGACAGGGGTCTCCATTCCCAACTTCTGGTTCGCTATTCTCTGCGTGCTGTTGTTCGCCCTCTACTTGGACTGGCTGCCCGCGTCGGAGTATGTTAGTCCCTTCGACGACCCGTGGTTGGGCCTCAAGCACCTCTTGCTGCCGGCAGCGGCGCTCGGGGTTCGCCTGGCGGCGATCACCACGCGTCTCACCCGT
>JBKPCR010000343.1:0-14739 GCA_046727435.1 bacterium | reverse complement strand
GCTGATTGAGGGGCGAGAGGCGGAGGTACAGCGATGAAGCCTCCTCCCTTCGAGTATTATCGGGCCACAACAGTGGAGGAAGCCGTCGGGTTGCTCAGCCAATACGGCCCCGACGCCAAGGTGCTGGCCGGCGGCCAAAGTTTGCTGCCGATGATGAAGTTTCGCCTGGCCCGGCCGAGCGTATTGGTCGATCTGCGCTGGGTGCATGATTTAGCCTATGTCCGGCAGGCCAACGACCGCGTGTCCTTTGGGGCCATGGCACGGCTAGCCAGCCTCGAATCCGACCAGGTTCGCGCGCTCTGCCCTCTCCTGGCTGAGGCCGCGCCGCATATCGGCCATCCACCTATCCGGCATCAGGGCACGGTCTGCGGCAGCCTGGCCCATGCCGACCCCGCAGCCGAGTTGCCCGTGCTCGCGCTGGCGCTGGATGCCGAGCTTGTCGCCGCCGGACCGAATGGGACGCGGGTGATCCCGGCGCAGGACTTCTTCGTCACCATGCTCACCACTAACCTTGGTCCCTATGAGATTTTGACCGAAGCCCGCTTCCCGGTACTCCAGCCGGAGCACGGCTGGGGCTTTAGCGAGCTGAGCCGACGCCCTGGCGATTTCGCCCTGGCGATCGCGGCTGCCATGCTGCAGGTCGGGTCTGATGGCAGGATTGCCACCGCCTGCATCGCCCTCGGTGCTATGGCCGACCGGGCAGGGCGTTGCCTGGAGGCGGAGGCGGCGCTGTTGGGACAGAGGGGTGGGAAGGCAATCTTTGAGGCGGCTGCGGCTCTCGCATCGGAGCCGCTAGAACCTCCATCGGACGTACATGCCTCGAGTGGCTACCGGCGCCACCTCGCTGGAGTGCTTGTCGAGCGTGCACTCACTCAGGCCTGGCAGCGACTCGATTTAACGCCCACATCTCCAGCCTCGTCATAACCATCATTTTCACGCGTCAAGAGGCGGTGACCGGCTGAAACGCTGGCATCACCTGCTCGGCAAACAGTCGGATCGAGCTGAGGACTTGTTCGTGCGTCAGGTAGCCGCGGAACTGAGTCACGTTCACAATGTCTGTGATGCCGAAGTCATCGATCAGCTCACGGAGCCGCTGCACTACCTGCGCTGGCGATCCGGATAGCCGGGCCGTTGTTGGGAGGCTCTCATAGACGTCGTGTTGAACCGGCTCAGCCTCCGTCGTGATGCGGTGTAGGAAGCCAAAGTAGTGGGCCATGCCGCGCTCAAAGGTCGCGTGCGCTTCGTCGGCGTCCTCGGCGACATAGGTGAACATCGTTAGCCCGATCCGCATCCGGCTGGGATCGTAGCCGTGCTCACAGTAGACCCGGCGGTAAGTATCGATCTGTGTCCTGAGCAGCTCGGGTGGCTGGTTAGCGGGAAAGGTGAGGATCGGCCAGCCAAGCTGGCCATAGCGGAGAAACGAGGCATCGCTGATCGCCGCCCCCCAACAGGGGATCGGGCGCTGTACAGGCCTGGGCCAGATAGTGATGCGCTCGCCCTTGAAGAGCGGGGTATCATAGGTGAAGTCGTCAAGCTGGTCGAGGGCCTGGACGATCACGCGCAGGGCCTGCTCGAAGCGATCGTGGCCTTCCCCCAGCGTGATCCCAAAGCCAGTGAATTCGTGCGGTTGGTAGCCACGTCCGAATCCCAACTCCAACCGGCCATTGGAGAGGCAGTCTACCATGGCGGCCTGCTCCGCGACACGGATTGGGTGGTGCTGGAAGGGGAGCACGACCACCCCGGCGCCCAGGCGGATGCGCGAGGTTTCGCGCGCTGCCGCCGCGGCCATGAGCAGACAGTCTGGCATCAGGGCATAGCCGGCGAAGTGGTGTTCGGCGAACCAGCAGCACCAGTAGCCCAATTCCTCCAGCAGCCGCACCTCTTCTATCAGCTGTTCGTAGCGCTCTTGGCTTGATAGCCCCTCGCGTCGGTCACATAGCATCAGATGCGAAAAGTACATGTGTTAGTCTCTCTCTTGGTTGACACGCTGGAGCCGCCGGTCCTTTGTAAAGATATGGGTGAGGGCCGGTGTGCACTGCTCAGGCTTGGAAGGGTGCAGTTCAGCCAGTCGTGCTTCAAACACGGCCCTGAGCAGTTCTGCGCCCTTGTTGGGATCGCGCTCGAGTATAGGTTTGAGGACCTGTTCGCGATCCTCTGGTACGGATACCAAGACCTTGCTCACGATTTGAGTTTCTTCAACATTGTCAGCGAATGCAAGGCGAATCCGGTTGGATAACGAGGGCAGACCGCCTGGACAACTTGCATAGGCTCCGTCACCTAGTGTTCGTCACATGTTGCCCGCCCAACGATACAATCCAGAAACAACTGTCACGACAAGCCAAGCCGATTGGCGACAATCAACGCCAGAAAGTCGTCTGTGGCCATTACAGCACCGGCGCCCAAACCCGCCGTGAGGGCGAGCACTTTTGTCTCGCCTCACCCCAATTGGTAGTGGTGTAAGTCCTCGTCCATAGCACCCGTGCCGTGGATAGGCATCGTAAACGCACATCGTATGCTAAGCTAGGGGGACTTCAGTGATGGAACTGTCGTATGCCCGCGTAAGGCAACATACCAGCGTCGAGGGTATAATCCTCGGAAGCGGGCCATGCCAGAAGGTATAACGGCCGGCACCAGGCGGTGCGCCGCCACGGCGCGCGGCGGTCTAAGGACAGTGATTGGGCCATTCCAACTGCTGGTGTCCTGAGCCCTTTGCATGTATGTGAAGCTGTGAAAGCTCCTTACAAAGCTTCCTCATAAAAGGACTCTCTGGTCGCTGTCAACTGTTGTCAGCACCTATCCTGAGATAGCGTTTCCCGCTCGCAAAAACAGTTGCGTCTGGTATACTTTGTATGTAAAAATATATCTAAACTAAAAATTACGACATATAGATATGCAACCGTTAAAACTCCCTTGTCTCCTAAAGGGAACAATAATATGCCTACTCCCTCTCGAACTGCAATCGCGAAACTCGCAAGAGCTGCTCGCGGAGGCCTAATCACCGTCCCCAGTGCTGCAGAGGCTCTCGGTCTCTCGCATAGAGTCGCTGCCATAAAACTCGCTGCCCTTGCACGCCGCGGTTGGCTGCTCCGCGCGCGCCGGGGACTCTATCTAGTCTTACCACTCGAGGTTGAGCCCGGTCGGCCCATGGTGGCGGAAGACCCCTGGGTGCTTGCACGAGAGGCTTTCGCACCATGCTATATCGGCGGCTGGAGTGCCGCCGAGTATTGGGGAATGACCGAGCAGATCTTCCGCTCCACACTTATAGTCACTGCTGCACACGTCAGAACTTGTTCTGTGCTGTTGCTTAACCATGAGTTCCGTCTCTTCCGGGTCCCCCGCGCACGGATGACCGGGGCGGTCCTGGTTTGGCGGGGCCGTGAACGTGTGCTGGTCTCCGACCAGGAGCGGACCATTGTGGATTGCCTGCGTCATCCAGGACTTTGTGGCGGCATTCGGCACCTGGTGCACATGATGGATACCTATGGCAGCAGTCGGGAGCGTGACCTCCAAAAACTCGCACAGGTCGCCCGGGAGGTCGGGACCGGAGCTGTGTGGAAACGTCTTGGATATATTGCCGAACTCCTATGGCCGGAAGAACAGGTGCAACGCGACGAGGCGGGAAAGCATCTGACGGCTGGCAATGTACGACTTGATCCGATGGTTCGACAACGCGGCACACTCCTGCGCCGCTGGCGCCTCTGGGTCAATGTTACGCTCAGCGGTCAGACAGACGCGTCATGATCGGCAAGCAAGACGTTCTCGATCGCTCCACGGAGTGGCAACTACGTCCGGAGGTTGTGGAGAAGGACTACATCCTAGGATGGATATTGGCTTCCCTGGCGTCCCATCCGGCGACGCGAGCCAGTTGGATCCTTAAAGGCGGAACCTGTATCAAGAAGTGCTACGTGGAAACCTACCGGTTCTCCGAGGACTTGGATTTCTCACTTCTTCCCGATGCTTCATACAGTGAGGCCGCGATTGGGGAGACACTAGCCATCTTGGCGCGCATTGGCAGCGAGCTTATTGGTTTCGATTTCCCTGAAGATATGATTCACGTCCGTGCGCGGCGGGACAAGCTCGGCCGCTCCACGTTCGAGGGCCGGATTGCCTACCGCGGCCCATTGGGTATTCCCGCGCGCTTCCCCACGGCCTTGCCCGGGGTCATCTTCGACATCACACACCACTGCGTTCGTGCCACCGGTGCCATGAATAGGGATTGTAAACGCAATCTTTACGACAATCCAGTGAGACTTGCTGAGGTGGGACTAGAGCACAACTGACAATTGAAACTGGCGCAGCCCTGGAAGGTCGCACCAGACCAGGAGCGGAGGCGCAGTCGGCGCGGCTGTGCCTAGAGAGGGTGCTCTACTCACAGGTGGGACAGTTGGAAAGCTGGGGCAAGCCTTCCGACAGATCTTCCTCGAAGACTGCCCAAACTACCCTTGCGACTATGCGAAAAGGCCATAGGCCTCATAGACTGTTCTTGGCTTCGTTTGCCGAATTACATGAACAACCGAAACTCATACGGCCGTGGAAGAATCGTTGGCATACGCTTGACCGTTCTGGCAAGTGTACTAGCATAACTGAGAGTTACCGGCAGGCGGTCATATAATGAGTCGTTATTCCAGTTCATTTTGGAGAGGCCTAAAACTGCGCGGACCTGCTCGTCCCAGCCACCATGACCAGCGAATCTTTTTAGTAAGAGAGGATGGGGTATCCCTTTACCCTCTTTATAGAAATTCCTTCCATCCAACGCCTCTGGGACATTACCTTGCGTCCAGAGGAGGAGCTCTCTGGTTCCCAGTTGAAGATATGTCCCTCTATGACAAGGGTACGAAGCGGGAGTGCCAGTCCTCTACCCTGCTGTGCGGGGAGGATCGATCAGAACCCCACACCAGAGTGTATCCTGCTGAATTTGATACAAATCGATACCTTCGCACGACGACCATGCATCAAAGCATCCGTTTACTTCATCTGGCTTGAACTCAGTTGTCTTGTGAATGATCACGCGCTTTGGGCTCCTCCCTCCATGACGGCGTTGATACAGCGTGAGGCTCCTTGCCATTACACGGCGCATCTCTGTGCGACTCAAGAAAGGATTGCCACGCGCATTATCAAGCGGAAAGTGAAAGTCATCAGTTTCATAATCTATAAATTCCAACCCAGCCCCATCGGCATCAAACACCTGGCTGCAGCATGTGATGAAGGAGACGTGCCCAGTCTCATTGAACCGTAGCGCATAACTGAGCCCAATGTATGCGGTTTCCGGATCCTGGTCGGCCAGTTTCCATGGTACACCGCCAGCCTTGCAGTAAAGAGCGATCCCGAGACGCCACATGACGCTCGCCCTACAGTGGTAACTTAGGGCGTGATCCTCTCGAATGATTTGCATTGGGATGCCGCGTGAAGCATTGACCGCTTTGAGATAATCATGCAGGTCAAAATCGTCATCTTCTCCTTTAAAACCCACCTCCCACCGAGATGGCAGAAATATCATTAACATATCAAACTCGTGTCGGACTCCACTTAATCTGTTAACTGCACTTGTGAGAATGTCAGCCAATAGTAAGTGCGGTTGTTTCGCAGTCAAAACATCATGGTCGATCGAATTAGGCAGCTCAACATGCGCCTCTTCTGAGGCTAGCATGGCGCGGAGGCCGAATACCCGAGCGAATCCTGGAAACTCGATCAGATAATCTTTTCGTTCTCGGGGAAAATGCCTTTGTTCAAGTTCTCTGAAAAGTGCCCTCACTCGGCCCCTAAAACTGTTAGGGAAGATTGTGGCCACACGGATAGGATCTAATACTGGATTGATCAAAGATCGGCTGAATGGGCCAAATTGAAGCAACCCTCTAAGAGGATGGGGATCTCGATCTTGTGGCCTATCGGGGTGAAAAAGCAGATTTGGTTCTTCTATCCGAAAGTGAGCAGGCAAATCGAATGGTTTATTCATCGAGAACCATTCCTGCGGCTGAACGCCGTGATTCTTGTGAGCGTAAATGAAGCGTCGATTCCGTCCTCTATGCCAAACGCCCGAAGCTGAATCTCGGGTCTTTGGCCCATGAGGAGTATCAACGAAGCTTCGATCAATGAATTCCATTGCCGGTTGTAACGAATAGCGAGACGCTCCCGGATATAATCGTCGGCAGCCCGACGCTGCTCAGAGTCCACAGCATTCCCACGGTAGATCATGGGTTCAACGAGGAGCCACAAACGCCCTACCTGGTAATCAAGTTTGATTTTTTGCGCCTCAGACCACTCAACTGAGGTCTTCGGAATAGTACCGGCTAGCTGTCCAGTGCATTCTTTTAAGGGAGCGAGCTCGGCCGCAGATGCTCTATTAAAGTCGAGCTGTAAAATGTGTGCCGAGCGTACTCTCTCAGCCACAAAAGGGCGGTTGGCTTGAAAAGCTTGCGCAAGAGCATCTCGTAAGAGGCCAAGTTCAGCGGACTCAAATCCAAGTCTATTGGGCTCGATCACATGGCAATCAAAGTCGGTGATGTGAAAGGGGGAGAAAGCCTTTCGTATCTCTGTGTCGCTACCAAATGCTAAAACACCCACTCGTGCCCTTGCTCCTATTATTCTTGCCTTTTGTTTCGCTATCGCATCGAGAACCTCCTTGGTCCCTCCAATACTGCAGACGACACGTCTGCACATGGTGGGCCAGATTGTGACAGGTAGAGCATTAAGCCTGATGACGGGCCAACCACGCCCTGGTGGTACGGGAGGAATCCCCGTTAGCCGTGAACCATGACGATCTAGTATCGTCGCTATGTCCGGCGGGACCTTCTCAAACTGCTTGATGATATCGCCAAGCAGTTCGTCGAATGTTTGTACTTCCAACAGCTCTGCCTGTACACCAGCCTTTGTAGCCTTCTCTAGGAAATCTGCCACTGCCGGAAATAAGCGCGAGTCAGGTCTTTGAAACCAGAAGAGTCCTCCCGGATAGCCATGCCCTCCATCGATCGCTTCTTCAAGAGCGGCCATGATGCTCTCGTCACGGCCACTATAGCCGACGACAATCAATCCGTACCGTCTGCACGATTCGGTAAAGGCGCGGCGGATCTCAAAATCCTGGCTTTGTAGTTCCTGTGAAGTATTCTTCAGGCGGCGGGATTGGAAGTCGCCATGCATTTTGCCGATGAGGGGCCATCGCCCCTCATTGAGAGATTGGAGCGCAGTCTGGGGGTTGTCCAGGGTTGCGGTCAGGAATCTAGAAGTACTACCGAGCATTTGAACCGCTGCATCCTCAACAACTCTGTCGAAGTTTGAAGTCCAGACGATTCGAATCTTCCCCATCTTCATCAAAGCCGCTAAAACTAAATGCCCATAACTGGGTTTTGCACCGGCCATATAACTTTCCAGGACAGCTCGTTGATCCGCGGGGTCTGGATACGTCGCTTGAAAGTAGGCAGCATACTCCTCGGGAGAATTTTCAGGTGGGAAAGTCCCTTGGGTGTCGAAGTACCTCTGTAGCCCTTATCTAATAGTGAGGTTGGAAAGATCCTCACAGCTCTTGACCGATATACGCTGCCTTGTACAAAACAAGGTGCGTTTGAACTGCCATATTAGGCTGCTAGCAGTAGGAATTCCTGCAGATGCAGAAGCACCCGCACCCAGCAGCCACATGAGGTTGGGGGCGCGTACTGTGAATATCCGTAAAAACTCGTCAATATTCATGACTAACTCGGGAAGGCGAAAGGTTTTTCTCAGACAATTCTGAACTTCGTGAAGTACTGTTCAATCAGTGCCTGAGGGGTCAAATGATGGCGCTTGAGAAGCTCTTGACACAGGTGCAACCGTCTCTGCGTCGTGGTTACTGCAAGGCAAACCTCTGTCAGAACAGCTCGTACAGCAGAGACCAAGCGATCCATGCCGTCGAATGTAAGGGCAAAAGTATTCTGTGCCATGGCAGCACGGGTCGCCTTATCGTTGGGATGGAGCTGAACCCGAACGCAGGTTCGACCAGGATACTGCTCTTCGAACCATTCTGCAGAGATGAGTAACTGGCTGTGATCAGCCTTCTGGAGAAGGTTCTTAGCTTGTTTGTTACCCTTGCATTCGATGACGTATCCCAGTGCCTCATCAGGAAGCCAGAGCACATCAGGCCCTACTCCATAGTCCCGCTCTGGGCGCTCGCTATGGAAGCCAACAAAGGCACCCAGACGCTTGAGCCCTTCTTCTTGTTGATTACTTGTGGCAGCAGGCGTCAGCCAGCTAACGGCTTCATTAAAGTCTTGCAGGTGGCCTGTTAGGACAGCAAATTTTGCAATTTGGTCCATAATGTTCTGAGCCTGATTTCCGACTGCCGGTGTTGGCGTATAAAGCTCTGCCATTCCGGGAGGAGACCACAGCATCGGATTAGCAGTGAAGGCCTTACGCTGCATTTCATTCGCACCCACGGGATCCTATGCATACCGTCGGGCACGAGCTGCAAGCTGAAGAAACCATCCCCGCAGCCTTCTATCCTCTTGGTGTTCACTGGCGAACCGGAGCGCAATCTCGGCAGCATTGGGATACTGTCTCGCCACCAATGCGCGAGCGTATTCGCGCTCTACCGATGCAGCTTCGATTGCAAAAGCATCGACCGGGGGAGATTCAGCATGATCGGCAAGGGTCTCAGCGTGGCACCTGGTCCACTCTGGGTCTCGCGTTAGGCACTGCTGAATGGTCTCGATGAGCTCGTTCGATTCAGCAATACTTTTGCTAATCTCATGGCCCATGTCAACCTGTGTCCTAGTGCTCGGCGTCATCAGACTGAGGCTGTCCCACCGCGCTATCCAGGATACCAAATCCTGTCCGATCAGGAGAACGACACAGTAATCACCTGCCCCTCGCGTGGCCCTTCCTACGCCCTGTTCGATCTTCTGCGCAAGACTGATATTAAGGGAGCTGCTCCCCTGCAGTGCCTCTGCGCGAAAAATTTCGTATGTATTGGCACCCATGGGCAGGCCATCCATGATGAGAAGTCGGCAAGCATCTCCGATCAAATCGATGCCGTCATAGCGATTTGCAAAGACAAAGGGGCCACCCCGAGTTCCCACAACTAGGTCCGCCACAACCACCTCAACTTTATCGCCCATCACCAGCGTGGCCACGCCATCCCAACGCTTCCCCACTGTTTCAGAAGGAACAAGCACGTCTACTCCAGCTTGCTTCGCTACTTCCGCGGCTAGTTGTCGAGCCAGTTTCAAGTCAGCTCGAATACCCAGCTTCGTCAACGCTGGCGCCAGAATCATGCGTTCACCAACTCCTGCGAGTGACTGAGGGACAATAGGATTCAGGATCGCCTTAGGATGAGCATCAAAGGTACGGACAATTGAGCTGTCATCTGCGATGGTTGCTGACATATAAACCCGATGGCAACATTCGTCGAAGCTTGGCAACAGATGTGTTAAGGGCTGAATCGCAGTGATCGAGAAGTCACGAGCACTGATCAGCGCATGGCAGGCCTCAAAGTGGTCACGCAGTAAAGGTAGCTGGTACTGAAAGGTGGTGGCATACTTTCGGGCCAGTAATTTCCGGACGGCATCCGCTTTTGATGCCCAGGCCGGATAGGGGATTTCAAGAACCTCTGGAGTCTGACGCTCGATAATGTCATCGAAAGAGCCGAGTCTCCCTATCTCCTGAAAATCCCCTCGAAACCGTGTAGTAAGGTCAGTGTAAAGATCAAGACAAGCTCTACGCGCAATCGAGATGGAAAAGGCATCTCGAACTGTAGAGAATGCCACGTGTGCATCATCGCAGATAATGCCGCCAACTTTCACAGGTTCTGCCCCGCTTCTTAATACGCCGAATTTGCTGCGGCCATGAAACAGGGCGCTGTATGTGGCAATCAGAATGGCCTCGGCATTGAGGAACTCTGCCGGCAGCTCACCTGGGCCACGTTCGTATGTAAGGGTTGGAAGCCCAACCTCAGTCGCCTTTGTGGCGGCTTGTCGAACGAGTTGGGTATTGGGGCAAAGATACAGTACCGGCTGTCGGAGTTCATGGAGCAACGCTTGGCCAATGAGAAGCCCGACCAAAGTTTTCCCGCCGCCGGTATTCAACTTGATGACGAGGTCGTTTTCGGCCCGGCGCTGCGTCCAAAGTTTTAGCGCCTCGCTTTGAGATTCCCAAAGGTCGTTGATGTGAGGCGGTTTGGGTAGCCGCTGAAAGATGCGGAGTGGATCGGTCGGAGTGGCCTGTGATCGAGCGGAATTTAACTTGCTGAAATCGACCAAATAGCACCGCCTTCCATCTTATCAGGAACGCACTGCTGGTCACAATATGGCAAATTTTCGGGTGAGAGAGTCACTCCAGGGCTAGTGGGATAGCTCTTGCATTCTCATCTTCCCCTTCTCATTAGAACCAAAGATCCTCTACAAGAGCTAAGATCTCACAACTGAACGCTCCTAGCTGATCCATTTTCACAGCATGGCTCAGGTCAAAAAGAGCGACTTTCCTTGTTCTAGCGATCATCCAGGCTAAGTCGCCTGTTTCAGCTTGGTTGGTGACATGGATCGGAGAGGTGTACTAGGTATGCTTTGCTCTCCTATGCTGCCAATTCCACATCATTCTACCGGATCAATATTCTACGCAAAAGGATTCTTTTTTGCGCCCAGGTAATATTAGGGATGATTGCTGGACCATATGGCCAGCGATGCGCGTCAAATTCTCTAACCCACCGCATCATGCATGACCTTCCCCGGCCGCCTCGGGTGATGTCTGGGCCCGAGGCAAGACGATCTCTTCGCGCACGGTGAGGCCCAGGGCTTGGATCACGAAGGCTACGCGTGCCAAGCTCGCGGAGGCATATTCGGTCGCCTCGTAGCGCTGAATCTGTTGCTCTTTGAGCCCTAACCGCTTTGCCAACTCCTTCTGACTGATGCCAGCAGCAATGCGTGCCTGGACAAGTGCCCGGGGAAATTCCTCAAACGACTCAAAGGCTAGTACCTTCCGCTTCCGCGCCCAGAGGGCTTCATACTCGATGAATTGCTCGCGTAGGTCAGCGATTTGGCTCCGCAGGGCGTCCTCTTGCGCCTGCTGAAGCCGTGGGGGCACTGTACCAACGCTCTTCGCCTCGGCGGTCAACTGCGTCAATCCGCGTTCGAGCTTCGCGACTTGCGACCTTGTAATTTGATACTGTCGCGCGTTCTTGATCATGGCAGCTCCCGTAGCTCCACGACAATGATGCCTGTCGCGTCCCCAGTCTCCTCGTCGATCTGGCAAAACTCCAGAAAAGTGGCTCCACTGCTACCCTCATGGAACTGGGCAGGGAAAAGTTCCCCCTGATACTTGGCCTTCTGAGCAGCCCGGCCACGGTCAAAGATGAGCAGGACCGGGTGAAGCTGATCGGGGTCGACTCCCTCACTGTCCCAGCACCCATCATAGTCATTTAGCCGCTGCTTCGCTGCCACAAAGCCGCCATTGATATAGATCCTGCGGCAGCCTGCAGTACATAGAGCTTCCAGCGCAGCTCTCAATCCTGCCAGCAATACACGTCGGTGTGGAGTCGGGCCAAAGCGATATGTAAACTCCTGCCAGGTCGCCTCATAGACACGAATAGGGAGATTTCCCAACACGTTGAACGGCGGTATCATGACACAACACTAATGTTGTGTTGATGCGTTGTCAATGTGAGCGGTGTTTTCTGTTGCCTGCGGCCGATCCAAGTTAGTGCCCGCCAAATCTCAGCACTCTTGACGTACGCTCTACCGCCGCCGAGGTGAGATGGGGTCGGGGACAATAGGGTTTGCAATTATAATAGTACCTATCATTTCCTATTTGCCGCTTGTGTATAATGGATGTAGCATGTTCTCCCACCAGAAAGAGACCGTCGTGGAGAGCATTTTGCTTGACGGACAGGAGCGTGAGGATGAGCGAGATTGTGACCCTCCAATTGCCTGAGCACGTGGTTCGCAGCGCCCGGGCCGTGGCCGTGAGGACGCACAGGCGTGTTGAGGAGGTCTTAGTGGACTGGATTGATCAAGCCGCGGCGGAGGTGCCGGTTGAAAGTCTCTCGGACGCAGAAATCCTTGGCTTGTGTGACACACAGCTGGCTGACCAGGACCAAAAAGAGTTAAGCCGCCTGCTCGCCCGCAATCGCGAGGGCCAACTTGACGACATTGACCGGGCTCGGCTGGATGTGTTGATGCAGATGTATCGGCGCGGACTGGTGCGCAAAGCCCAAGCCTGGAAGGTCGCGGTAGCCCGTGGCTTGAAAGCCATGCTCACGTGACCCGATGGCGCGTGCCTCCATCTCCGCCGTGATCGAACGTCGGGTGCGGTCGGCGGCAAGAAATCGCTGCGGGTACTGCCTAAGTCCGCAGCATTTGGTCATGGCTCGCTTGGAGATCGAGCACATCATTCCTCTGGCAAAAGGGGGGAGCAATGCAGAAGCAAACCTCTGGGTGGCTTGCCCCATTTGCAACCGTTATAAGAGTGACAAAACCACGGCCGTGGATCCAGCAACCGGCGCCGTAGTCCCACTCTTCAATCCGCGCACGCAGACGTGGTCCGACCACTTTGGCTGGAGCGACGATGGGCTCCGCATTGTTGGGCGAACTGCCATTGGCCGCGCCACAGTCATAGCATTACATCTCAGTGATGATTCCGATGTGTTGGAGGTACGGAGCTATTGGGTATTGGCCGGATGGCATCCACCAGAGGCCTGATGAGGGTGCGAGGAATACCCGGGAAATAGCAGCACTCACAATATCTATCTGTCTTCCATGCACGTCCACCCCACCGATTTGCTAAGATAGGTTTATCGCTCCTGTGAGGCGACGGTGCGCTCGGACGCCGAGACGCTGAGATGAGAGCCTCGGCTGTGTTTTCCCAGCGGGTGTGTACCGCCATCTGACCGCATCGCTTCAAGCTCTTTGCCCCCATCGATAAGGCCAAACCGGTGTATGCGCGCCCTGCGCCCGTAGACAGATCGATCTGGACGAATTGAGGACGTACACCTATTGGCCTCGACGACGTGTTGACGGCTTCTCACCCAGCTCCACCACCACCGGGCAATGATCCGATCCATACACCTCTGATAGAATCGTTGCCGAGCGCAGACGGGGCAGAAGCGCGGCGGAGATGAGGATGTAATCTATCCGCCAGCCGATATTACGGGCCCGTGCCCCACCGAACTGGCGCCACCAGGTATAATGCTGCGGTGCCCCGGGATGGAGGTGCCGAAAGGCATCGATGAAGCCCGCGTCCATAAAGTTCTGGAAGCCGGCCCGTTCCTCCAGTGTAAAGCCGTGGTGGCCCTCGTTATCCTTTGGGCGGGCCAGGTCGATGGCTGTATGCGCGACGTTGAAATCGCCACAGCACACCACTGGTTTCTGCTGCTCCAGGACTTGCAAGTAAGCGAGGAAACAGCGATCCCAATCTTGGCGATCGGTCAGGCGACTCAAGTCCCGTTTGGCGTTGGGCACATAGACTGAGACGACAAAGAAGTCCTCAAACTCGGCGGCGATCACGCGGCCTTCGCCATCGTGACACGCCACCCCTATATCCATCCGGAGGCTCAGGGGTGCGGTTTTCGAGATCACCGCCGTGCCGGCATAGCCTTTCTGTGTGGCACCGTTCCAGTAATGATAAGGATGTGAGGGCAGGTCGAGACGCACCTGTTCCGGTTGCGCCTTCGTTTCCTGGAGACAGAGGACATCCGCACCAGAAGTGGCCACGAATGGGGCGAGATGATTACGCTGCAGGAGAGCACGAATACCATTGACATTCCAGGAGACGATGTTCACCGGTAGCTCCTCACCATCGATGTGTCGATGTCTCAACCAGGCCAGGCGCCTCTCGATGAGGCCGTGCATGGCATAGTACATGTGGTGCCGCACGGCGTCAAACGACTCCTGACTAGAAGAGGTGCTTGCCTGTCACCTGCGCGGTAGCGTAGTATCACTCACAGGTGGGTTGAAGCACATGTTACACTGCTCACGGCAGGGACGAGGGAAGAATGGATGAATGGGCGAGGCGCGTCCATGCCTCCTGACGTGGGCACGCATGGCGGTACCATCGCAGCATATACCGCATAGATCCGATGGTCGCTGGCGATCGGCGACTGGTCGAGAAAGGAGGGATCCATGGATTGCGGGCTCTTTATCGAATTCCCCTGTGGTGAAGGGATGACCGAGGCTGAGGCCTTCGCCCAGTGCTTCGGTCTGGTGGATGAAGCCGAAGCGCGCGGCGTCGACTCACTATGGCTGGCCGAGTACCATTTTTCCGCGATCAGTGTCCTCTCCTCCCCCATTACCATCGCCAGCGCCATCGCCGCCCGTACCCAGCGCATCCGCATTGGCCTGGCGGTGGTCCTGCTTCCCCTAGGCCATCCGATCCGCTTCGCTGAAGACATCGCCACCCTGGACCATATCAGTCAAGGGCGGGTGGAGTGCGGCGTCGGGCGCGGCACCTTTCCGGACACGCACGACGGGTTCAACTCGCCCTATGCCGAGAGCCGTGAGCGCTTCGACGAGTACCTGGAGGTCATCCTG
Organism: bacterium; assembly: GCA_046727435.1. Lineage (GTDB taxonomy): Bacteria > Tectomicrobia > Entotheonellia > J063 > CAVPRW01 > CAVPRW01. The sequence continues at coordinate 256 of JBKPCR010000343.1, read as the reverse complement.
AAGTCCTGGACCACGGAGCGTTTTTCGTTCACAGGCAAGTACTACCAGTGCGACAATCTTTATGTTAGGCCCAAACCGGTCCAGAAACCGCATCCGCCCATCCGCATCGGCATCACCTCAGAGGTCACCTTTCCCCATGTCGGGCGGATGGGGTATCCCATCATCATCAACCCCTCACGGGTGTTTTCCCTCGCCGAGCTGGGACCGTATATCCAGCAATACCGCCAGGCCTGGAAGGAAGCTGGCCATGCGGGGG
>JBKPCR010000342.1:0-7230 GCA_046727435.1 bacterium | reverse complement strand
TGAAAGAGGTTTTTCTCCTGATCCTGACGCGGATCATAGACATCCATCTCCTTGAACAATGGTTTGACATAGCCTCGAACGGCACCGTTCTTCACCCTCATTTCCGTATAGACGGAGAAGAAACCTCGCACCACGTCGAAGTTCCCATGCGCGCGAAGGAGGGGATTCATGGTCTGCATAGCAGTGTTCTCAATGCTCGCCGCCAGGGCGAAATCTGGTCCATTAGTTTCGGGTCGAAATGTTGCTCCTATGACCGTCTGACCGCTGCCCATGAATTTGCCGGAGACTCGGGCGACCATGATACCGTCTACGAGCTGATTGCTGAAGTTCGTAAGGTGGATCGCCAGATCGGTTAGGAAGAGGCGGTAGTTTGGCTTGGCTGCCTTATTGGCGAACCCTATCTCGCTCTCAACAATAGACACTTCATCGGCCCGCAGGATAAGACCGGGTTGATTGCTCACTTCTTGAGCCGCCTGTGTGACCTGCCTCGCCCTCTCTGGCCCGGCCTCTGTAGTTGGCCCGAAATAGATATAGTTCATCCGAAGCCCTCGGACGGTAGCCGTCTGCAGGTGCGCGACTTTAAGGCTTGCGGTGTATTCGATGTCGCCCGCGCCTGAGAGGGTCCCCCCGCTAAGAACGACACTGTAGCGCCTAGCAAGCGGCTTGACGTATGCTAAATCCACGTTCTCAAGCCCCAATTGTGCTTTGAGGGCGACATGGGGTACCGCTAGGAAATCTGCATGGCCATCTAGCCATAGCTTACCCGAGTCGAAGATCTTTGCCTGCATTTGTATCGGAGAAGGATACTCTCCAGCTTGCGACTGTATATTGCGGATGTTTTCGGCACGGAGGGTCAGCTTAGTTAGACGTAGTGGCTCAAACGGTGCCTCGTCAACATAGGTGATCTCACCGTCAACTACGCGCAGGAGATTGACCTTAAGAGGACTAACCGCTTGCACAGCCTCTTGCCAACCTCTCTCCTGGAGAGGTACATCATCTGCTGCCTCATCTCTGAATTGCTTGAGGTTGATATGGACTTTCGGATGCTCGACTAGGACATCACCCACCAAGCGCCCAGACAGGAGGGCCCGTCCATGCACACCTGAACGAAGTCTGGGAATAAAGACGATGGGGGGTTCCGGATTCGCATCTTGAACAATGCTCACATCGGATAAATCCACGGAAAACTGCAAAGGGTGCAGGTCTAGCTTGCCAAGGCGTACTGAATACCCCTTCAAATGGGTATTCAGTTGCTGCTCTATATAGCGGCGCAGCGGTTCATCAATGAAAAAACTGAGACCAATAGAAACAACGATGAGACCTGCTATGCCCCCAATGAGCCAAACCCACCATCTCCGTCGCATTGCCAGTCCTTCTTCCCCTCGTGCATGCCTGCCTCTTCCCCTTCACAGTCATTTCATCCGAAGATAAGCGCGCCTATTAAGGCTCCAGCCAGGAGTCCCACAATGTTCAGGACAATGATGACGGCGACCGAAAAGCCAAAGACAACGCCGATAATCGGCAAGCCGATGAGCAACGTGGAGAGCAAAGCCACGATGATCCCTATCAGGATAGCTGGCAACATAGCAGCCAAGAGGGCATTTTTGACACTTCCGGCTCTCGCGCCCCCGACCAAGCCAGCGATAAACGGGCCGATAGTGGGGAGAACGATACCCAGGATAATTGACAGCACAAGCATCCACCCAAACGCTGCCACCACCGAACCTTCGCGTGGTTGAGGCATGTCTGCTCCTTGCGATCCATGTCGACGCTGGTTCAGCTGCACTTGCTGCTAGATGTTCAGACAGCTCGATGATGGCCTTTGGATTGTACGTGCGGGTCAACGGGCTCGGACCGAGAGTTATGACACTTCGGAGCCGATGGTAGCCTACCACGGACAACGAGGGTGCTGATGAGGGGAGCGTGCTTTTACGCTCTAATCAACTCGTCCCGGTCGACATACAATAGAACACGATCGTCAGCCGCGCCGGCGATGTGCGCGGGCAGTGCGTAGCGATCAGAGGTGAAGAACCCGGAGCTCTTGATCTTGATGAAGCCATACGACAGGAGCCGTTCGCGCCAGAAGTCAGAAACCCGTTCAGTGAGGACAATAGCCTTGGCGAATTCCTCAATGAGCGATACTTCCGAGCTGGTGAGGGTTGATGGAGTCTGCGTATAATAAACGCATTCTTCGGGGGAGTCTGCCACCTCACCCAGATATACATATTCGACTGTGCCAATCTTAGCGCCCGTCTGATCGTACACCGCCATGCCCTCATAGATGTGTAACAGTATGGGATCAACCTGTTCTGATTCGAATTGAGGTCCAAGCATGGAGATCACCCCTTTCCACGGTCCGCCTTAATATGCATCCATCTCTATTGCCCCAAGGTTTGTACCTCTGAGGCTGCTGAGTCGTTTTTGAATGGACAAGGCCGGCCTGTGTAGCCCCCCCGCTACCCATACCGGCCTGCCCTAGCGAGATGCCGGAAAGATCACGGCAGACGCCAAATGCGACGTCCAATACCTGTGGCCAACCGACATCCCCGCTCCTACAACGTATCTTGCCTGCATTGGTTCATCGTTTCACAGCCTTTAGCTATGGCTGCCGCAGGACTTGTGTACCTCGTCGACATTTTCACTAGCGCTGGGCACGATCACCCAGGGCTGGAGGAATGTTCACCGTGAGCGTCTCTCTCGGACCCAGCGGTTGATGATCACTGCTGACCAGCATCACGGTAATTTCATGTGAACCAGAACTCAGTTCGTGGAAGCTGAGCTTCGTAGTGGTTGTCGCGATGACAGGTCCAGTATCAACTTGGTAATGCAGGTGCCCCTGCCCCTGCTGCGGCTGCTCATTTACCGCCGCCGGATCGATGAGCTGGATTCCTGCCACCTTGACTTCTACCGTTGCAGTGTGTTCCTGGGCTTTCTTCTCAGGATCGCTCAATTTCGCCGAAAGCTCCGGGGTAGCGCCTGCTTCCGACGATATCACCTTTAGTTTTGGCCTTTCTATAGCGCCGGCCCCTATACTCAGACCTAATACCAGGGCGCTCACCATGGCTATAGATGCCACCCCCTTGATCATTGCCCTTCTCACCGACATCGTCTACCTCCTCAGCAAGTATTGTCGTAAAGTCGCCTTTTCGCCCCCTATCGAAGCTTGGGCAAAACCTCCCGCTCATAAGAGTTGTTATATGGTCATGGCCCTACGTCTCCCATAACTTTAGCGGGAGCTATCGCCAACTCGTGGAGCACACGTATGGCCGCTGGCTAGATGAGCTCACGTACCTTGTCGGATACAACTGTGAGGGCGATCTTGCCGCGATGCGGCTGCCCTTTGGCCAAGGACTGCGCAAATTTCGTCGCCTGGTCAAGTGTCACCTTGGGTGGCATCGGTGGCTCAAAGGGATCGACGATCGCCTCCACAATGACCGGGCCAGGGGTCGCAAGTGCTTTCTCTAGCGTCGGCCCACACGTTGCCGGATCATCGATGGTAAAGCCAGTAGCTCCGCAGGCCCGCGCGAAGGCGGCGAAGTCAATGGGCTGGAGATCACAGCCATATTCTGGGTTACCGAGAAACACCATCTGCTCCCATTTAATCTGGCCTAAGGAGCTGTTTTTGATGATCACGACCTTCACCGGCAACTGGTACTTCACACAGGTAACGAAATCCGCCATTAACATGGAGAAGCCGCCGTCGCCGACAAATGCGATGCTCGGCCGGTCTGGGTAGGCGATTTGCGCTGCAATCGCATATGGAAGACTACACGCCATGGAGGCTAGATTGCCGGAGACGGCGTGTAGCTGACCGCGCTTAGCGGGTATATAGCGTGCCCACCAGTTGGTAACAGTGCCTGAATCGGCCGAGATCATGGCATTGTCCGCAAGACGCCGGCCCAACTCCCATGCCACCACTTGCGGCTTCATCGGTTTATCGCGCCAAGTGCCGTGTTCTTCCATGAGCTTCTGCCATACTTGCATGCCGGCACGTGCCTGTTCTAAGAACTTGTCATCTTCATTACCCTTGAGGAGCGGCAATAGTGCTCTCAGGCTGCGGCGACTATCGCCGACCAGTCCTACCTCCACAGGACAGCGCAAGCCGATTCGTCGGGGGTCAACGTCGATCTGTACGGCTCGGGCTTGCCCTGGTTTGGGGTAGTACTCAATATAAGGGAATGCGCTTCCCACGATCAGCAAGGTATCGCAGGTTTCTAGCGCTTCCTGCGACGGCTTGGTACCCAACAGCCCAATGCCGCCGGTCGTATAGGAGCTGTCGTCTGGTACGACGGCCTTGCCAAGCAGGGCCTTGACGATGGGAGCTTTCAGCCTTTGGGCGACTTCTTCAAGTTCCTGCGCGGCTCCCAAGGCCCCACGACCAGCTAAAATGACAATCTTTCTGCCGTCGTTCAAGACATCGGCAGCCTGTTGCAGATCGGTCTCCTCGGGCAACCGGGCACTACGCGCAAAGACATCCGAAGTATGATGGGGAACATTGCGTTTCGAGCGCAGCCTCTCGGCGTTCATCGATTGTATGTCCACAGGGAAAGTGATGTGGGCCACGCCACGGTAGCTCAAGGCTGAGCGGCAGGCGAGGTCAGCAACGTTCTCAACATGCGTCGGACCCATAATGCGGGCATTATAGACGGCCACATCGGCGAAGAGCCTGTCGAGTTCCACGTCCTGCTGGGTGTGGGTACCGATCAGGTCGTGGTAGGGCAGGCCAGTCAGCGCGAGGACTGGCTGGCCGTCGACTTTGGCATCGTAGAGGCCATTCAGCAGATGAATGCCGCCGGGACCAGAGGTTGCCAGACATACACCGAGCTTGCCAGTATACTTGGCATAGCCACATGCCATGAAGGCGGCTGCTTCTTCATGCCGCACTTGCACAAAGCGCACCGTGTCTTGACGTATCCTAAGGGCCTCCATGAGGCCGTTGATGCCATCGCCGGGAAGACCGAAAATGACCTCCACCCCCCAGTCACAAAGGGCATCGATCAAGACGTCAGCTGCAGTGGTTGCCATGGCAATCTCCCATCCTTCCCATATAGGATGCCACTCCCCCGCCCAAAACACAGTTTTCGACGGGGCTATCTCACGGTGCCACGCCAGGCACCTGTTTCATGGCCCTTTGACTCAATGAAATCCTTAAAGCGTTCCAGATCGCCTTCCATACGACGGGATGCCATACCGAACATATCTCCAAGCTTCTCCGTCATCCCTTTCGGCTCATAGTTGAGCCGTACTGTCACTCGGGTTTTATCAGGGCCTAAGGCCTGAAACGATACCACTCCACTGGTAAAGTCCCCACCTTCGCTGCGCCACGCAATATGGTGGTCTGGAACTTGTTCGGTGATTCGAGCCCGCCATTCCTTACGCTCACCACCGACATTCGCCACCCAATGGAGTGTCGTATCATTCAGCTGCTTGACCGACTCTACCCCTTCCATGAAGCGAGGAAACTCTTCAAATTGTGTCCATTGGTTATAAGCCGTGCGTACTGGCACATTGATATCGATAGATTTTTCGATTGTTTCTATCGTGCTACCTTTCTTTTCAGGAGTATAATGTTGACTAGGCGACCCTCCTTGGTTGAGACCGCCCAGGACATACCCCGTCAAGACGGCACTGCCCAACATGATCCAGGGATTTTGATCCACTTGTTCGATAACGGTAGATGTGTATTTAACCCGCTCAATTGTCTCTTCCATTGTATGTTTTATGGTTTCAAGGATGTTATCTATCGTTGATTTCGCTGAATCTATAGTTTCTTGCACACCTTTGACTTTTTCCATAACATTGTCTATGGTTGCTTTTGTACCCTCCATCGTTTCATTCACACGATTTTCAATCATATCGATCTTTTCGGTCATCACCGCACGTGTATCTTCTATATCTTTCTCAAGGTTGTCTTCTTTCTGAACCATCTTACATTCTCCTTCATCGTCTCGACAGTTAGTTGTGGGACGACGTCAATTTGCGAAATGTACTGTTTACCTCTGTAAAGCAAGGCCACTCCAGCCATGGCGCAGATACCGCCAACAATTCCATAACATATCCAGATCGGCCATTCTGTGAGTGCTCTCACCAAATGAACCAGCATGATAATCAAGAGTAACCCGCCGATAGCAGCTATACCAATTCCGGCCCCCAAAGATACTACTGCCGTTTTGGTTTTGCGAGCCTCCTCATAAAGTTCATGTTTGGCCAGCGCTAGTTCTTGGTGTAGGAGCAGTGTCGCATCACTCATCAACCCGTTGACTAACTGGCCCAAAGTTGGTTGCGAGTTATGAGAGGCGCTATTCACCGCCATTTACCTCCGCGTGCTTCGAGCCAGAAGATATCCGATCCCAAGCCCGACGAGCAGTGCTGGGACAGGGTAACGACGAATCATGCTGGACACGTCGCTTAACACATGATTTAGATCCTTCTCCTGCAGATACGACCCGGCGACGTCGAGTTTTTCCGCCACTGCTGTCGCTGCCGTTCCCACTGCCCCTTCGTGGGGCGCTTTTTCCCGAATCACATCTGCTAGCGAACCAATCTTTTCGCCGACAGCGGATACAGGTTGAACGGCTGAAGTATCATTCATGCGATCCTCTGTCTTACCAGACTTACGAGTAGGGCTAGAGGTGCGCGCCCGGTCCTCATATTCCCTGAACCGACGATCCATCTCTTGCTGGGCTGCCTCACGTGTATAGCCATATTTCTCTTGAAGCATGCCTATCAGCCGATCCTTTTTCCCAGCGATTTTTTCGAAGTCATTATCTGACAGCCTGCCCCACCACGACCGCAATTCCCCCCGCATTTGGCGCCATTGCCCTTCAAAAATGTCTGTATTCATGTGTAATCCTCCTTGTCTCGCTGGTGGAGTATTGTCTATACGGTTGCCAACTTTGTATTCATCAGCTAGTCCTGAATGGTTCCGTCGTAATTATCGAGGTACCTGATATTACTTCTAAAGCTGAAATGATTTTGTTATTTCAACTCTATAAACTACACGTGCATTCAATACCCTCAGCACAGTCTAGACAGCAATACGTCTGCCCACTTTTCGAGTAGCCTCTTCCATTATTCCCTTTCCAGCTACTTTTATGCATTCCACATCCAACACATACCCCCTCTATTTCAGCTGTATTTCGATTATTACTTATCATAAATTATCTCCATCGTGAAAACAGCGACATACCAACGAAATGTCCTGCAATTCTTACTATAAGCTGTATCTGT
>JBKPCR010000341.1:0-13606 GCA_046727435.1 bacterium | reverse complement strand
CCATCGGGGCTCTCCGTCCAGGACTCGGCCAGGCTATTGCCCATCTTCTCACCCGGAAGAGGCCGTACCAAGGCATCGTGGAGGGCATGCAGCGCGCCATAGGGGGTGATCTGCGCGGGGGTATCGATGGGGTCGAACCAGGCGGGGGCAATCGTCACATGCCAGGCCAACACCATCTCGCCTTCAGGTGTTCCCTGTGCTGTGGCAGCCAGAATCAGCGGCCCGATCACCAAGGCCAACAACGCGATAAGGGCCGATGGGCGGCGAGTCCTCATGACAAGCTCCTTCCGTGCACTCATGCCAGCTCTGTTCATTGGCTTGAAGACCGCAAGAACGACATAGATAGGTCGTCCCTACTTATCCAACCAAGTCGTCTCAAAGCGGTTGTACGCCCACGAATGCCCATAGCCCTTCACATACGCGCCGACGGCCTGGGTAAAAGGTAGGCTGGTGACGCTCTGGTACAGCATGTTCTCGGTCACATAGCGCTGCAGATCGTACCCCGCCTGGAGGTAGGTTTCCTCTGTGGGTGCTTCCTTAATACGATCGATGAGCGCATCCACATGCTTATCTTGATGGTTGGGAGTGTTGTTCCCGGCCCGAGTATCGATCAGCCTGCTTGGCCCATAGGTATCAAAGGTACCGCCGCTCAAATTGAGGAGCTGATCCCAGTCGCGGTCCGTCGACAAGCGCCGCAGGAAGATGGGACGATCGATGATTTCCACCATCACCTCCACCCCGATTTCGGCATACTGCGTCTTCATAATGGTGGCAGCGATGGGCAGCGCCGCTTCCGCGCCATGGGTCATGAGGGTGTAGCGCAAGGGATTCTTCGCATCATACCCCGCCTCTTTAAGCAAGGCTTTGGCCTTTTCGGGGTCATAGGGGAACTGGTCCCCGAAGTCGATGTGCCCCTTCGAGCCCGGCGCCACGAAGGTCCATAACGGCTGGGCAAGGCCCAGAAGGGCTGTTTTGGCGAGGGCCTGGCGATCGATGCCATGCCCCAGGAGGGCCCATCGCACGCGCACATCCTGGAAGACCGGTTTGCGAAGGTTGAAGAAACATTGAATACGCTGCGTATCTCGACCCCGGATGACCTGGATTTGCGGCTCTTTGGTCAGACGCTCGACATGTTCGATAGGGATGAAGTTTGCGAAATCGACCTCTCCGGCCCGCAAGGCCGCGACGCGGGTCACCCCCTCCTTCATGATGCGGAGCTCGATGCGGTCCAGGTAGGGCAGCCCTGGCTTGAAGTAGTGCGGGTTCTTTTCTAACACGATGATCTGGTTCTGGTCCCAGCGGGCGAGCGTGAACGGCCCCGTTCCCACCGGATGGAGTTGCACCTCTTCCTTGCCCCAGCGTTCGTATGAGGCTGGGGACATTTGTGCAAACCCCACACGATAAGCAGCCATCACCGGCAACAACGTGGCGCTGGGATGTTTCAGGGTGAATTTCACCGTATGCGCATCGAGGGCTTCCACTGTATCGACAATGCTATAAAAGGGGGCGTCGAGCGTCTTCGCCTCGGGATCCATGATCCGTTTATAGTTCCAGAGTACCACCTCGGCATCGAAATCCGTGCCATCATGGAACTTCACCCCTTTGCGCAGGTGAAACACATATACCTTGCCGTTCTCCTGGAGCTCCCACGATTCAGCCAGGTCTGGGACATAGTTCATCTCAGCATCGAGGGTGACTAGGCTATTAAACAGATTACCCACCACGCGATGGGCCTGAATGCCCCTAGAGATATGCGGGTCCAGCCCCGTGAGATCCGATTCCCACGCCACCCGCAGCGTCCCTCCGGACTTGGATTGCTGCGCCCAGACCGCGAGCGGCATCAGCAGGAGCATCCCGCCCATCGCGATCATCAGCCCAATCCTGCGTCTGTGTCCCTGCATCGGCTTCCCTCCTCGCCGTTGTTCCCACCCATCGACATGAGCCCGCTTGGGGCGCCCTATGTGCCAGGCTGCATCGATTCGAGACGGCTTCAGTTGGTATGGAAACTGGGGTCGGTTGCCACAGATAACCAGCCCCAGGTCATGCGTAAAAAGCCGGGACGAAACGGGATGTCCCCCTTGAGAGAGGGACTTTATACACGGGTTAGGAGCTGCGGTCGGAGGAGAAAGTGAGGGACGGCGGCGCAGTGCGTTGGCAGGAAAATCTCGATGCGGTTCATGGGCGTCGCCCTCAACGGCTTCTGTGAGGCCAATAACGGCCATAGAGACTGCAAGACTGGCGAGTGGCGGCATTCTAGCCCTGGTGCTTGGTGGTGTCAATGGGGTCGTTGAGAAGGGATGTGCGCCGGTGGTTTGCGCAATCGGGTCAGGGTGCGCGTTTCTGCCGCGCAAAAAGTAGAGGTTGACATCCTTCGACAAACTCGTCTAGACTCGTGGGGCATTATTGGCAAGGGTTCACATGCCTTTGCATCGCCTACAAGACGCTTTGCAAGGGTTGTAGGTGCCTGGATGTCCATTCAGCGTTCAAGTGGTTCGCGCCTCTATATCGAGCATCTGCTCATCCGAGTCTAATCCCTTTCCTGCATCTCCGTGTGGGAGAGGGTGACAGGCTATCCTATTTTCTTTCTCTACCTGACGTTGATTCTCTCTATACTCTAGGCTGTGCAAGCCATGCAAGAATATCTTTTGCGTTGTCTGCTACTCCTAATCCCCCTCATCACTGTCGCAGGCATGCAGGTCGACTTTCTCATCGATGGCGCCGTCGTGCTGGGAACGCAGCCACCGAGTGGTCGCGTGCAATTTGCCGGGAGATAGTCGATGCAATGCTCTTGACCCACGACTGCAGGCATGAGTCGCTCTCACGGAGAACAGTGCTGACTCACAAGTCTTAAGAAATTCTTGTTATGGCTCAGGTCTCAGCACTTGCTTCTCGGGAGGTGCGTATGAAGACGCGTTGGCTCCCTCGTTTCTGCTTGATCGCACCACTGATATTGTGGTCGGGCCTCATCTGGGCACAGCAGCCGCAATATGGTGGCACCTTGCGCATCGCTCTACCCGGGGATTTGACTTTTTTCAATGCCCACCAGGGACCAGCCCCTGGCAGCAATACAGCCTGGGTCGCCAACAACATCTTTAATTCTCTCGTCACCGTGACACCTCCCCCCGAGTTTAAGGTGGTTCCTGAGCTGGCCAAATCATGGGAGGTCCTGGATGGCGGCCGGACCTATATCTTTCATTTGCAGGAGGGGGTAACGTTTCATGATGGTACCGACTTCGACGCCAAAGCCGCCAAGTGGAACTTCGATCGTATTCTTGACCCACAGGTCAAATCCTGGGTGCAGCCCTACTACGAAGAAATCCAACAGGTCGAGGCTGTGGACAAAGCCACCCTACGCGTGCGCATGAAAGAGCCCTCCGGCGCCCTCCTGACGGCCCTCGCCGGATACTTCCAGGGCATTCCAATGGCCTCCCCGAAGTCGTTCGAAACCTACGGCGAGGAATGGGTGCGCCATCCCAGCGGCACAGGTCCATACATCCTGAAGCAGTGGGTCCCTGGTGAGTATGTGATTCTGGAAAAGAATCCCCACTATTTCAAGAAGGGACTTCCTTACCTCGACACACTCGAGTTCCGAGTGATGAAGGAGCCCTATGGGGCCGCCGCCTGGCTGCGGTCGGGGGAGGTCGACTTCATGGCGCGGGTGCCGATCCAGCAGGTATTTGTCCTCGAAAACAGCCCCAACATTCAGCTAGTGACCGGACCGGAGATGGCTCCGGTCGTGGCGTTACTGAACATGCGTGTCAAACCTTTCGACGACGTCCGAGCCCGCCGTGCCGTCGGGGGCTACGGGATCGATCGCTTCAAGATTGCCAAAGTAGGATTCGGCGGACGGGCACAGCCGCTGGTGAGCGTGTTAGCCTCAGGGGTGCCGGATGCCATCGACCTGAACGACATGTACCCGTATCGCCCTGAGGAAGCCAAGCGACTGCTCAAAGAGCTGGGATTCGACGAGACCAACCCATTGACGCTGAGCATCCTCGTCCCGAATCATGAACCGACCCTGGCCGATATCGCCACGCTGGTCGCCCATCAGTTGGAAAAGATTGGCGTACGGACCCACGTGACCCTGTTGGATGCCATGGCCTGGGTGGAGCGCGTGTTGGGGGCGCACGATTTCGAGATGGTGGTCTCGAACTGGGCCCGCTTGCTCGACATCAACATGCGTTCGGTGAGCTTTTTCAAGGGTGGCGCCTCGAATTATATGGGCATCGATGATCCCGCGCTCGAGGCGATGGTGCGTCAGTGGCGACGAGCGCTCGATCCCGAGGAGCGCAAACGCCTCAGCGCCGACATGCAACGCCTGATTGCTGAGCAGCTCTACTGGATCAACGTCACCGGCTATCCCGTGTTCCAGGCCTACCGCCGCTATGTGAAGAATTACCCGTTTGACAACCAGGCCCACCTGTTTATGGAGCAAGTGTGGTTGGAGCAATGAGCTGGACTGTGCCCCTCTGCCAGCGGGAGAGGGAGTCAGGCATCGCTCTAATGAGCTGGACATGTTTTATGAGACGACGTGGCTGCGAACATCGGACCGAGGACCAAGTGCTAGGGACTGAGTAGGTTTAACTTAGTCCTCAGCACGATCTCAGGAGGAATTTCATATGGCACTGTCATCCAGTCTTGCTGCTGATGCCCTGCAGGAATTCGCCGGCGCGGTCGAGCGGGCGCACCTCGATGCGCCATGGACCGGGCCCGTGATGTCGCATGAACCGAACACACGAGTGCAGCCATTTCGCTGGCGCTGGACAGCGATTGAGCCGCTGCTCATGCGCGCGGGGGAGTTGGTGACGCCTGACCGCGGGGTCGAGCGGCGCATCCTGCGCCTGGCGAATCCGGGCGTGACGGGCAAGACCTCCACCCATACCCTGTCAACCGCGGTGCAGCTCTTGCTCCCTGGAGAATGCGCCCCGGCCCATCGACACTCACCCGCCGCCATTCGCTTCATTATGCAGGGACATGGCGCCTACACCACCGTTGAAGGCGAAAAATGCCCGATGGTCCCCGGAGATCTGGTGCTGACGCCCTCATGGACATGGCATGACCACGGCAGCGACGCAGCGACGCCGGTGGTCTGGATGGATGGCTTGGATATCCCGCTGATTCGCTCCCTGGAGACGATGTTCTACGAACCCTTCCCCGACGATCGCCAGCCGCTGAGCAAAGCGGTGGGCGATTCCGTACGCCGGTACGGCGCTGGCGGTCTGAAACCTGCCTGGGCGAAGCCACGCCACGATCTGCCGCCGATGGTGCACTATCCGTGGGAACAGACCTACGCGGCCTTAAAACAGCTTGCCGAGGTGGATGCCAGCCCCTTTGACGATGTGGCAATGGAATATATCAATCCCGCCACCGGCGGCTCTGCGCTCCGTACCATCGGCTGCTGGATCCAATTAATCCGGCCTGGCGTGCAGACACAAGCACACCGCCAGACGAGCAGCGCCGTCTATCATGTTTTCGCCGGACAAGGCTTCAGTGTGATCGAAGGCCAGCGCTTCGACTGGCGCCAGGGGGATTTCTTCGCGGTGCCGCCGTGGGCCTGGCACGAGCATACGAATGCGGGAGACAGTGAGGCGGTGCTCTTCTCGATCCAGGACACGCCCGTGTTCGAAGCCCTCGGGCTCTATCGTGAGGAGGCATACGTGGCAGACGGTGGCCATCAGCCCATCACCGGTGTGTTCGAGGGGTGAGTGCGGGGTAAAGACGCCATTGGGTAGGGCAAGCGATGGCTAGGGGAGGATCAGCAATGAAAACACTTCGTGACATCATGCGCTATGGCTTTCTGTTTACGGTTAACCAGCACGCAACCGTGGCAGAGGCAGTGCGCATCATGACCAAGAACAACGTCGGGATTGCGTGCGTCCTCGACGGTGCTCAACTGGTCGGGGTATTCTCGGAACGCGACGTGGTTCAGCGCGTCTTGGACCGTGGGCTCGACCCTGTCAGCACGCCGGTCCGCTCGGTGATGACGACCGATCTAGTCGTTGCCGATGTCGATGAGGATTATCAGTCGGCCATCCACAAGATGGACCAGGCCAATATCCGTCACCTGCCAATCGTGAGTGAGGGCCAGCTCCTATCTATGCTGTCGATCCGCGACCTCCTGCGGGTTAACATGGAAGACAAAGACGCCGAGATCCATCACCTCCACGCCTACCTCTATCAAGTGCCGCCCAGCATCACCAGAGCGTCCGACGAACTCTGAAAGTCGACCCTTGACCGGTTGTGAGCCTGAGGATTACGATGGTTGCCTCGCTATCGTTGATTGCTCTGCCGATCTCTACTCTTCTTGCTGGAGCATAGGTGCCAGGACTAGAGTAGAGAGAGTCAGTGATAAGCCCTTTACCCCCTCGCACACTGGGAATGGCCGGGGTGAGGGAAGCCCAAGCGCATACCTATCTCAGGCCACCTTCCCCCTTATCCTCTCCCGAAGGGAGAGGGGTCAGCGCTTTGCACCCGGCAACGCTGCCGTACACGCTTTGGGAAGATGATGTCAACTTTTGCGAAAGGGGTCTCAGATGGCTCGTATTGTCTTAGGTCTTGCCACCTCTCACAGTCCGCAGTTAAGCACACCGCCTGATCTCTGGCCTTTGCACGGGGAGCGCGACAAGCGCAATCCGGAGCTTCTGGATACAGACGGTAGACACGTGAGCTATGACGAATTGCTCGCCAAGGCAAGTCCATCTCTCGCAGGAGAAGTGACGACGGCCAAGTGGCAGGCGCGTTATGACGCCTGCCAGCAGGGCATTGCCACCCTGGCGAAGGTCCTGGCACAGGTGTCGCCTGACATCCTCGTCATCTTCGGGGACGATCAAGAAGAACTCTTCTCCGATGAGAATATGCCCGCGATGCTAGTTTATTGGGGGGAAGAGCTCCTCAACCGTCCGCACTATGCAAACGCTGCCTCACCGGGCCTACGAGCCGCCGCCTGGGCGTATGGGGAGATGGACAAAACCTACCCCGTGGCGACCAACTTGGGCCGGCACTTGATCGAGAGCCTAGTCGGCGAGGGGTTCGATGTGGCGCACTCCCGTAAACTCAAGCCCGGCGAAGGTATGGGCCATGCTTTCAGTTTCGTGTACGGCCGCCTCCTGAACGGCAAGACGATCCCTACCGTCCCCATCATGGTCAACACTTACTACCCGCCCAATCAGCCGACGCCAAAGCGCTGCTTTGACCTTGGTCGAGCCGTACGGGCTGCCATCGAGACCTGGCCCAACGATGCCCGAGTGGCGGTCATCGGCTCGGGTGGGCTAAGCCACTTCGTCATCGATGAAGAGCTCGATCAGCAGATCCTCAAAGCCATGCAGGCGAAGGATGCCGAGGTGCTGAGCGCATTGCCACAGCAACGGCTAAACTCTGGGACCTCTGAGGTCAGGAACTGGATCTCCACAGCGGGGGCGGTGGAACATCTCGACATGACGCTGATCGATTACGTGCCCTGCTACCGCTCTCCGGCAGGAACCGGTTGTGCTATGGGGTTTGCGGAGTGGCGCTAAATGTGCCTCTGCGCCCCTGGTGTTCACCCTTCCCTCCGCATGGGGGAAGGCTAGGATGAGATCTGTGACTCGGAAAAAACGAGGGGCTGGAACGCCGTGGATTGACGGGGGAGGCAGCGGAGTATGGTCAAGCATGGGGCCCTTGTCGTCGAAGACCTGCATATGACGTATAAGACCGCCGAGGGCTTGGTGCGGGCGGTGCGCGGTGTGACCTTCAGCGTGAAACCTGGCGAGTTTTACACCTTGCTAGGAGCTTCGGGGTGTGGGAAAACGACGGTCTTGCGTTGTATCGCCGGCCTCGAATCCCCTGA
The DNA here is from genome assembly GCA_046727435.1 of bacterium. GTDB lineage: Bacteria > Tectomicrobia > Entotheonellia > J063 > CAVPRW01 > CAVPRW01. The sequence continues at coordinate 5,781 of JBKPCR010000341.1, read as the reverse complement.
TCGTGGTCATATCGCGATCGGCGACCAGGTGGTCTTCTCCAGCGCCGAACGGATTGCCGAGCCCCCCTATCGCCGAGACATCGGCATGGTGTTCCAATCCTATGCCATCTGGCCGCACTTGAACGTCTTCGACAACGTGGCCTTCCCTCTGGTTTCCGGTAGACATCGCTTCCCGCGCCAGCGGGTGCATGAGAAAACCATGCGGGCCCTGAACTTGGTGCACCTGGAGGAGTTAGCGTTTCGACCTGCCCCATTTCTGAGCGGTGGGCAACAGCAGAGGGTGGCCTTGGCCAGGGCGCTGGTCGCTGAGCCCACCCTTCTTCTCCTCGATGAACCTTTGAGTAACCTGGACGCGAAGCTCCGCGCCGAGATGCGCCTCGAAATCAAGAGTCTGGTGAAAGTCCTCGGGGTGACGACGCTGTACGTCACCCACGATCAGACGGAAGCCTTGACCATGTCGGATCGCGTCGCCGTCATGAAGGAGGGGGTCTTCATCGAAGATGCCAGTCCCGAAGACATCTACCTGCGTCCGCACTCGGCCTTCACGGCAACGTTTTTGGGGGAGACCAACCTCCTGGCAGGAAAGGCCGTTGGACTATCGTCCAGGGATGGGATGTGGCGCGTTGAAACAGCACAGGGGTCTCTCTTGTGCCCCGCTGGCTCCCCGACGCAGGCAGAGGAGCGGGTGTGGATTGCGTGCAGACCCGAAGGGGTGATTCTCAGAGTCGATGATCCGGGGGGCGACAACGTGTTGACAGGGCGTATCGCTGCGGCGATTTTCGCTGGAGACCAGATTACCTACAGCATCGATCTGGGGGATCAGGTATTGCAGGCCAAGAGCACCCCCTTCACGAGCTTGCAAGAGGGCGACCCCGTGTTCGTGCAGTTACCTCCCGAGAGGTGTCTCCTCATCCCCTACGAACGCACTGAATGACAGCCAAGGGAGGTGACCGATGACAGCAGTCCGTGCGGTTTCAACTGGTCTCGCGCTGGTTTGGGTAGCCATGTGGATGGCGTCTCCGGCGAGTTCAGGGCCCAGCTCCGAATACCTGGCGCTACTCAACGCCGCCAAGGCGGAGGGCAAAGTTGCCATCGGCGGCTTTGGGTTCGACCCGGAAGAGGTCACGACGCTGGAGAAGGGGTTTGAAAAGCGCTTTGGTTTCCCAATCAAGATCGCGCACGATCCGACTCACATCCGCGACATCCCCCCCAAGGTCATTGCCGGGGGCTTCGATGCAGTCGAAGTCAATGTCGCCGGGGGATACCAGATCCTGGAATCGGAGCGGGGGCTGGTCACGGTCGATTGGTCGATGTTCTACCCCGAGTTTCCGAAGCTCGAAGAAGTCCACCACAGGCGACCGGCCGAAGACATCCCATGTCTTCTCTATGTGAACGGCATCTTTGGCATCGTATATAACACCAAACTCGTGAAGGAGGCGGACCTCCCCGAGACCCTCGAAGACTTTGCTGAGCCCAAGTGGAAGGGTCGGTTCGTCCTGTGGGACAACGGCAACCCCTTTGACTTCATTGCGGTGAAATACGGTAAAGAGCGTGCCATAGAATTGGCCCGTAAGTTAAAGACGAATAAGCCGATTCTGAGCCGCAGCGCGGCAATCCTCACCTTGATTGCCAGCGGTGAGGCCCACCTGGGCGCGACGTCGATCAGCACTGCCATGGGCGAGATCAATAAGGGTGCCCCCCTGGGCGTGAAGCCCTACAGGGATATCATCCCGGCATTGAACAACCAGCTCTGCGTCGTGGATAAAGCCCCTCACCCGCATATGGCGAAGCTCTTTGCCGCCTGGCACGCTGCTGAGGGCATCCACATGATCGCCGACGTGGCTGGCCATTATCGGGCCTTACCGGACGATGAGAATGCGCTGACCAGGTTTCTCACGAAATGGGGGAAGACGGTGGATGACTTGACGATTTTTTCAGATCGCGCCGCGTGGAAGTTGCGGGAGGAAGTCACCAAGGCGGTAGCGGCGATCTTAACGGGAGCGAAGTAAGGGAAAGGAAGAACACGACCGCTTTACTGAAACCACAGGGGGCCGGATATGCCAGCGAAGACAGCCGTCGCCTATCGAGCCACCGGGCTATCGATCTGGCCTGAACACGTCAAAGGGAGCATGTTCCCGCTGGGCCTGACGCTGGTCGTCCTCGGGCTAGTTGCTCTCCCCGTCGTTGTCTTGTTGTTCGCCAGTTTTCGCCCCGCTGGCCAGCTGCCGTTCACCGGGAACACCTGGACGACCGCCACCTATGCCGAGGTGTTCGGCAGCGCCAGCACCTACCATCTGCTGAAGAACACCTTTCTCTATGCCGCCGGTGCGCTAGCGGTATCGCTGCCCGTGGCCTTCATCCTAGCCTGGCTGACCGAGCGCACAGACCTCCCCGGTCGGCGTCTGTTGTATACTTTGATGTTCGTCCCCATGCTCATGCCTTCCTTCGCCGTAGCGCTGGGGTGGATCCTGCTCCTTGGTCCGAACGCCGGCACCATGAATGTCTTCCTCCGGGATCTTCTGGCATTAGACACTTACCGCGGTCCGCTCAACATCTATACCATGTGGGGGATGGTGTTTGTCACGGGCATCATCGCGGTGCCTTCCATGTGGTTGCTCTTGCTGGCGTTGTTTCGCAACTTCGACCCGCGCTTTGAGGAAGCCGCCGCCACCAGCGGAGCGGGCCGCTGGCAAGTGCTGAAGCGGGTCACCGTGCCGCTCATGCTGCCGGGCATCCTGGCCGTGCTGGTGTACTTCACCATCATCTTCATCGAAGTGTTCGAGGTGCCATTGGCCATCGGCACCACCGCCGAAATCCCGGTGCTGAGCGTCAAGATCTATTTGCTCACCAGCCGTGCGGAGGAAGGCTATCACTACGGGGCGGCGGCGACCTTCGGGCTCATGACCCTCGTGCTGGGTGGGCTCCTGATGGTCGGTTACCTGCGGGCAGTGCGTGTCTCGGCGAAATTCGCCGTGGTGACCGGCAAGGGCTACCGGCCTCGTCTGGTGCAGCTAGGCCAGTTGAAGTATCTGGCCCTCGCTGGAGTCACGGTGTACTTCCTGGTAGCGGTTGTTCTCCCCACGTTGATTCTGGTCTGGGCCAGTTTGCTGCGCTTCTATGTGCCATTTAGCCCTGACAACTTTCACCTAGTGTCGCTGCATAACTACCGCTTGATTTTCGGTCGGGAGGATTTTGTCACGGCGTTGCAGAACACGCTGATCACCTCCTGTATGGCGGCGACCGTCTCCATGCTCTTGGCCGCAATCATCGCCTGGTATCTGGTGCGTCAGCCGGGACTCCTGGCGCGCGTGCTGGGGATCGTTTCATTTATGCCCCTGGCCATTCCCAACGTGATCATCGCGCTAGCCTTGCTGCTGCTCTACACCGGCACCCCCCTGTACGGCACACTGGCCATCATGATCCTGGCCTTCGTCACGCGTTATCTGGCCTTCACGACGCGGGTGATGCATGCCGCGCAGTTGCAAATCGACAAGGTCCTGGAGGAAGCGGCTTTGGTCGCCGGCGCCGGGCGTGTCCTGACGTTCGTGAAGATCAACCTACGGGTATTGCTCCCGGCCCTGTTGAACGGCTGGCTATGGGTCGTCGCCCACGCTGTGAGGGATTTCGCCGTCCCGTTGTTTTTGGCGACATCGGGCACGCTACTGCTGGCCAACCTCATCTGGGGTCAATGGGAACTTGGCAGTATGCCCATGGCCTCGGCTTACATCGTTGTGCTGATCGTCATCGTCGTCGCGCTGGTGTTCATTGGCCGGGGGCGCCTGGGAGTGGGGGAGGAACGCTAGGAACCCAATGCCTGCCCTCTTCCGATGGTCGCCGCATACCGCCACAATAGCGGGCCCAGCAGCATCCTGTCGCGCTCTCCCCAAGATAAGCACGATGGAGAATGCACATAAGGTGAGAATGGAGCTGCCAAGAGACAGGTTGAGAGCTGCGGTATGACTGCTGGGCCGTCTTAGGGATGGGAGAACAGATCATAGAGGAGCGAGAGCGGGGTAGGCAGTGCGTGGGGGAAACGAGGACAGCAACTCACAGGCGCACAGACGGCGGCCGGTCCGCGCTGTCGGCCCGGCGGGCCGGGCTGGTGGGTCGTGATCCGCCAGCTCCCCCGCCATCAGCGGGGGCCCCCATGCGCCCCAGCACCGCCCTGGGGCCTCCCCAGGCCGGCCTCATCGGGGCCGCGGGGTCCCGGACCCGTGGCCGCCTCCCCCCCGGCTACCCTCCTCCCCGAGCGGCCCGCGGCTCCCCCCCGGCATCCGGGTGCTCACCGTGCGGGCCAGTGCGCCGGATCACCGGGACCCCCCTCATCCTCTCACACATGTGCTTCCCAAGAGGCGCAGGCTGCCTTACCATTCCATCCGGGCGGGCGCCGCGGTTCCGTTCAACACCGTGGTGCTGGCGGCTGCGCGCCACAACAACTCTTCTTCGTTCGGCATCAGCATCTTTCTGGTTTGTCGCATATTGCATGCTATCTCATTTCGAGATACTCTTGCTGTATGCACATTATCTCTCGCAAGACCTTACGCCAATTTTGGGAACAGCACCCGGACAGTGAAAGTGCCCTTGTCCGATGGTTCAAAATCATGCAACGGCACGACTTTACGAGCTTTGAAACCTTGCGAGCTACCTTCCCCACGGCGGATAAAGTCGGAGACTTCATCGTGTTCAACATTGGCGGGAACAAATACCGGCTGATCACCGCCATCCATTTCAACCGGTGCAAGGTCTACGTCCGCCACGTGCTGACCCACCCGGAATATGACCGAGGAGCGTCAAAGCCATGACAGGAATTCCCCTTGAGCTGCAACAGCACTGGACGGCCATCAGTCCGCTCTTGTCGCTGCGGAACGAGCAGGAATACGACCGGGCTGTGGAATGCCTCAACCGCCTGCTAGATGAAGTGGGGACTGACGAGCAGCACCCGCTCTATACGCTCTTGGATACGCTGGGCACCCTCATCCATGCCTATGAAGAGGAGCACCATCCCATTTCCGAATGCAGCGGAGTCGACGTACTCCGTTTTCTTATGGAAGAGCATGACCTGACGCAATCGGACCTCCCAGAGATCGGCTCCCAGGGCGTGGTCTCGGAAATTCTCCGGGGCAAGCGCGAGCTCAATGTGCGGCAGATTCGCGCCCTGGCGAAGCGGTTTCATGTGTCACCGGGGGTGTTCATCTAGGACTGTTTCCTGGGGACTCCGCACCGAACCGGGCACTGGAGCTGACTGGCAACAAGCTGGCGCTTTTTCCCAGCAGCTCACCGCCAGCGTTCGGGTGCTCAAGCTGCGTTGTATGCACTGCCCGCAAAACGTGGCATAATTCGCTTGTCTATTTGGAGGATTCAAGGGCCGGGGCGTTATGAGAAAACGCGGGGGGCTATGCTAGGATTTGATCGTATTACCTTCGATCTGCACGTGATGGGTGGCCGCGCTTGTATCCGCGGTATACGGGTCACCGTGTCGTTGGTGGTGAATCTGGTGGCCAACGGGATGACCATCGCCGAGATCATTGATGCCTATCCTTATCTGGAACCAGAGGATATTCGCCAAGCCCTGCACTATGTGGCATGGCTCGCGGAGGAGACTGTCCACCCGTTAGAGCCAGTCCGCCCGTGAAATTTCTAGCCGATATGGGTATTTCCACCAAGACCGTTGCCTTCCCCCAGTCCACCGGCGGTCTATCTCGACTTCTGGGCCTCGGCCTACCAGACGATCGATGACTGAGATCTCGACGATCTCGGGAACGGCAATCATCCATGAAACGG
>JBKPCR010000340.1:0-13305 GCA_046727435.1 bacterium | reverse complement strand
GCCGCAAACAGCGTCCTTGCAGATCCTGCCGTACTCGACGGCTGCGGCCACGCTCGAACAACTCCGCAAGTCCTTTATGTTTGAAACTTCTGATCATGTCGTAACTGTAACATAACTTGCGACAACGTCAACAAGCTTGTTCCGGGCGACTGACAAAGTTGAGGACGATTCATGGCGGGTAGTGAGCGCCTAACGGTCGCGTTCAGTTGCACGCGGAGCGCAGCACAGCGCGTCAACGGCCGCGCGCTGCTAGCCCGCCCTGTGCTGCTTGGCCACCTTTCGTCCTCTGCGCGGCTTCCGCCTCGGTGGTGGCGCCAGCATCGTCCCGCGACAGGTGGCGGCCCCACACCGACAGGCATACCGTCGCTCCCACTCGGCTGGAGGCCACCGCCCACGCTCCAGCTGGTAATCATAGGTCAATTCTTCGCCCGCTGCGATCGTGCGCAAGGCTTCAAGATACACCCGCCTCTGCTCGGTCACCGCTTCGCAGTTCGGGGCGCACGAGTGATTGAAATATTGTGCCTCATTGCCCCCCACCCCCGCATCAATGACCGTCCGTCGATCCACGGTGAACAAGAGGACGTGCGGATGCTCACTGTGGTCATCGTCATACCGGGCATTGGCTGCCGACGGGGTGAGCCGCTCGCCGGTATATTCGATGATCCGCGTCCCTTGGCGGATGCGCCGGGTGGCGAAGGCGCCGCGCCCGTGAATGGGCGAAGGCCGAATTTCAAAGACAGGTTTGCGCATACGACCAGCTCTTGGATGTGACGAGGACACCTCGTATGGCTCTTGCAAGCGACCCCACATGACGTGTAGCTTCGGACAAGCGGGCTAACGCTTGCGGTGAGCCGCCGCCAATGGCGGGAGCGCAGCGGACGCTGTGGGCGGTCGGCTCCAGTGCGTGGTTCGGTGGCACGCGCACTGGAACTGTGCTGGCTTGAGCCATCGCAGATGACTCCGGCTTGGTCACCGCGGGGGCGGGTTGACCTGCACGCCAGCTTCCGTGATGTCGAAGCTCATCAAATCTTCGCCGGCTTGCAATGGCCCGGCATAGGTCTTCCGCGTTTCGGCGACAATCTCCTCAACAGTCGGCCGTGGAACCGTTTCCGTGCGCTGCAAGACGAAATGCGTATATACGGCGAGCTTCGGTTTGGTGCGGTTGAACACGGTCGCCGCTTGCGGAGGCAAGGTGTGATGGTCGAGAATGCGCCGCACGACAATGTTTTCCAGCAGCTCCGGTTTGGCTCCCGCAATCGCGTGCACCAGCAGGTCCACCCCCATCCCGTGACGGATCAAGTTCTCGCTGAAGCGGGTGTCACCCGAAATGAGTACGGCTCGGCCTTTGTAATCAATCCGATAGCCGTAAGCCGGTTTGATGGCATCGCCGTGGTCCACTTCAAAGGCGGTCACGCGAACGCCGTCTCGTTCGTGGACGACGCCGTCTGATGCGAACTCCTCCGTGAGAACCGCGGCCCCCTCCGGTGGCAGCTTTTGATCGGCGATGCGGATGCGCACATCAGCGGCGTAGGCCCGTTTCAGGTTGGCCATGAGCTCCTCGGCGCCTGTTGGCCCGATCACCCGCCATGGCTGTTTCCGGCCTCCGCCTCCGGGCAACCAGGCCGTGAGCCAAAGATCGGGAATCCCACTCACATGGTCGGAGTGATAGTGCGTGATGAACAGCACATCGATACTTGCCAACGGAATGCGTAGCTGGGAGAGCCTTATGGGTGCGCCTCGTCCCGCATCGAACAGCAGCTTCTGATTGCCAACCTCGACTAGCGTGGCGGGTCCGAACCGTTGTGGATCAGGCCTTGGCGTTCCGGTCTCCAGGAGAGTGACACGGAAGGCGTCCTGCGCATTCACAGCCCCCTGAAGCATGACCGTGCTGATCAGCATCGCAGCAAGTATAATGACCTTTGCCAACATCGAAGCCCTCCTGTAAGGCAATCTTGCACCGCCAGTTCCCCAACACTGACGGTGTAGTCGACATGCCCCCGAACGCTAGGCGTCAGGCGCGGCCGGAAGCGGGAGCGAGGAACGAGCGTACGCTGTAAGCCGTCGCCTGCACGCCATTATAGGTATTCCGGGCTCATCTCGCTCGTACTTCCTTGGACAGGTGACTCGCTCCAGTCTTAGGTTGTAAGAAGAGCCTGGAACATGCACATGGGGGTGACGAATGTGCACGCCTGAGCGGCGACGACGCGTATCACCACGGCTTCGCACCCCCGCTACGGCTGTCGCTCTTCAACGAATCCTCAGATGATGTCTGAGAGCATGACTCTTCTAGAACGATTTCGCTGAGCTGCAGCGCGCATGTTTCCCACACATACGGGGCGTTATCGCCCACACAGGAGGAAGGTCTATGGAACCGTTTGCGGCCTTTGTCGCCATTGATTGGTCAGACACCAAGCATGATAGCTGTCTGGTTGATGTCGCGACTGGCAAGAAGGAGTCCCTGATTCTCCAGCACACTCCGGAAGCGCTTGAGGCCTGGGCCACCGCGTGGCGCATCCGCTTTGGCGGCCGGCCGATTGCCGTCTGTCTGGAGCAGTCTCGTGGTCCACTCATCTCTGCGCTCTTGACATACGACTTTTTGGTCCTCTACCCCATTCACCCGACCACGCTGGCCAAGTACCGTGAAGCGTTCTCGCCCAGCCGAGCCAAGGATGATCCGCGGGATGCGCACTCTCGGCTCGAACGGCTCGTCCAGCATCGGGACCGGCTCAAGGCCTGGCGGCCCGATCATGCCAAGACACGGACGCTCCAATCTCTCGTGGAGTACAGACGTCGCCTGGTCCATGACCGCACCCGGCTCAGCCATCGGATGACGGCCTTGTTGAAAGCCTATTTCCCGCAGATCTTACACTGGTTTGATGACATCCGCACCCTCCTCGTCTGCGATTGGCTGCTCCGCTGGCCGACGGTCGAGGCGCTCAAGAAGGTGAGGCCAGCGACCCTCGAAACGTTCTTTCATGCGCATCACTCCGTGCGTCGAGAGACGATCTCGTGCCGGATGGCGGCCATCAAAGAAGCCGTACCATTGACCACAGATCAGGCCGTGATGACCTCCTCCGTGCTCATGATCAACGCCTGAGCGACGCAGATGAAGACCACCATTGAGGCCATCCGTGCGTTTGATCACGAGATTGAGCCGCTGTGTCGCACGCATGAGGATTATCACCTGTTGGCTTCGCTGCCTGGCGCCGGCACCGTCTACGCGGCACGCCTCACGGCGGCTAGGGGCACTGTAAGAGACCGGTGGACCACGGTGGATGAGCTGCGCTGCTTCTCCGGTGTGGCCCCCGTGATGGAACGCCGTGGGAAGTCGACCTGGATCCGATGGCGCTACTGCTGTCCGACGTTCCGGCGGCAGTCGTTCCATGCGTATGCCGGAGAGTCCATCAACCATTCATTCTGGGCCAGAGCCTCTGACATGTCGCCACGAGCCCGTGGCAAAAGTCATCAGGCCGCCGTGAGAGCCTTGGCGTTCAAGTGGATCCGCATCATCTATCAGTGTTGGCAAACACGCACGCCCTACAGCGCAGTGAGGTACTTAGAGAGCCTGAGGAAGAAGGGTTCACCGCTCTTGACCTTTGCGGCAAATAATCCTTCGTGACCATCAGATACCTCTTGACTCGCAGGCCTCAGATGAGTGGTTCGGCTGGTTATGGCGTTGACACGGCCCTCCCAGCTCCCCGCTTTTCCGGACCGGCCGACCCAAGGCCCTCGACCCCGGGAAACCCCTGAGACGCTACCGTACCCCATCCTAAGCCGCCTGTCCAGGCTGCGCTAAGCCGCGCTACGCCTTGCTGGCGCCGCTGCGGCGCGCTGCGGCTGCGTGCTGGGGCCGCCACCATCGCCATGAGCGAGCAGCGGCAGCCGGCGGCAGGCGGGCGGTGGGGCGAGGGAAAAATGGCGTTTGTACTTCCTATACTCTGTCGGTTCTGCCACATATCGTGTCAGCAAGGGCGCATCAGCAGGTTTTCGAGCACGGCAAAAACGCCCATCTGCTGCAGCGACAGGTTATGAGGCAGAAGCAAGGGGCTGAGCGCCAATAAAACCGTGACACGTTATATGGCAAAAGGCGACTGTAATTCTGACAATCAACACCAAAAAGCGTGGCTCAACACGACCAAGGAGGACGAGCACCCGTTTGAAAATACGTTACTCTGGGCCACAACTTTCCCGAAGAGGTGCCTTCTCGGGATAGTCGCTTCGGTAGCGCATTACGGAGCTATCACACCCCTTACCGTAGGTTTTGGAACGACTGCGGCCGCTAACTCTATCAACGCACGGGCGTGGATTTACTGGCGATCCCTGGCCTGCAAGCCAGCACGGCGCAAACGATCCTGTCGGAAATCGGCTTGGACATGAGGAAGTGGCCTAACGAAAAGGCTTTTTGTGCATGGTTGGGACTCGCACCACGCCACGAGATCTCCGGGGGGAAAGTGTTACGCCGCCATACACTCAAGACGCGCAATCGTGCCGGTCAAGCGTTTCGCCTAGCTGCCCAAGCCGCTGGCCGGAGCCAGAGTGGCTTAGGGGCGTACTATCGACGGATGCGAGCTCGCCTAGGTCCCAAATCTGCCATTGTCGCGACGGCCCACAAAATCGCACGCATGGTGTATCACATGCTCACGCATCGCACCCCATTCTGTGATATGAGCCCTGAGGAATACACGCAGAGGACGCGTGCCCGGGAACTCGCTGCGATACGGAAAAAGGCCGCCCGCCTTGGCCTGACGCTCGTAGAGTCACCTGCCTGATCCCGAACGTCTGAAGTTTCTGAGCAGGTTTGGACCGTGAGGTTGGTGATGGTCAACATTCTCAGGCCCTCCCCTGTGTGTATTGAACTCTGTTATACCACCAGGGCCTGAAAACCGAGATTCTTTTGTTGGATTACTGTAGGGAATGCGGCCGGTGCGTTTATCGAGCGCTGCAAAAATCTTGTGCGTCACCTCTGTGCTCACGCTGCCGATAGGCTCCTGAATATGGATAAGGGTTTGTGCCGGGCTTGCACTGGTATGTCAACCAAACGCAAGGCTGATTCGGTCATACTCATAAAGGGAACTCGGGGCGAGTAAGGAATGATGCATCCCATGCCAGTCGACCAGGGGGAGTACGAGGCGCTGTACCGCACGCATTATGCGCGGCTCGTACGGCTGTGTCGTCTGTGGCTCGATGACCCACACGAAGCCGAGGATGTGGTACAGGAGGTCTTCTTGAAGCTGCTCGTGATCTTACGAAGTCCACATCGTCCTGCGGCCTGGGACCCCTGGCTCACCCGTGTGACCCGCAACGTGTGTCACGACCGCCGGCGTTCGGGGTGGTGGAAGTGGTGGCGTACGGCGCCGACAGCCCGTGGAAAAGTCGCCGAACGCCCGCAGGCGGGGCGCACCCTCGAAGACGAGGCCCTCAACCGAGAGCGGCAGGCGCGCATCTGGCAGGCGTTTCAGGCGCTGCCAACGCGCCAGCGCGAGGTGTTTGCCCTGCGGTATGTCGAAGGCTACTCAACGGCCGCTGTCGCCGAGGCGTTAGGACTGACGGTTGGTAGCGTGAAGCGCCATCTCTTTCGGGCGGTTTGCCGCCTGCGGGACACACTGGGAGGCTATGCATGAGCCGCTGTCTACGCGACCGGACGCTCTGGAACATCTATGAAGGGGAGGGGACAGAGGCCCAGCAGGCGCACTTACAGAGCTGTGCGGCGTGTAGGAGGCGATATCAGGCGTTCGTACACACGGTAGAAGGGGTCAGCACCAGCCTCCGGGAGACGCCTCCACCGTCAGGGCGTACGACTCGGCCCTCCCCTGTCCCCATACCCTGGCAAGGCGCTGTGGCTGGAGTGGCGCTGCTTCTCCTGCTCGTGGGAGGCGGCCTGTGGCTACGGCGGGTGTCTCCGCCACCGCTGCCGACTACGACGCACAGTGAGGAACTCCTGCTGTTGTTAGAGGAGATCAATAGCGTGTTTGTCACCACGCTCGATGGTGATGCCGTGGAGGTTTTGGACACCATGGATGATGTGGCGGCGCTGTCCGCAGCCCTGGAGGAGTAGAGGGACCTGTCAGCGGGGCAGGTTCCCATACAGGAAGGAAATGGTATGCACCTGAAAAAGCGTCTCGTAATGGGGCTGGTTATCGTGAGCCTCTGGACCATGGCTGGCCGCACACAACCGGCGTGGGGGTTCGAGGAGAGCCGGGCCGGACACAGCGGCATGCTGCTACGGCTACTCTATAAGGTAGGTCTGACGGAGGCCCAGAAGGCCCAGCTCCAAGGGATTCTCGTTGCCCACCGTCCGACACTGCACGCACTGCGCAGCCAATTGCAGACAATCCAGGAAGAGACTGCTGACAAGCTACTGGGGCCTGAGCAGGTCCAGGAGGCCGACCTGCAGCCGCTGGCGCTGGAGGCAAACCGGCTCCGGGAGCAGCTCGCGCAGGAGTGGCGCGGAGTCATGCTCGAGGTGCGCGCAATACTCACGCCAGCGCAGCTCGCCCAGGCAGCGCAGCTCAAAGACCAGCTCCGCGCCCTCCGCCATGAGATGCAATCGCTCCTGGGGGAGCGTCCGTAGTTGCCGCGTGCCCGTGGTGTCGAGCGGAAGGCTGGCGGTAGTGGCCGTACTGTACACTCGGAAGCACGTCTCATGATTACCCTGGGAGTGGTGGTCCCTTGCTATAACGAGGCACCCGTCTTGCTGGAGACTACACGTCGTTTACCGAGCTTGGCGACCTATGGGCCCAAGGCCGCAGGAGCATTGTGGGCCCTGCAACGTCAGCGGCAGGGGTGACCCGCCTCAGAGCCTGAGGAAAGGAGCGCTCCTATGCGACGTCTCATCAACGGTCTCCTCCTGGTCTGGCTCGTCGGTATGCCCACGGTGAGCTGGGCGGAGACGAGCCATCACGATAGGCGACACCCCCATAGCAGCGCTCCCGCTGCGGAGGCGTTGCAGCACGCTACTGAGGCGCTCGCACGTTTTCGTGATGTCGCTGTGGCACAGGCCGAGGGGTATGTGCACGACGATGGCCATGAGAGGAGTAAGTAACTATGGAGCCAATCAAAATGAGGCGCTTTGAGCATTTGCGAATACTCACGTCATCTTGGAGGGCGTCTGTTTTCCGGATAGTCTGTGTTGCCGAAGTGATCTCGTTGGTACTCGTGGTTTTCAGTGTTTCGGCAGCGGCGCAGAAGTCCGTTGCGGTTCAAGGCGGGTCGGCTGAGCCGGTGTACAGCGTCGTGAGACCAATCGGCGAAAGTACCGTCAAAATGATCAGCATGACGCCTCGCCTGAACACCTTAGCCGGCAAGACTGTCTGCATGTCGTGGAACCGCGCATTCAAGGCCGACATAACCCTCCCCGCAATCGCGGAACAGTTAAAGCAGATATATCCTGATATCAAAGTCGTCCCGTATACGGAGATGCCGGACGCTCCCCGGCCGTCAACTCCTGACAATCCCCAAAAAGATGCTGAGGATCTGCGGGTGGCGCTTAAGGAAAAAGGTTGCAGTGCGTTAGTAACCGGGGACGGTGGTTGAGGGGTTTGCACACCGCGTGTGGCACACGCGGCAGTCGTGGCAGAAAAATCTGGGGTTCCGAGCGTAGTAGTGGCAGGTCCCGCTTTCAAGAAACAGGCCGAAGTTACAGCTTACGATCAGGGAGTGCCGTCCGTGCGGGTTGCCGTGTATCCGGGTCCGTTTGATCTCCACTCGGACTCTCAGGTACGGGAGAATGCGGTAAAGATTGTTGTCCCCCAGGTCATAGAGGCTCTGACCAAGCCATTACCCGAATCGGCATCCGCTCAGGAGGCATCTCTTAAGGAAAAGAAGGCCAGGGAAGTTGTGTTCACGGGTACGGCCGATGAGGTCAACCGCTACTTCTCGGATTACCAGTGGAGTGACGGGATGGCCATCATTCCACCCACGGTTGAGCGGGTCGAGGAGTTTCTGAAATACACCGACTATGCCCCTTATGAAGAAATCGCCGTGCTTCCGTTAGCGAATCTGCGGGCCACCCCCTGGAATATCGCCGTGAATGCTGTCATGGCGGGAGCACGCCCGCAGTACATGCCCATAATAATTGCGGCGGTACAAGCCATAGGTGATCCTGCGTTCCGTCTCGCAGTGACTGGCGGCAGCACACACTCCTTTAACACTTTCTATTGGGTGAACGGACCGTTAGCCAGGCAGCTCGGGATCGATTATGGGCAGGGGCTGATCGCTGCCCAAGCCAATCAAGCCATCGGCCGTACCATGAGTCTGATCGAGAGGAACATAGCAGGTTTCAGAATAAAAGAAACCCAGATGGGCACCTTCGGGAAGTTGCAATCCTGGGTCTTGGCGGAAGATGAAGAGGCTCTGAAGAAGATCGGCTGGCAACCGGACCACGTGGAAAAAGGATTCGCCAAAGATGTGAGTACGGTATCTGCGGCCAGCAGCACGTTCATGGGACAGAACATCATCCCATCGACCTCCGATCCGCAGATCCTGATGCAACTCCTTGCCTACGGGATAACGTACAACGAAGCCTTTGCGTCCGGCATGATCAATTCGCCACGAACCCTGCTGCTAGCGCCGACCACTGCCGAAGTGCTCGCGAAGGGCGGCTATACGAAGAAGACGCTCATCGAAGACTTGGTCGAGACGGCGAGAAAGCCCACATATGAGTGGACCTTCTCAAAGGTCTACGGGTCTTACGGCAGGGTATTTGATTCTTTCGACAGGGAGCTCCAAAGGGAGCTCAACGATCCGCGCGCAGCGAAAGGGAAATTGCCGCCCTGGTATCCGAGAGCTCCGGGATGGGAAGACATCACAACGACTCCATCCATCGCGCGTGATGGGATTCGCATTCTCGTCTGCGGAGATCCGAGTAGAAACAAGGCCCAGGTTCTGGCTGGTGGTAGGGGCAGGTCCGTCAAGGAGGTCAAGCTGCCCGCCACATGGGATGCACTCATGGAAAAAGCGGGATATCGTCCGCTAAAGGAGTTCGTCATCAACGAGAAGGACATGTAGTCCGATGGCGAAGCGCATCCCGCCACCGGTCTCCGCAGGACCCGGCTGGTGGGCTGGCATATAAGCCGCGAAGACCTCCTATCGATACGCCTACTGCGCTCGCGGAAGCGAGGGTTATGCTCGCGACCGATGGCACGGCGACGGTCACGAGATTCCACAATCGCCGTCTGTCCGGGGAAGAAGGAGAAGCTTATGAGAGCCAGAAAACTGATCGCGCGTTCATCTCTGCTCATCTGGGTCATTGCATGCGGCTCGCTCATTTCCAGTGCGCAGAATGGGGGGGCCGAGCCGAAAAGTGAAAGCCGATATCCGCTGATAACCGGTGAAGAATTGAAGAGAATCATTGATTCCAAGGCAACCCAGGACATCGTGATTGTCGATACCCAGCCGAGCGAGTATTTTGCTGAAGCGCACATCCCGGGTGCTGTGAATCTGCCCTACACGGACAGGATCAAGCCGCCTGTGAATCTTCCTCGCACAAAGACTCTGGTTCTGTACTGCCCGTGCCAGAACGAGGAAGAGTCGACCGAAATGGCAATTCAACTTGAGAAACTGGGTTACAGCAAATTGAAGCTTCTTCAGGGTGGCTTACCCAGGTGGCGAGAACTGCAATATCCGACGGCAAAGATTTCGACTGGAAAAAATCCGACTGAAAAGCCGTAGGCCGGCGTCGCTGAGAATCCAATCGCTGGCCTCAAATCCTGGGGATGCCGGGGGCTTCATTATATTATCACTTATCCGATTGCTGATCCTGTGAGCGGAAGCCGGACGAGTGTTCAGGTGGCTGGGATAGGGGGAATGATGCGGAGTCCTTTGGTTGTGCTCATCGTTGTGTTGAGCTTGATCGCATTCGGAGCACCATGCTTGGCCGGACAATCGAAGACGGTTTCAGGTCTTGCTGTGGGAGAAATGACCCCGTCATTTCCGGTTCTGACCGTAACCGGGTCCCACAAAGGCAAATCAGTCTGCTATGTATGCGAGTACAAAGATGCTCCTACGGTCTTTGCGTTTTTCCGGCAAACCGGGGAGGAAATGGCGAGCGTGGTAAAAAAGCTCAATGAACTCGCACGTCAAAATGAGGACATCAGAGTAGTCGCGGTCGTTATCGAAGGGCAAGATAGTCAGCCCCGGCTGGAAAAGTTCGCTCAGGAAAATGATATCACCATATCATTAACAGTTTTTCGCAACGGAAAAGACGATGTTGGCATGAAGATTTACAAGCTGAATGCAAGCATACATAACACCATTCTGGTGAGTGTGAAACGCAAGGTTGCCGCGAACCTAGTCAATGTGAATGCTGAGAATTTCAAAACGCTGGCGAATACTATATCCAAGGTGTTGGATCAAAGGTAGAGGTCGGGTAATCGTGCCCGTCCGGTTCGATTGTGGTTATGTCGAAATGAGCAAAGGAGCCTCCTTTCAACTGTTATGAAACTATTACCTACGCGATCATTCGTTTTGGCAGGGGCCGTTCTGATCGCTTGCCTGATTTTGGTGTCTAACACCTTTGCTGCCGATCAGTCGACCTTGCCCAAGATTACCGGCGAGGGAATTCAATCTCTTGTTGCAAAGAACAAAGGGAAGGTTGTTCTGCTTCATTTCTGGGCAACCTGGTGCCCGCCCTGCGCAGATGAATTTCCGGCTCTCGTGAAGGTTTATACCGCGTACAAGACAAGAGGCCTGGAGGTGATCGCGGTCTCTTTAAATGATTTCTCCGAGATACAAGATGTAATGAGCTTCGTTCACGAACAGAAGCCGTCGTTTCCGCTTTATATCGCCGGGACGGTAAATGAAACGTTCTACCAGTCGATCGACAAGCGATGGTCCAGCGGAGTGCCGCTGACTATGATTTATGACAAGACGGGTAAGCTGCGCTACTTCCATGATGGTGCGCGCACCTACGCTCAATTTGATCGGGACGTACAGTCGTTGCTTCAATGATCCCATGCAGCTCCTCGGAAAAGGGTGGCCTGCCCCTAAGAAACTCAGCCATCCAAAGTGGAGTTCTACCGTAATCTGACGAGGAGGACAGGCCGCCTACGGGTATTCCCGGGGTATACGCATGCGGCGACGTACAAGACCGTCGCTCCCCGGAAAGCAATTTCTGCTAGGGGGTCGGTTGTATGGCTGCAATTAGAAGTACGTAGAAGAACAGGGCGGTGAACCTGATGAGCGCAGTTATTCAATATATAACCCGAAGGTGTGAGAATGTTGGGCTGCTAGGTGGTTTTTGGTTGCTGGCGTTGCTGGCATTGGCATCAGGCGCGTCGCCAGCGATGGCGCAACGGAACACGGTGAAGACCGAGCATGTGCGGGCCGAACTAGTAGCCTACGCTCCGGAAGGCGTCGCGGCGGGCAAGCAGATGTGGTTGGGGCTGCAGTTCGAGCATGCCGCGCACTGGCATACCTACTGGAAGAATCCGGGGGACATCGGACGACCCACGCAGTTGAATTGGAACCTGCCGCAGGGCGTCACGGCCGGCGAGATTGATTGGCCAGCGCCGCAGAAGCTGCTGATCCCTCCGGTAGTGGACTACGGCTATGAGGGAGTGATTCTGCTGCCAGTGCCGGTGACGGTGGGCAGTGAGTTCAAGGGATCGGAGCTGGATGTAAGACTGAAGGCGGCCTGGCTGGCATGCCGGTCAACCTGCATTCCGGAGTCGGGCGAATTTGCATTGACGGTCCCGGCTTCGGGCACCAGGACGCATAAGGCTGCTTTCGAAGCGGCCTGGGCGGCCAGGCCGGTACCGCTGCCAGGCGTGCGGGGCAGTGCAACCGTTGAAGGCGACAGCTTAGTGGTCAGCGTAACAGGGCTCACGGCATCGGCGCACGACGGGCAGATCGAGATTTTCCCGGAGATCACGCGGCTGATCGACCATGCGGCTCCGGTCGTCACCGCTTGGAAGGGCGATCTGTGGGAGGCGCGGATTCCGCTGCGCAAGCGGCATGACGAGCTGCCGGCGTCGTTGCCCGTAGTGTTGAAGTTCGGAGACGGCGGCAAACAGGCGGCGCGGGTTGAGCTGGTGTCGGGGGCCGCAACTCCGGCAGCAACGGCGGCGAATACGACGGAAACTGCGGGACCGCAGGGTGCGACGAATCAGCCTTTGTTCATGGCTCTCTTGCTGGCGCTGGTGGGAGGCGTGATCCTGAACCTGACGCCGTGCGTGTTTCCGGTACTGTCGCTGAACATCCTACGGATTACGAAGCATGCGGGCGAGGGGCGCGCAACGGTGATATCGGGCATTGCCTACACGGTGGGCGTGGTGGCTTCGCTTCTGACATTAGCGGGAGCCCTGCTCTTTTTCCGGGCCGTGGGGATGCAGCTAGGCTGGGGTTTCCAGTTACAGTCGCCGCTGTTCGTATCGGCGATGGCTATTTTGTTCTTTCTAATCGGGGTGAACCTGGCGGGGTTCTTCGAAGTGATCATTGCATTGCCGGGAAATGTAGGTTCGTTGCGGGCAGAAAATCCGACGGTGGACTCCTTCCTAACGGGCGTGCTGGCGGTGATTGTGGCCTCACCGTGCACCGCACCGTTCATGGGCGGTGCGATCGGACTGGCGGTGACACTACCGGCAGTGCAAGCGCTGCTGGTATTTGCGGCGCTGGGATTTGGCATCGCTCTGCCGTTCCTGGTCATCAGCCTCGTGCCTGCAGTAGCGAAGATCATGCCGCGCCCGGGGATGTGGATGGTGCACTTCAAGATGGCGATGTCGTTTCCGGTATTCGCCACGACGGTGTGGTACGTGTGGTTACTGGCGCAGCGTTCGGGAGCTGGCGGAGTGGTGGCCATCCTACTGCTGATGGTGCTGGCGGCATTCGGCATCTGGCTGTGGAAAGTCACGACCGGCAAGAATGTGTGGCATCGCGGGCTGCGCATTGCCTTGCTGGTGCTGGTGGTTGTCGCCGTGTGGCGGGCGATACCCACACTGAATACGACGGCGATTTCAGAAAAGGCGAAAGCTGAAGCGGCAGGTTGGAAGACGTGGTCGGCGGAAGAAGTGAAGTCGCTGAACAGCGAAGGCAAGCCGGTTATGGTGGACTTTGGTGCCTCGTGGTGCCCGTCGTGCCAGATCAACGAGGCGAATGTGCTGTCGGATCCGACGGTCCTGGCGGAGTTGGACCGGTGCGGGTTCACGCGCTTCAAGGCAGACTGGACGTCGCAAGATCCGAAGATTACGGCGGCACTGGCGGAGCTAGGTCTGAACGGAGTGCCGGTCTATGCTCTCTATGCAGCGAACAGGGTGGGCAGTAAGCCGCACCTGCTCGGAGAAATACTATCGAAGAAGGGACTGATGGAGG
>JBKPCR010000339.1:0-8825 GCA_046727435.1 bacterium | reverse complement strand
GTGGCATAGAATTCGTCAGCTTCGTGTAGGCGCGCGGCAACAATCTGATCAAAGTCCGAGGCAAAGGGGTTCCGGCGCGGGCGCTGGGTGTCGCGCTCGCTGAACCGCAACCGTACGGTCAAGGTCTCACCTGGGCCGAGGACGAGATGATAATGCGCTGCGGCTTTCGTGCCGATGCGCTGCGGGTTCACGGCCTCCTGCTGGCCATGCACAATGTAGTCGTTGATGCCATCCTTGACATACGGGGAATGACTGTCGATGCCGTACAGACGCCGGTCATTAGTCTCGTTCTCAGTGAAGAGCAGTGTCGGTGCGCCCTCGCAGAAGAGCTGGCGCTCACCATAGTGGTAATGTTCCAGATCGATGACCGTAGCGTTCCGCAAAGCCTCGCCAGAGTTGAGGTGGGGGCGCCGCACATCATACCCCCAGGACCATGTGTTCCGAAACCAGATTGTTGGTAACAGGTCTAACGCGGCGGTTTCGGGTCCGCGGTTGATGATCTGCATGCGGATCAGGATGTCCTCTGGGCTGCCCTTGGCATACTCAACGAAGATGTCAAAGTAGCGATTCTCGTCAAATACACCTGTGTCGAGCAGCTCATATTCCAGTGTCTGTCGACTGCGGCGGCGATTCTCTTCAACCAGTGGCGCATATGGATAGGCCCCTTGCGGATACTTGTAGAGAAACCTCATGTAGGAGTGCGTCGGTGTGGAGTCCAGGTAGAAGTAATACTCTTTGACGTCCTCGCCGTGGTTCCCTTCACTGCCTGTGAGGCCAAAGAGTCGTTCTTTGAGAATGGCATCGTGGCCGTTCCAGAGAGCCAGAGCGAAGCAGATGGCTTGATGACGGTCGCAGATGCCGCCGATACCATCCTCCCCCCAGCGATAGGCTTTTGAGCGGGCGTGGTCATGCGGGAAATGGTCCCATGCGATGCCATGCGGACTATAGTCCTCTCGCACCGTGCCCCAAGCCCGCTCGCTGAGGTACGGGCCCCACCGTTTCCAGTGGGCGCTGCGATGCTCAGATTCTTCGAGCCGCCGCTCCTCATGGCTCAGGAGGCGTTGTTCTTGGCGTGATCGCGACTGCCTTGGTGCACGCATACCCTCTCCTTTCTTACTATCGCTCGATCACCTGCATGGCGTGTCCATCCGGGTCACGCACCAGCAGCCCGGCAGTGAATCCCAGTTGCCCCTCGGACAGGGTGACAAGGGCCGGCGACACAAGGGCAAACTTCCCGGCCCATAGGCGATGGGCCACACTTGTAATATCATGCGTCACCAGCGTTGTCTGCCAGTGCATCAGATCATTGGCCCGCGTGTCAGTGGGCATTGGACGCCCATCACGCGGTGTCAAATACTCCAGAAACTCGATGCCGGGGCCTTTCGCTGCCCGCAGGGTGGTGATGCGCAGCCGAGCCCCAAACACGTTGTTCAGATGTTCCTGCTCGATGCCATAGTTCTCACTTTCGCCCACCACCTTCAGGCCCAGTGTGTCTCGGTAAAATTTCAGGCTCGCCTCGGTATCGCCCACCACGATAGCCGTATGATCGATGCCCAGAAACAAACGATCGGTCTTGGCCTGCCACTTCGGATCGCCTTTGCCTGGTGGGAACTGCAAGATCTCCAGGTGGTGACCATCGGGATCTTTGAAGTAAAACGCCTGAATGCCCCCAGCATTTGGGTTCCAGTCCGGCAGCCGTTGTGGACCGGAGGAGGCATGCTCGACCTTGTGCTGGCGCAGCCACCGGTAGGCCCGATCCATATCGCTGACGATGAGCGCGATGTGCTGAAACCAGCGATCGTGACTCCGCGAGTCCACCGGCATCGGCCTGCCCCGCGGGGCGAGGAATTCAGTCAACTCGATAAATTCCTCGCCGAGCCGCATCCGTACCACCCGCATCCGCAGGCCGAACACGCCCTGGAGCTCTTCGTAGGCGCTGCCAGCTACCTCGACGTCCGAGACTTTCTCGAACGATAAGACATTGGAGTAAAATCCCACCGAACGCTCTACGTCTGCAACTGTCATCCCCACGGCCTCTACCGCCTCAACCTCTGGTGCCTGGGGCACTTGCGCCAGGGCGCCGGTAGTCCATGCATAGCACCCCAGGACGAAGAGAGCGATGCGCCACAATGCTTGGCGCCTCATGGCTGGCCTCACGATCGTGCCTCAGGCAGCGCCTCGCCTAAGGACCACAGGGCGGCCGCGAGTAACACGATGTCTTTGATGATGAATTGGCCAGGAACCACTGACAGCGCTGGGAAGCCTCCCAAACTGGGTTCCCAGCCAGGTGTGGAGAGGAGGAAGGTCAGCGTCGTCAGAAACATCACGGCTGCGAGTCCACTGCCGATCGCCGACACCTTCGCGGACACCGGGCGAAGGGCGATCATCGCAGCCACAGCGACTTCCACAACACCCAGCAGCGCTGAGAATGCTCGTTCACTGAAGATCGCATAGACCCAGCTCATGAGCGGGCTATGCGCCACCAGAGGCTGGATTCCAGCAGCTTCATAGGCGGTGAATTTCATGAACCCGATCCAGGCGATGACCAGGACCAGCCCGTATCGCAGCAGGTAGCCCGCGGCCATCTGCACCGTGTTGCTCTGGTCGATCGTGACCGCGCTCGTTGCCGTAGTGGTTCGATTGCGTTCCATCGTGCTTGTCATGATTGGCTCCTCCTTTGTGTCGTGTATACCCGATAATTGACCTACACTCTGCACTAGCCCAATTTTTCTCGGAGATGGTCTCCCACCCGTAGCGCGTTGGCCATGATGGTCAAGGCCGGATTCACCGCGCCGCTGGACGGGAAGAAGCTGGCGTCGACGACATACAGGTTGTCCACGTCGTGTGCCTTACAGTTGACATCGAGAGCCGACGTCTTGGGATCGATTCCGAAGCGGATGGTGCCGTTCTGATGAGCCACCCCGGCCAGCGGGATACGCTGGCCAACGAACAGATTGCGGGAGAACAGCCCGACATGGCATTCATGCCCGTGGACCGTACATTTCGTTTGTTGCTGCATTAATCCCTTAAGTTTCTCGATGAGACGTTTGTGCCCCTCTTCGTTGTTCGGTTTGTATGTGAGCACGATGTTGCCGTCGCGGTCGAGCGAGACCCGATTGTCGGGATCGGGTAAATCCTCAGAGGTGAGCCAGAAATCGAGCGAGTGTCGGGCCATCAATTCGAGCGTGAATCCCGGCGCGATCGCCGGGGCGCCGGCTTTCAGCGTTTCCGCATCGAGCTTGCCGACGAAGGAGATGTGGCCCATCGGGTACTCCCAGTCCTCCGCGCCGAAATAGAAATCGTTGATGGCCAACGACTTTTGAAACACTGTCGGATTGGGGCACCTGGAGATAGCCATCAACACTGAGTTGATATGGCCCATGTAATGTCGCCCCACGACACCCGAGCTGTTGGCCAGACCATCCGGGTGCCTGTCGTTGGCCGAACGTAGCATCAGGGCGGCCGAGTTAATGGCGCCACACGACGCGACGACGATGTCGGCGGAATAAACCTCATGGCTGCCATCGTGCTCCACATGAACAGCGGTCACCTCGCGGCCGGATGAGCTGGTTTCCAGGCGCAAGACGTGGGCGTTGGTCAGCAAGGTAACGTTTTGGTGCTGCAAAGCCGGGCCGACACAGCACACCTGGGCATCCGATTTGGCATAGACCAGGCACGGAAAGCCGTCGCAGGTGTCGCAACGGATACAGCGGCTGTGCTGCCGATTGTTTTCGTCCAGCATGACGCCGAGCGGCGTATGGAACGGTCGTAGTCCGAGCCGTGCGAAGTCATCGCTCAATTGCTGTATGCGCGCCTCATGGCTCACCGGAGGATATGGATATGGTACGCTGGCGTGGGGCTCGGTGGGGTCTTCCCCGCGTAGGCCATGGACCTGGTAGAGCCGCTCAGCTTGGCCGTAGTATGGTTCCATCTCCTCATAGGTGATTGGCCAGGCAGGCGAAACCCCACCATAATGCTTGATCTCGCCGAAGTCTTCATGGCGCAACCGGAATAATGCCGCGCCGTAGAACTTGGTATTGCCACCCACGTAATAGTTCGTGTGTGGATGCAGAGGCTGTCCGTGGTGATCGCGCCAGACCTCTTTGGTGTTGTACTTGGCCTCGACATTCACTGCCCGAGGGCTCCAGTTATCCTTTTCCCGCGGCACATAGTCGCCGCGTTCGAGCAACAGGATGCGCTTGCCAGAGGGCGCAAGGGTATATGCGAGCGTTCCACCGCCGGCGCCCGTTCCGATGATGATCACGTCATAATGATTCATCTGAGGCATGGCAGTCTCCCTCGCACTAGATCTGTTTGGGGGGGGTCAACGGCGCCGTGGCGAAGTTCACACCAAAGCGTCGGCACCAGATCGTCACCGATTGATACTGACTGAGGTCGATGTTGGTGGGGACTTCGTAATTTTGATCGCCCTTGTTCCCTTTCATGGCGCCGAGATCGACAAACCCAGCTCGGGTCACGGTCTCATTGTCCGTCGCATCCTTGGCAGCGACCAGGTAGACACGTACGTCTGGTCCGTTGGAGGTCTCGAACGTGGTGAAGCGCACGAAGCGTTTGCCATCGCCCAGTTGATGGATGGTCGCCATTCCACTCGTTTCATGGGAGACACTGTGGAAACGACCTGTTGTCAGCACCGTCGATTGGGCCTCTTTTGCCGTGTCAGCGACGGTGGCACTTCCAGGCAGTGCCTCGTTGACCGTCTTGTTGACGAAAATCAGCTCGGGGCGGAAGAGATACCATGCGATAGCCACCGCCACGACGACGATTGACCCGATAATGAGCTTGGGCTTTTGCATCTGTCTGCCTCCCTTTCGAAGCTCCTGCCATGTCTTGGAAAAGCGCATACACCGTGTGGCGCCTCCAGTGATCTGGCCCTTCGCACGGTATAACAACGTCAGCGGAAAAAGGTTCCCGCGATCCTGCCAGGGAGTTCCAGCCACAGCACTCACAGGGCATAGGTGCCAGGATCGGGGGAGAAACAGTTGGTGATGCGCCATTTGCCCCACCTCTCCCACCGGGAGAGGGCTGGAGGGAGCGGCAAAGGTGATCAGGAGCCTGATCCACCACTGGCGCCAATCCAATCATCCGTGCGCGCGAGGGATGAAGTGCATGGCGGAGCTACGGCGATGATAGACTCTGCTGTGGACAGAGGGGCGAGGAAGCCTCGTATATCAGATGTGCGATGCGGAGGTGTGTTTGACAGACCAATTCACCCAAGGAGACGGAGGCCGGTGATGCCGATCACGATTAAGAGAACGCAGCCCAGCCTGACTGTCTCCAGAGGCTCAGCGAAGAGGATGATGCCCAGGAGTGCGGTCCCAACGGTGCCGATGCCGGTCCATATAGCGTACGCCGTGCCGATTGGCAACGTCTTCAGCGCGTGCGCCAGCAGGACGAAGCTCAATGCCATACAGATCACCGTGGCTACGGTCGGCCATAGACGCGTGAAGCCATGGGTATACTTCAAGCCAATCGCCCATCCGACCTCGAAGAGCCCTGCCACCAGTAATGTCAGCCACGCCATGTCAAGTGCCCCTCAGCCTCCCAGATTTGTCACATCCGCATTGCCCCACAACGGGGCCATTATAGCTGAAAGTCTTGAAGCGTATGTGCAGCAAACCGGGCGCATCGACATGAAGCTGACCACCGTCTCCAATCGCGCCACTTCTTTCCCCGAGACCCCCCAACTTCCTTGATTTACCAGGCTATAGATTTCGTGCATGGCGTCACCCGGCCGCAAGTTGGGATAGATTGGGACAAGGTCAGTATGACTCGCCACTGGCGAACGGGAAATTTCGATGCGGTCTGAGCGGCGAACTTATGTCAGCCACAGGAACACCATAATGGCGATCGAGCAGAAAAACACGACAAGTTCCTCGACTGTAGCGGTATACATGGGCTGCCTCCTTAGAAATGACGCTCAAACTGTTACGCCAGTGCATTGTGATGACCGTGTCTGTACTGCCTCGTAGCCGCAGTGGAAGATACAACGCTTGTTATTGTGATGATGCAGCTTGGCGCACAGAACGGCATGGGCGCCCTTCTGCCATCGGTAGACCTCCGCCGCCGTGAGCATCCCTAACGGGGGCGCTGTGAAATAGATCCATAACGATGTCCAGAGTTGGGCGGCCGCTGCCGAACCGAACGTCCGTGCCGGGTTCATACTCATGCCGGAAATCGGCGCTTCCAGCGTGATATAGATGGCCACCAGAGCCCCTGCGAACAGAGGGGTATAGCGCGCCAACTGTGCAGTGTTGGAAATCCGTAGCACCACTGACATCAGAATGAAGGAAATGCCAAACTCCGCCACAAACGCGACCAGCAGACCCGCCTCACCGGGCCTGGTGGTGACATAGTTGACAGCGGGATGGGCGACGGCCTCACGCAGGAACATCGTCGCCATCAACACCCCGGCGATCCCACCGAGGAACTGGGCGCCGACGTAGAAGAGGGCATCCCAGGGTCTAACCTTCCCTAGCCGGAGAAACGTCAGGGTGACCGCGGGATTCAGATGTCCCCCCGACTGCTGACCCCAGGGCGAGTAAATAATCCCCACCGCGGTCAGACCCATGGCGATGCCCATGAGAAGGCGCCCTATGGTAGGGTGAGGCAGCGCTTCAGCGAGCGGTGAGGCAGGATGCCCCACAATGGTGGCAAAGACGCAGGCCGAAATCATGAACATGCCGAGCTCTGCGGCTTCCATCAGGTACTCAGGCCAATGTTCCCGCAGCACCCTCAACATATCCGTACTTCTCCTCTCATCATGTCTCTAGGATCTCCCGAGTTCCAACCATCAAGGCTCAAATGGTCGCGGCCCAGCCCTCGTTACACTCATGACAACGCTTTTTCGCAAAAGAAGTTCCCAAAGAGAGGCATCAGAATGAGACCTTGTCTCTGGCCCAGAGATGCTTTATCGCCACTCCAACCACGCGCTTGCGGGCGCAAAATGTGGTATGCTGACGTGCTGATGACGGGCATAAGGGGGTGGTCGCCAAAACGACAGGCGACTCCGAACGCGCGAAAGTCTACCAACTGGAAGCATCACCCAGACCATATCTTGGCCGGCAGACGCAGAACATGGGGTGACATGCTTGGAACTTAAATCCGACCACATTTGTTATAGACACATGAAAAACGATCCAAGTGGCAGCCGTGATCGCTACCCTGCCCGAGGCACACGGATCGTTGAAGTATCGTTTATTGTGGAAGAATGTTCCTACCAGGAGATCGCTAAGATTGTGGACTACCCTGTAGGAATGGTTTGCTCACGGCTTCGTCGTGGTAGGCGCATGCTTCACAAAGCTCTCTGCAGGATTGTGGAAGATCAGGGCGTTATCGCGGGTCTGCGCCCTGATGAGGGGTAGTATGGCACAGATCGATCGGTATACCTGTGAGGAGACCATCCGACGGCTCGATGACTACCTCGACCGCGAATTGACTCCCCACGAAATGGAGTTAGTGCAAGAGCATCTCGAGGTGTGCGCTCTCTGTGCCTCCGAATACGCCTTTGAGGCCAGTGCCCTCGAGCGGCTTCGCGACAAGTTGCAACGTATCCCAGCCCCAGCCGACCTGATGACCAAGGTCTCCCAAGCGCTTGAGCGGGCGCGAGGGGAGACGCCATCTCAGTGAAACGGCCTTCATGGCGGTGTATGCGCGGTGTTGATGGGGGCCTGCGTGCTTATGGATGGGGCTGAGCATACAGGGTTCTGAGGTTGCAGATCTCTTCGGGCGTATAGCCAACGCTCTGGAGGAAAGCGTCGGGAAGGTGAGCGGCGCAGGCACGCAAGGCGCGCACGTCGAGTGACGACGGGGCGAGATGGTTGACAGCGCTGAGGCCAAGGGCCTCATGCAGGGTCCGACAATCCGCAATGAATGTCTCGGCGAAGCAGGCGCCGGACAGATTCGTGCGCGTCAAGTTTACGCCTAGCAGAAGCGCTCCCGTGAGGTCTGCCTCATTCAAGCTCGCCCCCACCAGAGATGTGGTCATCAGTGTCGCACGGCGGAGATTTGCTGCGGTGAGTGTGGCCTCGTCAAGCACCGACGTGACGACAAAGGCGTTATGAAACGCCGCGCCGGACAGATCAGCACAGCGAAAGTCGACGCTGCGAACTTTCGCTTCGTTGAAATGGGCCCCGCGGAGATTCGCTCCAGCGAGCAGGACATCCGTCAGGTCCGCCCCGTTGAACCGCGCATTCTCCAGATTCGCTTCTCGCAGGTCGACGTCAATTACGTAAGTGCGGCGCAGTTGTGCACCGCGGAGGTCGGCACCACGCAGGTCGGCCCCGCGTAACACTTCGTCCGAGAGTTGGATACCTGCCATCGTTTCAGCATTGACTTGTAGCAGAAGCGCACCTGTCTCTTTGTGTCGTATGTCGATCATCGCCACCTCCGCTCCAAGCCTCGACATGACATCCAGCCCCTCCGGACGGACCTCCCCTGGAACGCGATCCCGAGGGGGCCGGCAAAAAACGCTTGTTGTCCCTCTACGCTTGCCTGATCATTGCCGCGTGTGGGGCGTACGCTAGTGCCCAGTGGAAGGCTGGGCGCTTGAAGCGGGGAACAGACCGCATCAAATCCCCCCAAAAGCCCAGCGTTTCAATGGAGGGGGCACACATGAGAGCCATACAGCAGCATCTGGCTATCGCCATCGCCGCATTATATCTCTAGGACCAAGCGCCTGCGGAGCCGGAGAATCTCCTGGACACTCAACGGGAGCCCAGGCCACGCCCGGCTTTGAACGCGGCCAGGCTGCTCCCCAGCCGGGGGGGTGGCAGACTTTTGTTGACCACCTCCACGGCGATCGCTTC
>JBKPCR010000338.1:0-13212 GCA_046727435.1 bacterium | reverse complement strand
GTGTCGAACATCATCGTCATCGCCACCCAGGAGAAAGAACGCCTCGGCAAACAAGAGGTCATTCGACGGTCGCGACGCCTCGAAGACGAGCGCAAGGTGCAGTTCCCGCTCGAACGATTCGCGCACACCTATGTTCTTGATCCCATCCCTCTACATGATGTTCCAGTCCTCACTGACGATTACGCCCCGGTGGATGGGCTGTTGCATTTTTCAGCGTGGTAGACGGGCAATAGCGATGGCCATGCCCAAGCTTCCCACATATGGCGTGTGTCTGCCTCTTTACTCACCTATCGAAGTGGGCTAAGATAGGCGAAATCCATGCTTGATTGTGCACGATTGAAGCTGAGGTCTCCCGTCTTGTCTATAGAGCCCCGAGGGAGCGGTGATGGCAATGCGGCATACAGAAATCTTTTGGAAGCCCTGGCAGGCGGCTGATTACCTGCGTATCCCGGTCGAGGCGCTCTACAAGCTAATTGACCGCCAGGAGATTGCCGCAGACCAGCGTGAAGGCACCTGGTACATTCGCAAGAGCGTCCTCGATGCATGGCTCGATAAGCCCGCCACGGCTGAAGAGTTAGAGGAATTGCAGCGCCTGATCGATGGCACAACGACGGATGAGAAGGCCGCCCCCCCACTCGAAAGCTAGGTCCTCACCATCGCTGCTGGCGGAGACCATCGTTGCCGTTCCGATCTGTGTTTTTCTGCGCACCACAGGGGACCCCTTGCACCTCATCCTGTCGACGCAAGCCCCGGAAGTGCTGAGGACTGAGTGTTTTTCTCACGCATGCTCCAGTCCTCAGTACCCAGGCCTATCGACTTATACATCCGATACATGTGACTCCAAGCCCAATTTCCCCGGATTTAAAAGATGATCTGGATCAAGCACCTGCTTCAGGGCGCTCAGGATCTTCGTCCCGATCCCTAACTCACGCGCGAGCAAGTGTGCCAGGCGCACTCCGACACCATGGCAATATTCCATGCTGCCGCCCGCGTCCTGCGCTAGCGCCAATAAGCGATCGACCGTGTCGGCCAGGATTTCCACTTGACCGCTCGGATTGTGTAGGACCATGGAGAACAGCTCAGGGCGCGTCCAGATGCCGCACTGGGTCACCATGATCCCTTGGTGCTGGCACAGGTCCAGAGCGTCCTCGCGATAGCGCAGGACTTGTGAGGTGGGAAGGGCGACGTGGATGTAGTCAAAGCTGGCTTCGGGACGGGTGTCGAGGATGCCGTGTGGTAGATTTTGTAGGCGATCCTGCTGAAAGCGTTCAGCGGTGCGATGACGACTGTTCCAGAACGTATGCGCCGCGGCTTCCCCGAGGTCTTTGCCGCCATGATGTGCGCAGATCGCCACGGCGCGTCCACGCTGCGCTTCGACCAACCCCTGGAAGCCTTCACAACCGAGATACAAGCTCACCCCAGGGGCGCGATCGATGAGCGAACGCGCCACGTCGCCTGTCGGGAAGTCCTCGGTCAGCTCCATCAGCGTCGGTCGCAACCCGACGCTCGCCATCTCCGCCACCGCCGCAAAACCATGCGTGAAGGTCGGAAACGTGAAGGCCAGGAGGGCATGGGCTTCGGGAGCGGGGAAGACCTGTAAGGTGGCCTCAGTAATTAAGCCGAAGACCCCTTCTGCGCCGATGAAGAGCTGGGTGAGATCGGGACCGGTGGAAGACTTCGGCACTGCTCGTGTGCGCAAGACTTGGCCGTCAGGCAACACGACTTCAAGACCGAGCACCTGTTCCCCCATTGACCCATACTGTCCACCGCGATAGCCCAGACCGTTCGTCGAAATCGTGCCACCGACGGTAGCGATGCCGACCGTCCAGGGATCATGTCCCAGGGTCAGTCCTTCGACTCGCAAGGCCTCCTCCAGTCGGCTGAGGACGACCCCTGACTGGACCACCGCGTGTCGATCCTCCCGCCGGATGGCCACAATGTCGGCCATGTCTTTGAAGTCGATCAGCACACTCTCTCCATCCGCCATGGCACCCCCCATCAAGCCAGTTCCGCCGCCGTAGGGAACGAGCGCCATGTGTGCAGCCTTGGCCCACTGCACCAGGGCTTGCACTTCTGCCCTACGACGTGGGCGGACCACGCATCCAGGCATGACGCCAAGTCGCTGGCGGTCGCGATAGCCGCGCGACGGGCGTAACCCATCCAAGCGATACAGCGCCAGGTGAGGCGCATCGCTGATCACTTGGGTCGGGCCAAGGAGAGCTGTTAACGCTGGTATGATGTCCTCTCGCCGAGACATAAAGGGCTCCTCTATAGGGGAAATAGGTGTGCCATCCATTGTGAGCGAGAGAAGTGAGTTCGTCAAGGCCACGAGCCCATACATTGTTGACCCCTGCGGCAGGATTTGCTAGGGTAATACACACAGCGCGGCAGGCAACAGGCAGAGAGGAGGGAGGCGCCATGTCGATCATCACCATCTCGCGCGGTACCGCCAGCGGTGGCCAGGCGTTGGCGGAGCGTGTGGCCGCAAAGCTGGGTTGGCCATGTCTGAGCAATGAGGTGATCGTCGAGGCCGCCAAACGCTACAACGTTCCGGAGCTCGAGCTCGTCAAAGCCTTCGAAAAGGCCCCGACCTTCTGGGAGAAACTCACCGCCAGCCGCCGTGTGTACCTGACGTTTGTGCAAGCAGCCATGTGTGAGTATGCCGAACACGGTAATCTGGTCTATCATGGACACGCCGGCCATGCCCTCCTGCCGGGTATTGGCCACGTCTTGAAGGTGCGCCTGGTCGCCCCGCTCGAATATCGGATTCGTGCTGTCATGGAGCGAAATGCACGCTTGGATCGCAAGGGCGCCATGCGCTATATCACTCAGGTAGACGAAGAGCGGGCTAGCCGCATGCGCTACCTGTTCGATGTCGATTGGCGCGACCCCTATCAGTATGACTTGGTCCTGAGTCTCGACAAACTTACCGTCGACACCGCCTGCGACCTGGTGATTCAGGCGGTGCAGTGGGAACCATTTCAGCCTACTGACGCCTCCCGGCTGGCGCTGCAGAATCTAGCGCTCTCCAGCCGCCTCAAGGCAGCCCTGGATGCCCATCCACAATTCAGTCCATACGACATCGGCGTCGACGTCAAGGGGGGCGTAGTGACCTTATCAGGCGCCTTGCCCACGGACGATGCCATTCAGCAAGTGGTCACCATCGCGGAGCAGGCCACTGGCATCAAGCAGGTTCTTAATCAGCTGGTACGGAAGTAGGGACAAAACCATGATCCAGAAGCGGACACACGTCAACGGTCGACGACATCCTTGGCCTCGCACTGGCCTGGGGCGTTCTCTAGCGCTCATGTTGCTCTGCCTCGTATGGGGACTTCCGGCCACTGGCCAGGAGAACGTCATCCCTGAGAGCCGCGACGGATCAGCGCTGCTGGATGCCTGGCAAAACGCGGTGATGCAGATTCAACGGACGGCCGGTCGCGCAGTGGTCAGCATCAAGACCGAAAGCCAAGACAGACGCGGCCCACAGACCGGCAAGGACCCCTCCAAAGGCGAGCCTCCTCACCGCGGCGTGGGGTCAGGAGTCATTGTCGACTCGCACGGTTTGGTGTTGACGAATCACCATGTCATCGAACGCGCCGATGAGATCGAGCTCACCCTCGCTGACGGTCGGACCTATCGGGGAGCGGTGATCGGCCGAGATCCTAAGACTGACCTTGCCGTGGTGAAAGTCGATACCGATCAGGAACTACCGGCGGCGAGGCTGGGCGACTCCGACCACGTCAAAGTGGGCCAATGGGCAGTGGCCATTGGTAACCCGTTCGGACTGGGGCATTCGTTAACCGTCGGGGTGGTCTCCGGCGTTGGCCGGGGTGAGCTGGGATTGTCGACCTTTGAGGATTATATTCAAACGGATGCGTCGATTAATCCTGGCAATAGTGGTGGCCCTTTGCTGAACATTCGCGGCGAAGTGATCGGGATCAATACGGCGATCAATCCCGTGGGACGGGGCATCGGCTTCGCCATTCCGATTAACATGGCCAAAGAGGTGATGCAGCAACTAGTGGAAAACGGCCGTGTCGTGCGCGGCTATCTGGGCGTGGTCATCCAGACCATGTCTTCAGAGCTGGCGAGCAAGTTCGAGGTCGCCGAGAATGGAGGGGTGCTCATCGGGGACATTCTGCGGGGCAGTCCTGCCGAAAACGCTGGGCTGAAGCGCGGCGATGTGATCCTCGATTTCGCCGGCCGACCGGTGCAAAAAATGCAGGAGTTACAGCGCCTGGTGGCTGTCACCCGCCCAGGGACGCCCGTCCGGCTCAAAATCCGGCGCGATCGGCAAGAGCAACTTGTGGCCCTGGAAATCGGCGAGCTGAAGGATCTCGAGCCCAAGGCCGAGGCAGCCGGGTCACGCTACGGCCTCACCCTGGATGCCGTCACGAGAGAGCTGGTCAAGCAGTTTAACTTGAAAACCGACGAGGGCGTGGTCATCACCAACGTCGAGAGTGGCGGCCCTGGCGCTCGTGATGGGTTGCGTAAAGGTGATGTGATCTTGGAAATCGAGCGCACCCCGGTGACCACGATGGATAGCTTCAAAAGCGCCGTCAGTAAGCTAGACCCGAGCGATCACGTGTTGCTGCTCATCCTACGTGAGGAACGCTCCTTCTATACCATCCTGCATGCCCCTCGAGGCTAGGCCGCGGCCATGCATCCCGTGCTGATTGAGATCGGCCCCCTTAGCATTCGCTATTATGGCCTGATGTATGTCCTAGGCATTATCGCGGCCATCTTCCTCATCCGGTCGGAGGTCCGTCGCAAGGGCCTGCCGTTGACCGACGACGATCAAACAAATCTGCTCCTCCTCACGGTTTTCGCGGGGATTATCGGCGCCCGGCTCTACTATATTGTGTTTAATTGGTCGTTCTATCGCCAATTCCTGTGGGAGATACCAGCGGTCTGGCGAGGTGGGTTGGCCATCCATGGAGGGGTGATCGGTGGTACCTGTGCCGTCTTCTGGTTTGCGCGTCGTAAGCGGATCCCGGTGCTGCGTTTGATGGATGTGTTAGCCCCGCCACTGATCCTGGGCCAGGCCCTCGGTCGCTTTGGGAATTTCATGAATGGTGATGCCCACGGCGGGCCGACCACACTGCCGTGGGGCGTGGTGTTCGCCCCGCAAACGCCTGCTGGTAGCCAGTTCCCCAACATTCCCCTGCATCCGACCATGCTCTATGAGATGGTCATCAATCTGGGCATCTTCGTGTACCTGTGGACGACGCGGAAGCGTCAAGCCAAGGATGGCTATACCACCATGCGCTATCTGCTGTTGTATTCGCTGGGACGCTTTGGCGTGGAGTTTCTGCGAGCGGATAGTTTGTGGTTTGGCCCGGTCAGGGCCGCACAGCTCGTCAGCCTGGCGCTCATCGCGCTCAGTGCGACGCTGATCGTCGTGCGGCGTTTGTGGCTTCCCGAGCCCCAGTCGGGTAAACCTGTGAAACGCCCGGCCTGAGGCGCGCGTGCAGCCAGCCCCTTTGGGAGCAAATGCCCGAGCCGGACACGGAAGTGGTGATAGAAGGCCCTGCGGGCTCACGAATGGGCTCCTGAGGTGTGCCTCCCAGGCAATACCTGTCCTAGAGTAGTCGGGTCAAAGAGTACACAAGCTAGTGGAATATCTAGGTACAGTGCAATCCGCTGGTGTTCGCCCCATGGTGACTCAAGGCGCAGAAGAGAGGGGGAGCATGCGGTACGCCTTTGAGGACTGTGTCCTTGACGCAGCGCGCCGGGAACTGCGCCGGGCGGGGGAGGTTGCCAGGCTTGAGCCGAAAGTCTACCATGTACTCGCCTACCTGGTGCAGCATGCCGAGCACCTGGTGATGCAGAGGGAGTTGCTGAAGCACGGCTGGCCCGATGTCATTGTGGAGCCCATTGCCGTCGCCTGTAGTATCCCGCACATTCGCCAGGCGGTGGGGGGCCATCCCAAAGTCCAGCGCAAGAGAATATGGTGGAGCGGTGTCTGTAGGCGTGGCGCGTCGGCATGCTGTGGGCATGTCTGCGTACGGAGTGTCTGCGTGAGTAGGAAGGCAAGGACGCAGGCGCTGAGCGAGGGCAGGCAAAACCATCTTCACATCCGTCAAGTGGAGATGCAGGCAAGGGATCGACCGCTGGTAGAATGCCAGGTCAGCTGCGAAGCGAGAATCTTCGGGTGGAGCATTCGTCGGAACTAGCATAGCAAGCCGAGCAATGCCAGGTGCAGCCGGTAACGCATTATAACGGCTTCCAATTCAAGTCAAATCCCCGACGATCTCTGGATTGCGTATAGAGGGTTTGCATCATGTGCAGAACGATACGGAGGTCACGCAGCAATGGCTCTTGCTCGGGCTCCTTCGCAACCTTATAGCGGCTTAAAAGCCCAGAGTATTTGTGCCCCAGGCTGATGATCTCCTCGATCAGGTCGAGCTTGCCCTTGGTGAGGACGATCCAATCATGGAAGCGGCGCCACTCATCAAGGTTGTGTTCCAGCACACCGATCGTGCGCTCAAACGCAACGTACTTCTCCGCACGGGCGCGGTCACGTCGGCTCCGGTTTTGACGTTGCCGATTCCCAGCGTCGGAGTCTGAGGATCGACGATTATTCACGTTATGCCCTACCGAGCAGGCCCGTCCGCTCATGCAGGATAGGCCCGCCCCTCGACCTCGGCCAGGAATTTCTCCGCCTCCATGGCCGCCACGCAGCCGGTGCCGGCTGCCGTGATAGCCTGGCGATAGATATGATCCTGGCAATCGCCGCACGCAAACACGCCTTGAATATTCGTGTGCATGCGAGAATCTGTCACGATATAGCCTTGCTCATCGAGCTTGAGCTGTCCCTCGAATATCTTCGTATTCGGCACATGGCCGATGGCAAGGAACACCCCCTCTACCTGCATCTCCTCTTCTGCGCCGGTTTTGACATTGCGGAGGCGAGCGGTGGTCACCCCTTTGTCTGCATCACCAATAATTTCTTCGACGACCGTGTCCCAGATGAAGTCGATTT
This sequence comes from bacterium, assembly GCA_046727435.1. GTDB lineage: Bacteria > Tectomicrobia > Entotheonellia > J063 > CAVPRW01 > CAVPRW01. The sequence goes on along the minus strand of JBKPCR010000338.1, from coordinate 6,227 downwards.
TGTCATTCTTCCTCGCCCGGTCCTGGAGAATTTGACTGGCGCGTAGGCGGTCGCGACGGTGCACCAGGAACACCTTTGAAGCATAGCGCGTCAGGAACGTCCCCTCCTCAATCGCCCCATCGCCGCCTCCGACCACTGCCACCGTCTTGTCGCGATAAAAGAAGCCATCGCAGGTAGCACAGGTGGACACCCCTCGGCCGAAGAACTCGCGCTCCCCCGGAACGTCCAGGAGGCGCGCCGAGGCACCGGTGGCAATGATCAGCGATTTGGTCTCGATGAGTTCTCCATTCAAGGTCATCCGCAATGGGGATTGGGTCAACTCCACGTCCGTAACGTCGCCGATGCGGATTTCGGCTCCAAAGCGCTCGGCCTGCCGCTTCATTAACTCCATGAGCTCTGGGCCCAGCACACCGTCCGGGAATCCGGGAAAATTTTCCACCTCCGTGGTCAGCGCCAATTGCCCACCGAAAAGTGGACCGGTAATTACGACCGGCGCATGGTTGGCTCGCGCCGCATAGATGGCGGCCGTGAGGCCAGCCGGACCTGCACCGAGAATAACCACATCATGCATAACATCTCCCCTACTGAGGAGCCTAGTACCCCCGAGAGGATTTGAACCTCCGACACACGGATCCGGAGTCCGTTGCTCTATCCGGGCTGAGCTACGGGGGCATTTAAGAATTCAATGACTTACTAATTGGTTCTGCGAGCGTTGTGGGCATGGTGTCCATATAGGTGTCCAATTGACTCACGGCCTGTCGCAGATCATCCCGATCGATGGTGTGATATCGCTTGAACACTTCCATGGTGCGATGCCCTGTAATCGCCATGATCCGAAAGTAATCCACCCCAGCGCGGCGCATGTTGGTCACGAACGTATGGCGGAGGTCATGAAACACCACGCCAGTAATCCCCGCCCGCTGGCAGGCCGTCTCAAAGGCACGCCGAATGGAGCCAATGGATTTACCGCCATAAGTGAACACCTGTGGCACCCGTTGACCATCCGCAGCAAGATAAATTGTAAACTGCTGGAACATTTGAGTCAACTCTTTTGTTAAGGGGATAATGCGCCCCTCTTGTGTCTTGGTGTCTTTAGGACGCAACCGAATCACACTCGCTTTCAGGTCCACGCGGTCCCAGGTCAGCTTGAGCAGTTCACCACGACGCATGCCGGTGTAATACGCCCTGAGCACGATCGGCTTGAGGTGGGCCGGGGCGACAGCTAACAGCCGGTCAAACTCTTCTTTGCTGAAAACACGATCACGCTCGTTGTTCTCTCGGTCCATGTTAATCGATGCCATAGGATTATCCTGGGGCAGACCCCCTTTCAGTGGAATGAGACCTTTTCGCGCAACACTGAACATGCGTTTCAGACAAGCCAATTCACGGTTGATGGTGGCCGGGGTGACGGGTTTGCCTCTGCGCGAAATGGTGTCTTTGCGCCACGAGCGATATTGCTCAATTAACGCTGGCGTCAACTCGGTTAGTCTCTTGCCGCCAAAATAGGCTTTGAGGATGGTAGCGCTGGTCCTGTCCCGCGTCCATGAACGTTTCTGCTGCTGGTACGTGGCGTAGTGTAAGTAGGCATCGGCCAATTCATTAAAAGTAGTAGTAATCGCTTGTCGCTTCTCCAAAAATCTGCCTTCCGCAATCTCCACCTTGCGCTTACGGAGCACCGTCTCGGCCAACCGCTTATCCGGCCCAATTCGCTCCCTCTTGCGGTGGCCGTTGACGTAATAATCGATCCAGTAGACCCCCTGCTTCTTGAAGACACTCATCGCCGTTCTCCTTCCTGGCGGCCCTAAGCTATGATCTCTTGGTAAATCTTTCCTTGGCGCATCCTGTCCGTGCCTGCTAAAGCCTATTGCGAGAGCTATCACGGTTTAAACAGCCCATCCAATGCTCCGTATTCCACTATAAACTCTACCATTTCAATTGAACATGCACAAGCATTGACTTTCCATTGGCCTCTCTGGTCTCCTGAGCTTTCATTGGAGGGATTTCTTCACACGCGTCCACCAGCTCGCCGAGGCGCCGCCGTTGATCGCTCTGGCGTCAGCATGCTGGGCCACCAGTCCCAGCGCATCGGTGATGGAGCGCGTGGCGATTCGTCATCCCGCGTCAGGTGGCTTCGTCATGGCTCAACGAAGGAAGGCACATGACCAGGGCAGCCTCTTTAATCCAGAGGACTGCGCACGGCCAGTCGGCCGCGAGTCAGCCCATGCGTGTACATCATTCTTGTTTTCACATTCTTATGTCCGAGGAGTTTTTGGACCGTCCTGCTATCCTATCCCTGCTGGAGCAGATGCGTCGTAAAGCTGTGTCGAAAGGTATAACAACTGATGCGTTTAGTGAGCCCCGCCGCACGACCCGCCCGACTGATGGCTCATTGCAAAGCACTCTCATTGGCGTGATGCCGGCGGACGGTCCCCGTGCAGGGGTCTCGCGATAGCTGGTGTGAGGGAAACACGTATTGCCAAATCCAGAGTCGGCCGGCACGGGGGTATGTTCGTGCCAGTGCGAACGGTACATAGACGTAGCCATACCCTTGCGCGACATCTTGCGCATGGCAGCGTTGGACACGCGCTCAATGTTCCTGGAGTGGTATGATCAGGTTTTTAGGCAGCATCGTCACCCGATCCTCCATGCCTTTGCCATCCCGCACGATGATCTGCCGTTGGGCGAAATCAATGTCTGTCGCGCCTCACTGCAGACCAGCCATTCATCGCACGGCCGTGCCGTCGAGTCAGGTGACCATTCACGCATCGGAAGCGGGGATGGACCCATCACCTGCAGGGCGTCCGCCGTGGTCAGCACCGTCCGCACGCGTGTGGGTTTTCTGGCCTGGATGGCCTCGATGGGCCGGCCGAGCGGCTGTCTAAGGACGTCGCGGTAGAGGAAGAGCAGGGCGCTGAGGGCCTGGTTTTGGGTGGAGGCAGCGACCTTCTGCTGCACCGCGAGGTGGGTCAAAAACTCCGCGATTTCGGCGGCTCCCATGTCCTTGGGATGGCGTTTGTCGTGGAAGAAAATGTACCGTTTGATCCAGGTGACATACGCCTCTTCCGTATGCCGCGAATAGTGCTTGAGGCGGATGGCGTCACGCACGTGGTCCAGCCGTTTCTTGGGCCGTTGTGCCATCGTCTCTCCCGACCTGACATCCTTCGATGATCGACACGCTCGCGTGGCGTGGTCGCCTGGCATGGCCGTGAGGACACACGCACATGGTCAATCACGGCCTAACAGACCAGGGGCACCATCGCCACGCGTCAGTCGCACGCTGGTGAGCGTTTGGCCGGGCTCATCGATCCGAGACTGGCGAAAACGCCCTCGCCCCCACTGGTCAAATGACCCTTCCGGTGCAACCCATGCGCTGCCGGTCGCGGCACGTGGGGACTGACGAACGGCGGTCCAACTTCTCGTGGGTCGTGACCCGGGGGCCCATGGCTGTCTTTCGGCTCTGACGCATAAACGCGTGCGCCATAAAATCCCCCTTATGCTAATATGCGGCAAAATTTCAGCATATACCCCCGTGATCGGGAGCATATCTCGACACCAACCGTCAAGGTCTGGGGAAGGATATCTGGACGGATGTCTATATAATCAAGCGTTAGCCTAGGAGGTGACCATGAAGCGCGTCGCGACTCGTGCAATGCTGGGTCTTCGTTTAGCACTCTGCCTGGGAGTTGCCGGCGCGTTCATCGCGCCAACCTTACAGGCCCAATCCGCTGGAACGCCAGGGAGCTGGGCCATCAAGGCGCCGACGCCGATCAAGCTGGTCGAGGTCGCGGTCGCGGCGGCCAACGGCAAACTCTACGTGCTCGGCGGCAGCGCAACGGATCGGGTTTTTCAATCTCTCAACCAGGAATATGACCCGGCGACGGATCGCTGGCGGCAACGCGCGCCACTGCCGCGCGCGCTCAATCATGCCGGGGCCACAGGATTGAACGGGAAGATTTACGTCGTAGGCGCCTTCACCGCCGCGGGGCATAGCGCCCCCACGGATGCCGTGTTCGAGTACGATCCCGCGACCGACATGTGGCGGGCGCTTGCTCCGCTGAAGAGTCCACGCGGCTCCGTCGGCGTGACCGTACTTGACGGCAAGATCCACGCGATCGGCGGCCGCGGTCCCGACAAAGTGACCGTCGGCACCCACGAGGTCTACGACCCAGCCAGCGGCACGTGGAGCGAGCTGGCCCCGCTACCCAAGGCCCGCGATCACTTAGCGGTGGTCGCCGCGGCCGGCCGCATCCACGCGATCGGTGGACGCTTAGATAGCTTTACCCAAAACGTGGATCTGCACGACATCTACACTCCGGCGACAAATACCTGGGAAAGCGGAGCGCCCATGCCGACGGCGCGGAGCGCGGTCGCGGGGGCGCTCTATCAGCACATGATCGTGGTCGCCGGTGGCGAATGCCGCCATGAACGCACCTATAGCGAGACCGAAGCCTACGATCTGACAGCGGGCCGCTGGTCCATGCTGGCGCCCTTGCCCGCAGGCCGTCACGGCTTCGGTGCGGTGACGGTTGGGCCAGCGCTCTATTTTGCCGCCGGCTCACTGGACTGTGGTGGCGGTGGCCGCCTGTCGGACGAGTTGTTGGTCCTCACCCTGCCCTGAGGGCGCACAGTACCAGGAGCCCTCAGGCTTGATTCCCAAGACGACGCATGAAAAAGCCCCGGCAGCGAATGCGAGCGTGTCAAGCCTGGGGCCAGGATACAGGGATGCCTGGCTAACCAGCGGCTGGAGCCGACGCGGTGGCCCGCGCGGCTCAGCCGGAGCGTTCGGCTCTATCTTGCATTGTAGAGGATGAGAAGATTTGTAGTATCCAGGGCAACTTTCGTGCACCTAGACTCTTGCGATCATTTGAAGAGAGCATTATGGGCTATGCACATCGCTTAGAGGGCGTGCGCCGGATTACGCTCGAGGATTGTGATCCGGGAGAGGACGCGGGACTCAAGCGGAAGGAGGCTGAGCAGAAGACCGCCCGGCTCATCGGCGAGGTAATCGAACTGCAGGAACTGCTGTACGCGGTGCGGCGGCAGAGCCTCCTCATCATCCTGCAGGGGCGCGATACCAGCGGGAAAGATGGGACGATTCGCCACGTGGCGGGTCTGTTGAACGCGCAAAGCTGCGCCGTCGCTTCGTTTAAAGCCCCGACGGAAGAGGAACTCGCCCACGATTTCCTCTGGCGCGTCCACGCTCAGACGCCCCCTGCAGGCCACATCAAAATCTTCAACCGCTCGCATGATGAAGATGTGCTCGTGGTGCGCGTTCATGGCCTCGTGCCGGAGGAAGTCTGGCGCCCGCGGTATGCGCACGTCAACGCGTTCGAGCGCTTGCTGGCGGATGCAGCCACCCTCCTGCTCAAGTTCTACCTGCACATCAGCAAAGCGGAGCAACAGCAGCGACTCCTCGAACGGGAGAAAAATCCGATCAAATCCTGGAAGCTTTCGGTCGCCGATTGGCAGGAGCGCGCGTACTGGGATGACGACACCGCGGCATACGAGGACGTGCTCAACCACTGCAGCACGCCACAGGCGCCCTGGTTTATCGTGCCTGCCGACAAGAAATGGTTCCGCAACCTGGCGGTGGCGGAAACGTTGCGGGACGCGCTGATGCCCTTCCGGGAGCGGTGGCTGGAGCAGCTGGAAGAAGTCGGGCGCGAAAAGAGAAAGGCGATTGAGGCGTATCGCCGGAGCCGCCACGACTCGGGGTGAACCCTCGACGGCACAGGGAAGTTGTGGGAAGGAAAACCGAGAACCCGAGGGCGGACGCGACAACCCAAACGAAAACTGGGGACAGACCTGTATGAACCACCCAGCCAAATCTCGGGAGGCCAGTTCTAGCCTCACCTCACAGTGGAGCTGACGCCCAATAGCCTTCGCTCCTGCGTCGCTCCGGCTATCAGGCGCGGCTCACCGCGGGCGCTCATCATTATACACAAGTCATAAATCCCTTTTAGATCAGCTATTTATGCTTAACGAGGCGGATGGGCGATGGCCTGTAGTTGGCGCCATAAATCAAGCACTTCGGATGAGCTCATCCCGCCTAATCAGAGATGTGTATAATAATGAGCCGCGGGCGTTAGGCGCTTTGGTTTATGCAGGATCATGGTAGTGGAGTTACCAAGCTATGATTGGCGTTCAAGTTTTTGTCGGTTCACCTAACGACGTGGAATCCCTCCGCGACATTGTCTTGGGTGTTATTGAGCGGCTCCGGCCCGATT